>CAMNNA010000041.1 GCA_946545285.1 uncultured cyanobacterium | reverse complement strand
ACAGTTTTACCTGCAATTTTAACTAAATCTAAATCCGAAGCTTTAGATCAGGCAACAGGTGCGTTAGGAAATTCAACATCAGGCGGGGTTTCAGGCGAAATATCCGGATCCGTTTCTGCTATGAATACAGCAAGTGATTCAGCATCTTTAAGAACAGCCATAGGTTCGGCTGAGTCTGATTTATCGACTTTAGAAGGTCAAACTTCCGGATTAGAACAAGCAGCTACGGAGGCCCAGAATAATATTTCAAAACTTGAAACCGGTGTGAAAACAGCAGAACAAGAGGTCGGAGAAGCTAACAAAGGCGTAAAATCAGCCCAAAGTCAAATAGATAAATTAAAAGGCGAAAAAGGCGCAGCTGAAAATCAGTTATCTAAAGCTGATTCTGATTTCAAAACTGCAAGTGATGCATATAATAAGGCTCAAGCAGAAACTAATGCAGCAAACAGGGGTCTTGAACAAGCAAAAGCAAATGTTGCGAATTTAGAGGCTCAATTATCTGGTATGCAACCAACTGATCCTAAATATTCCGAAGTTCAAACTAAATTACAACAAGCTAGAGAAGCACAAAACGATGCTCAAAATCGTTTGGAGGCTGCAACCAGTGCTGAACAAAAAGCCAAAGAGGCAAGAGATAGTGCAATGCAAAAATTAGATACTTCTAAACAAGAATTAGCAGAGGCAAAAACTAAACTTGAAAATGCAGAAAAGCAATTGCCTGATGCTGAAATGAAATTAGAAACAGCACAAAAAAATGTCGAAACTGCAAAAACCAACTTTGAAAATGCAAAGAAAGCCTTAACAGATGCGCAAGGCGCAATAGAAAAATTCAAAACTCATAAAAATAATGTTGAAGTATTAAAAAAACAAATTGATTCTAACAAAAAACGTCTTGAAAAAATGGAAAAAGATGAAGTAGAAGAATGGAAAAAGCAAGATAAAATTGCACAAAAATATATCGACAAAAATAATGCTAGAAGTGCAGATATAATTGGAGAGGTCGATACAAGTTCAGAACGTCGCAAAGTTGGCAGAATGGGAAAAACAAATGAAAAAGGCAGAAGTGCAATTGATACAAGAGATAATCTCACCCCAAAAGTTGATCTAAGTTTTGTAATGAAACAAGTTCCAACAACAGTTAACGGTTCGCAATACAGAACAGGCACTAACCCATTAACAGGAAATACAGTCTATTCAAAAGACGGACAATTAATTACAAAAGAAGAATATGAGGCAGCTGTAAATACTTAAGAAAAATAAGAATATATAATCTAAGTAACTAAATCTTTACAATCACTTTACAAACAATGACGGATGATTTATATTGAGAAAGGAAAAGAGCAGTATTGCTCGCATTAAAAAAAGAACGGTGTCCCCGTTCTTTTTTAATTTAGTAAAGGGAAAATCTATGCGTCAGGAAATTAACAGGATAGAAATTTTGGAAAAAATAACTCCGCTTATTGAAAATACGGCGATGAGGTTTAACTTAATTCCTATTGAAATTGATTTTTCAAAAGAAAATCATCGTTGGTTTTTGCGAATTTATCTTTATTCTAAAGAACGTGACATTACTCTTGATGATTGCGAAAACGTAACCCGAAGTTTGGAAAATTTTTTAGATGAGCTGATTCCTGTTAAATATTACCTCGAAGTTTCATCTCCGGGATTAGAAAGAAAATTTAAATCCGAAAAGGAATTCATAATTTTTACCGGCAGAAGGATTAGTTTAAAATTAAAAGAACCTTTAGAAGGTGAAACAGAAAAAATTTTTAAAGGTGAACTTGTAGATTACGATATGAACGAAGGTTTAACTTTTTTTAGATTTGATGACGGTCAGGAATTGCATATTCCTAAATCCAATATTCAGTCAGCAAAATTGTATATTGATTAAAAAATAAAGGAGAAAAAAATGATCAAAATCGGAGCAGGAAACTTAAGTGAAGTTTTCGAAGAGTTGGAAAAAGAAAAAGGTATTTCCAAAGAAGTTGTAATTGCATCACTTTGTGACGCGATGGTGGCGGCTTACAAAAAACATTTAAGAGTTAAAGAAATTGTTAATGTCGAAGCTTATTTAGACGAACAGTCAGGCGAAATCGGGATATTTAAAGGTAAAACAGTTGTTAACTCTGTTGAAGATGAAGACAACGAAATTTCGTTGGCTGAAGCTAAAGAAATTGACGAAGACGTTGAATTGGGTGATGAAGTAAAATTAGAAGTTACTCCTGAACAGTTTGGCAGAATAGCTGCTCAGGCTGCTAACCAAGTTTTGACTCAAAGAATTCGTGAGGCTGAAAGAAATCTCGTTTTAAACGAATTTATGGAGAAAAAAGGTACTCTTATTACCGGTATAATTCAAAAAGTCGATGATCGTAGAAATGTTATTGTTAACATCGGCAAAATTGATGCTATTATGCCAAGAAAAGAACAAATTCCGGGTGAATATTATAAACCGGGTAACAGAATTCGTGTTTTTGTTCTTAATGTTAAAGAAACTACAAGATTACCGCAAGTTATTGTTTCTCATGCGCATGCCGAAATCGTTAGAGAATTATTCGAACTTGAAGTTCCGGAAATCGAAGACGGTATCGTTGAAATTAAATCAATTTCTCGTGAAGCAGGTTACAGAACTAAAATTGCTGTTTGGTCAAATGACCCTGAAGTAGATTCTGTCGGCGCTTGCATAGGTCCAAGAGGTTCAAGAATTCAAACTATTGTTTCCGAACTTAAAAATGAAAAAATTGATATCGTAAGATATTCTCTTGATCCGGTTGAATATATTGTTAATGCATTATCTCCGGCAAGAGTTGTGTCTGTTGATATTATGGCTGATGATGAATACGCTCACGAAGCTTTAGTTGTTGTTCCTGATGATCAATTGAGTCTTGCTATTGGTCGTGAAGGTCAAAATGTTCGCCTTGCTCATAAATTGACTAATTGGAAAATTGATATTAAATCTGTTTCTCAAATGGAACAGGCTGAATCTGAAATCATGGCGCAAGAAATTGAACCTGATATGACAGAATCTCAAGATTCGTACGATGATATAGATGATGCTGAGGATGAACTTCAACAAGAAATCGAAGAAGAAATGAATCAACAACAAGTCGATGAAGATGATATTGAAGTTGCTGCTGATGAATCTTCTGACGATGAAATTGAAGAATAGTTGTTACAAACATAAAATCTAAAAGCGGGAATCTACAAGGATTTCCGCCTTTTTTGTAACAAATTGTATTAATTCTAAAGTATTAGGCTTACAATACTAAAGAATTAGATATATAATATATACATAGGATATATTAAGTTCAGGAAAAAGAGGATTTTAAGTATGACAAAACGCTGGTATGAATTAACTCCGGATGTATGCATGGTGATTAGTAAAATAGAAATGTCAAATGGTGATGATAGGCTTCGGTATGCAAATCAAATTTTGAAAGAACTAAATTCAAACGGCTATAAGCCAAATTATACTTTGGTTTATGACAAAATTAAAACTTATTCTATGAAACGCTGGTATGACCAAAATCGAACATTATTTTTGGCTTTTGAATATTTGAAGGATGCCCCTGATAATATTCAATCAAATGTAGTTACAAATGTTCTCAATTTTATGAAAAAAGAGCGCGTCGCATAAGTTTTTTTTTAATGATTTAATTAAAATTGTAAGAAATTTAAGATATATTAATAAAAATTCTCAAAATAGCAATTAAAACAAATCAAATGTTTTTATATATACATAATATATAAGGAGATTCGATTATGCCTGAAATTTACACATTTTTCTTTGATATGTGTGCATTGTCAAAACTTTTTCAACCAAGAGATAAAGAGATTTTGGACAAATTTAAAGAATACGAAAAGATGGTTGAACAAAATATGGAACAAAACCGTTCAATTTTATTTGGTGAGTAAATAAAAAAAAGACAAGGACAAACTGCCCTGCCGTAATTATATAGACTCAAATATAAAATTTTTATGCAATTTTGTTTATTGTTCTTGATTGTTTTCTGCTATTAGAAATTTCAACACCAATCGCAGATGCAACTCCTGCAATAACACCTGTTGCTAAGAAAAATGATGTCGGACGAATTTTTTTCAAGAATGTTCTGTAAGCATCAATATGTAAAGAAACCGATTCATTAGTTAAAGTTCTTAATTCTTTACATAGGCTTAAAAATGCGCCGACTTCTTTTGGATGATTTTTTTCAAGGTTTCTGACAGCAGTCAGAACTGCCCCTTTTTTCATTTTAGAACCTTTTTTCAATCCTTCAAACATTTTTATAAATTCGTCTTGTGCTGCGGATTTTTCCGGAGTTTTGCGAAGTTCCGATAAATATTCCTGAGCTAAGTTCCCGAATTTTTTATGATCCTCTTTTATTTCTTTGATTTTTGCACGATATTCATCATTATTCGTTTCGGATTTTGTCAATGGAATTAAATACTTCAGAGCATAACCGCTTCCGGCCCCAATTGCTGCGCCTTGAACGACAGATCCTAAGTAATTTCTGTGATTTGTTCTGTTATTTACTGCTTCTACTTTTGTCATACAATAAATCCTTATATTCTCGTCTTTCTAATTAAATGTACTAACACCTAACTTAAAAAGAATGTTATAAAGAATCTGCACTTAAATATTCCGACGTTTATATAGGATGCCGAAACTGAGTAATCAGAATCTTGTTTGTACGGATTATATAACAAAATTATTTTTTTGTCAATACCCTTATTAAATTTAATAAAAGCATTACTCCAACTAAAATTATAGTAAGTATGAAATCGTATTTAATAGCGTTGTAGCTTGTAAATCTGTTTGCAAATAAGCATGCCAGCGCGCCTGCTATAATTGCAACAGTAGTCAAAATAACAACTGTATTTTTTTGCGAAAACCCGGCATGTAAAAGTTTATGATGAATATGCTCAGCATCCGCAACAAATGGTGACTGCCCTTTAAATATTCTTCTCAAAGATGAATAAGTGATATCAATAATCGGAACAGCTAAAACTACAAAAGGCAGCAATATTGCAAGAGTTGCGCCTTTCATGACTCCTGTTATTGATATAGTCGCAAGTAAAAATCCCGAAAACAGCGCTCCGCTATCCCCCATAAATATTTTTGCCGGATTGAAATTAAATGTTAAAAATGCAAGCATGGAACCTGCTAAAATAAAACCTATTAGTGCGCTTATTGGGCTCGGGGGTGTTAATGTAACAGCCAAAATTGCTAAAGTAATGGAGTTTACTGTAATAACAGACCCTGCAAGGCCGTCAACTCCATCAATAAAATTCAAAGCGTTAGAAATTCCGACAATCCACAACAACGTAATAGGATATGACAAAAGTCCTAATTCCGTTCCGATAAACGGTAAGCTATCAATTTGAACACCCAGAAGGTATACAACTGTTGCAATCGACAATTGAATTAATAATTTAAATTTAGCGCCAAGCCCGTATACATCATCGACCAATCCCAATAAAAACATTAATGAACTTCCAAGTAAAATTCCGGACATCAGCTTTCCTGAAGGGTAGCAGCTCATCAATACCAAGCATAAAAATGTCAGCATTGAACTTCCCCAAATTGCTATTCCGCCAAGTCGTGATATGGGTTTTTTATGAATTTTTCTTTCGTTTGGGAGATCTACCAAACCTTCTTTTTTAGAAAAACTTATAACCAAAGGAACAAGAAATACCCCAAAAATATAGGCTATTACCATTCCAATTACGTGTGCGTTTGTATCTGCTAATTTTATAATACTAATTTTTCTGTCTCCTGTTTTTATAATTCCGGATAAAGCGGATATTTTTCACAAAGTTTTAAACTTCTTTGTTTTAAATTCGCTAATCCCAATTCATTATCTGACGAAAATATTGCAGATGCAATAATTTTTGCGACTTCAATCATATCATCTTCCACAAATCCTCTTGTTGTAACTGCAGGAGTACCCAACCTAATTCCTGACGTAATAAAAGGACTTTGCGGATCGTTTGGAACGGTATTTTTATTTGCGGTAATTCCTACTTTTTCCAGAACATTTGCCATGTCTTTGCCTGTTTTACCGGTTTTTCTTAAATCTAAAGTCATCAAATGATTTTCTGTCATACCGCCGACAATATCTAATCCTTCGTCAATTAAGCCTTGAGCTAAGGCTTTTGCGTTTTTAACAATTTGTTGTGCGTAAATTTTGAATTCAGGCTTTGAGGCTTCTAATAAGGCAACGGCTTTTCCTGCAATAATATGTTCCAAAGGCCCGCCTTGCATTCCCGGAAATACCGCTTTATCAATAATTTGTGCAAAATCTTGTTTACACATAATAATACCGCCTCTTGGGCCGCGTAAAGATTTATGAGTTGTAGTTGTAACAAAATCGCAATACGGCGCAGGTGAAGGGTGAACGCCTGCAGCAACTAATCCTGCAATATGGGCAATATCGGCTAATAATAAAGCCCCGCATTCATCAGCAATTTGTCTGAATTTTGCAAAGTCAATAATTTTAGAGTAATTACTTGCCCCGCAAATTATCAATTTTGGTTTATGTTCCAATGCCATTTTGCGAACATCTTCATAGTCAATTTCGCCGTACTCATTGATTCCGTAACTTTTCACATCAAAATACATCCCTGAAAAATTAACAGGTGAACCGTGTGATAAGTGCCCGCCGTTTGACAAATCCATTGATAAAACCTTATCCCCCGGTTTCATAGTAGCCATAAATACAGCCATATTAGCCTGCGCGCCTGAATGAGGCTGAACATTAGCATGATCCATATGGAAAAGTTCGCACGCTCTTTTTTGTGCAAGTTCTTCGACAATATCAACGCATTCACACCCGTTATAGTAGCGCTTATGAGGTTTTCCTTCTGCGTATTTATTTGTTAAAACACTACCGCATGCTTCCATAACCGCCAAAGATGTTATATTTTCCGATGCTATAAGTTCTATTGTTTCACGTTGTCTTTTTAGTTCAAAATCAATACCCTGCGCAATCTGCGGGTCAATTTTTCTCAAATTATCTAAACTCATTTTTTACACCTCACCCTTATCCTAGGTTAATTATATTACATATGAAGATTTTAGCAAGTATAAATTTCATATCCTAGTATTTAAATTTAATTCTTTCATTATCATTAAAATCAGATGGTTTGGATTTTTTTTCTTTTTCACCTAAAAGCATTAGGGCTTTTACATTTACTCTTTGTTTTGATGTGTTTTTAGGAAAAACGGTCAGGTTTGTATGCTCATAACTTTTGATAAAATCTTTTACTATTTGCTTATCTTCCGGAGATAAAGATGGTGATGTTATTTTAATATTTTGTATCTCTCCTGTGTTTGTTACGTTAAATGAATAATAAAACCAAGAGCCGACTTCATATTCATCCAAAACCGTTACAACAACGCTGTCTTCCAAAATTTTGTTTACAAAATTACTTTTCCATGTATTCCAATCTATATCTTTATAACCGTATCTATCAGGTTGCCTTTGGCTGTTATTTTGTCGTTGAAATTCCTCAAATTGCTGTTTAAATTTTTGATCTGAATTTTCAATATCGCGTTTTTTCCTATTTTCCAAGTAATTTTTTTGGCTATTGTATCGTTCCATTTCTTGACTATAAAAAGTCGATTGAGAATTATTATATTCGGGTTTTGAAGTATATGTATCGTATGAACTTTGGCTTTTATATTGTTTTGTTCCGTAGCTTATTTTTTCTTCGTTGTTTTGAGTTTTAGAAGTTGCTGTTTCTGTTTTAACTGAGGCAGTGTTGATTTCGGTTTTGTTTATTTCTGTTTCTGTCGATGAATTTTTAATATTAATTGCGGAATTAACTATTTTAACGCGCTTAATCATTCTTGTATCGCTTGATAAAACACTTATCGTAACAAATATAAATATAAAAACTGATATTGTAATTAAAATAATCTTTTTCATCAAATATTCCTTAATCAAGCATTGATAGTAATTTTGTGCAATTATTTATTTTGTGCATGGTTGAACTTAAAAGATTTGTTTCTGCAATTAAAAGAGCTGTAGGAACCAAGGCTGATACAAAACTCAAAAATACCCCCCAAAAATCTGCGCTCAATTCTGTTATGAAATATGAAACGTTCATTGTGAATTCTATTAAAATGATTGTGCATGCAATTGAAAGAAGAACTGTTTTTTCTTTTGTCAAAGTTCTTATTCCGTCAAGTCCTAAAATATTGACTCCATGGCTTTCCCAATCGTGGAATCCGTCGTATTTTATAACATCAGAACTCTTAATTTGTTTTGATATTGAAAACGCGTTTACAAATACAAAAAATGCAAATATAATTAAGCAAGTAGCTAAAACCAAAAATATCGGACTGAATCTTAACCCAGAGATTCTGACCCAATTTGCTGCTTCAGGAAAACACATTGCTAACGTATTTGAAACCCCATATGCCAAAAATGGTGTTGTCAAAAGTCCTACAGCAGTTTCTATAATCATTTTCATTTGGTTGTTAATTAATTTTGAACGCACATTATTCAATTTATTTTCACTCAAATTGTTTACGTATCTTTCAATCAAAATTCTGTAATTTTTTATAACACCTTCAAAATCCGGTCTGTATTCGCAATTTGTTAGTTCGTAATTTTGTATGCTAAGCCTGAATTTATAATATCCTCCGCCAACACCAAGGCAAACTAATCCTCCGACAAATAACAGCGATATAAAAAACGCTGCCGGTGCAAATCCAGGGATGTCTTTGTAATAGAATAAATTCATTACATAAACCATAAAAAGAAAAATTACAGATGTAAAAACTACTGCATTTTGTATAAATCCGGAATCACCAAGCCTTTTTGTTCTGTTAAATTCCAGTAAAGAATATACACCGATTTTGAGCATAAAACATATTGCGCATGTTATAACAGACATACATGTCCAAAAGCCGATATTAGTTGTTAAGTTTAATACATTTTGGGATGAATTAATTTTCAATCCTAATAAAAAATTTGTCATTCCAAACGCACAAATAAAAGATAACAAAACAACCGCTATATTCATAAACAAGAGCAAACAGTTTAATGATTTGATTGAATCTTTTAATTTTTGAGTTTTATAACCGATTTCTTTTACTATTTCAACTCTGTTTTTTTCTGTATCACAATCAAAAATTGATTTTTTAGATAATTTCTTTTGATTCAAAATTTCAATTTCAGAATTCATAGATTCATTTTCAATAGAAATATTTAATACTTCTCCAAAAATATCTAAGCTGAATTTATTCGGGACAACTGCTTTTGTAAAAGTTTTTCCGTTACATTTAATTTCTGAATTTTTTAAAACGTTGATAATTGCATAACTTTTAAAATTTTCGATATATTGGAGTTTTATTAAAAAATCTTTTTCTGATTCAATTACATAGTCGCAATCAAAACCTGATCCTATTGTGATTAAGGATTGGTTTTCAAATTCTTTTTCGGTATCTTGATTTTTAAATATAATTTTCATTAAAAAAATCGAACCTTTTTTATCTTCCTATTGCATGTAAAAATTTAGTTAAAGATTTTTGTGCGGTGGTTTCAGTTCCGATTATAAGGTGATCTTCACCTAAAACAGGGGATAGTGTTTCTTTTACAAAATCCAATTTGTCAGGTGATGCGTATAAAAACATCATAGAAAAATTTCCGGTCTTGTTAACTACATCCTGAACTTGATTTGGCAAATCTTTCCAGTCTACCTGTTTTGAAACATCTCCTTCATTTTCTAAATCACCAATAACAACAACTCCCGTAACATAACCGTCTTTATTCATGTTTACTGCGTGATTAAATGCTTTTTTAAAAGATATACCATAAGCTGTTCCGTATTCTTTTTCATCATATTTAGTAAATTTTTCCATTGATTTGCGAATTTCAGAAGTAGATTGAGGAGAACCTTCATAAATTAAATACGAATCTTGTGAAACTCTTAAGATTTTTATTGAATCTTCCGGATCAAGCATTGAACATAGCTGTTTTAATGTTTTAGTCTGCATCGGAAGATTTTTTATATTTGATGCTGATGAGTCTACAACAAATATGATTGCGGCTTTATGGAAATCGTCAACCTTTACCTTAGACAAGCCCAAACCGGCCAAAATCAATATTAATACTAAAAATAGTCCAAATAAAATAATTTTAACAGTGTTATTCATACAATATATGCTACCATAAATTTATGTATAGCGCAATTTAAAAATTAAATATCATTCTGTTTGAGGATATTTAAAAAAATAGATTAATAATTTATCTGCGACTTTGTAACTTCATCAAAAGATTTAAAATTTCAATGTATAGCCAAATAATTGTAACAAGAAGTGCAAAACCTCCGTACCATTCTAAGATTTTATCGGCTCTGCCTGAAAATTGTTCAATAAAATCAAAATCAAGAATCAAATTAAAACTTGCAATTGCAACAACAATTACACTAAATGCAATTCCTATAAGGCTGTTCGAAAATATTCCCATAACAGGCAGATGAAATAACATCATAACAAGTTGAACCAAATAAATCCCTGCAATAGCAAGTGTGGAATTTATTATTATCATTCTGAATTTGTCAGTAGCTTTGACTAAATTAGTTCTGTATAAGAAAAACATTCCAAATAGTGCAAATAAAGTTCCGATAGCCGCTTGAGATGCGATTCCCGGATAAATTTGATTTGCCAATGCAGAAATTCCTCCAAGCACCATCCCTTCGCATAATGCGTAAAGAGTCGTAGTTATCGGTAATAATTTATTTTTCGGCCCGAATGTAATAAATAAAGCCAAAATGAATCCGCCGATAATCCCGGTCCATTGCAGCATGCTGACCTTATCCGCAAATCCTGCCATCTGTAATGACCACGTGTAAGCAAAAGTCAAAGCAGTAAACAAACCTAACAGACAGGTTTTCATAATAGTACCGTTTATAGACATAACTTGAGAAGATCCAAGTCCGTCAGAAAAAGTTGAACTAAAAGAATTTTCTCTCAATACCGGATTAGACATAATAAAACTCCTTATAAATATTTTAACCTCCGATATTTTAGCACATATTAAAACAAAATGCAATTGGGAATTAGTTGTATAAATTGTTATGTCAGTGTGAAATTCTTTGTATTTTATATTTTAATACTTTTCATTATTGACGTTGAATTTTATTTGTCAATAGCGGAACATACTTTTTATGGGTAGCACACTTACGCAGAATTTTGGTAAAAAAATCAGATTATTAAGATTTAAAAAAAATATCTCACAGGAAAAGTTATCCGAATTATCCGGAATTTCCCGTTCGGTTATGGGAAAAATTGAAAGAGGAGAAATTTCTACTACTTTGTATTCTGTTGAAAAATTGGCAAAAGCTTTTAATATAGAAATATTGAATTTATTCGATTTTTCTGATATTGACTAAATATTTGGAAATTTTATAATTGTTTTGTGAAAAGTTTTATTAATGCAAAATTTGTAAAAAGTGCCGAAAAACTTTCCCAATGTCCGGATTCTGTTTTAAATGAATTCCCGCTTTTGGGTCGTTCTAATGTAGGGAAATCATCTTTTATCAATGCAATCTCTAACAACGGTAAACTTGCAAAAACATCTAATACTCCCGGAAAAACCCGTTTAATAAATTATTTTAATTTTTCCGATAAATTTATGATTGCTGATTTGCCGGGATACGGGTATGCAAAAATCAGTGCTTCTGTACAAAATGCTTGGCAAAAAAACTTGGAAGAATATCTTTTGAATCGAAAACAAATTAAATATTTAATTCAGTTTATTGATGCGCGCCATGACATACAAAAAAACGACTATCAAATGAGAGAATGGGTCAATGAGTATAATTTGCCGATAATTACTGTTGTTACAAAAATTGATTATGTTTCTAAATCAAAAGTTATGTCGGTTATTAAAGATATAAAAGAAAAATTAGGCGGTGAAGTTTTTCCGTTTAGTACAAAAGACAATAGATATAATCAGGATATTATAAATTTCTTATTAAGTTAGTATAAAAAAAACGGGCAAATTCCAAAAATGAAATGCCCGTTTCTTTTAATATTTTTTAAGCTTTAATTACTTTTTGAAAGTGAACAAGTTTTTCCAGAAAGTTTTTTGACCTTGCCAGAATGATTTTTGTTCATTGATTGATTTTTTGTAAGCTTCTTGTTGTTCTTTTAAAGCTTTTTGTTGAGCTTCTTGTTGTTTTTTAAGTTCTTTTTGTCTTTTTTCAGCTGCTTTTTGTTGTTCTTTTTGTGCTTTAGTAATGCTGTCTTCTGTTTTAGTAATCTTGTTTGCAGTGTTTGTTAACCAATCGCTAACAGGATTTGCGCTAACTGCAGGTACTGTAATAGCTACTACTGCTAAAGCCATGAGTGATACTGCTAATTTTTTCATTTTTCTTCTCCTTCTGCCTCGTTTGAGGTCACTTCTTGTAACTTTTGTCTTTTTATCTTTAGCCTATTTTCTAAAAAATTTAGGTCTTTTTGTTTTTTTTCTTTTTTGATATTAAGTTTTTCAATTTTATGTTTGATTTTTAAATAAGTCTTTGCTTGTTTTTTGTTGGTGTTTTTGGCATCACATGTACTAAAACATGCTAAAAAGACCAACCCTAAAACCAATATTTTTTTCATGCCAAAATATTAATCCAAAAATTAGTATTTTTCAATAATTTCATAAATACCTTTTTTTGCAAGTTCAAAAATCTCGATCATTTGTTCATAATCATAAGGGTTTCCTTCCGCTGTTGTTTGGAATTCAATTATTTTACCGCTTTTTGTTAAGACAATATTTGAATCAACTTGAGCGTGGGAATCTTCTTCATAATTAAGATCAAGTTTTACTTCGCCATCAATTATTCCTGCAGAAATCGCTCCTATAGGTTCAATTATAGGATTTTGTTTTAAAGTTCCGTCATTCAGAAGTTTTGCAACAGCATCTTTTAGTGCCATAAATCCTCCGCAAATACTTGCAGTTCTTGTCCCTCCGTCAGCTTGAATAACATCTGCATCAATTGTAATGGTTAAATCAGGCATTTTTTCTAAATCGACACATGCTCTTAAGCTTCTGCCGATAAGTCTTTGAATCTCTTGAGTACGCCCCGAAATTTTAGTTCTTTCTCTTTGACATCTTGTAGATGTGGATGAAGGTAAAAGCGAATATTCTGCCGTTAACCAGCCTCTTGGATCTTCTTTATCCATCCATTTAGGCTTTCCGACCTCTACTGATGCTGTTGTAATAACTTTTGTGTCCCCAAATTCCACAAGTACAGAACCGAGTGCGTGTTTTGTGTAATTTTTTGTAAATTTGACAGGTCTTGTTTGATTATTTGCTCTGCCGTCATTTCTCATTTTGAACCCCCTTAAATACAAAACTAAATTATCATGTCAATATAACAAAACAAGAATAAAAAT
>CAMNNA010000040.1 GCA_946545285.1 uncultured cyanobacterium | reverse complement strand
CGTCCATTTTGTGAGCGTTAATTTTAGAATTAATGTTATAGATCAAACTTGGCAGCGAAAGTGCTGCCACAACACCGATTAAACCCAAAACAATAAGTACTTCTGCAAGAGTGAAGGCTATCTTTTTTGTTTTCATAATAATCTTCCTATAATCTCCAGTTTATATATATAAATTATACATTATAGCGGTCATAAAGTCAAGAGTATAAATTTAAACTATGGATAAGGAGAATATATTAAAAACTTTTGGACTAAATTTAAAATTTGAAAGATTAAAAGCCGGTTTTTCACAAGAATATGTTGCTGAAAACTTGGATTTTTCTGCTGTATATGTGTCTAATGTTGAAAGCGGAAAACACAAAATCTCCCTTACAAATGCATATGCATTTGCAAGATTTTATAATAAGACATTAGATTATCTATTGACTGAAAAAAATTAGTTTTACTTAATTTTTTTAACTGAATCGACTTCTAATTGGACTTGGTTGAATTTTCTTTCAATTTCTCCTGTTAATTCAAGCGTGTCCTTTTCGTTCACAACCAAAGCACCCCATTTAGTGTTATCTATTTCAACGGTCATAGTTCCTGAATTATCTTTAAACATATACGTGTCAGATGACAGACGTTTTATGATATTGCCCTGAACTGTAACGTATGAATCATTGGGAAGTTTTAGCGCTTCAACAATTGATGCTTTTTGTGTTTGACCGTTAAAACCGCCGGCATTTGCGGTTAATATTGAAAATGTTAAAAATAAAATTACCGATAAAAATTTTTTCATATGTAAACTCCTTTTTTTAATTGCATATTTATATTCTTTTTTTAAATAAATTTTTTCAACCGTTTGATCAGGTAATTTTTACAAAAATTTATTCAGGGATTTGGTCTAAAATAAATTTTCCGATTTTGCCTTCGCGAAAGTCTTTTAAGATATAACCGCAAGTTCTTTCCACATCAGGTTCTTGACCTTGAGTAAGCCATTTTCTTGATTTTGCGATTGTATCAATTGAAAGTTCTTCATTTTCTTCAATATTATAGAATTTTTTGAATTCGTTTTTTTGAAAATCATTAAGTATTTTTAATAATTCCTGTGCTGCTGTATCTTTTGAATATGCATTATCTCCGACAGAATTTACGAACGCTAATTTTATCGCCCGCAATTGGTCATCCTGCCTAATAGGAATTATTCCGGGTGTATCTAAAAGTTCAACTTGCGGATTAATTCTTACCCATTGTTGTTGTCTTGTGACGCCTGCTTTTGCGCCGATTTTTGTTTTTGAGGAATGGGTTAATTTATTGATTATACTTGATTTGCCGACATTCGGAAGTCCCACAACCATAATGCGCGCGGGACGTCTTAAAAGTCCTTTTTTCATGATTGCCTGAATTCTTGGTTCAGACAATGTTTGCGCAGTTTTGACTATGATATTTAAGTCTTTGAAATTTTTTGCGCTTGTTTTTATAACCGGAATATTGTTCTGTTTTTTTAAATAGGCTAAAAATGGTTCTAATTCTTTTGACTCAACCAAATCAGATTTATTTACAAGCAAAAATCGGGGCTTATCTTTTAAAAGCCCCGAAATATTGTCATAACAACTTGATATAGGAATCCTGGCATCAATAACTTCTATTACGGCATCGACCAAATTCAGTTTTTCTTTTAACTGTTTTTCGGCTTTTGCAATGTGCCCCGGATACCAATGAATATGGTTATTATTTCTTTTCAATTTTTTCCTTAATACGTGTAGCTTTGCCTGAACGTTCTCTCAAATAATAAAGTTTAGCACGTCTGACATCACCGCGTCTTAAAACTTCAATACGGTCGATTCTTGGTGAATTGATTAAAAATACTCTTTCAACTCCAACACCTTGGAATACTTTTCTTACGGTAATAGTTTTGTTCAATCCTGCACCGCGTTTTTTAATAATTGTTCCTTCAAACGCTTGAAGTCTTTCTTTGTTACCTTCAACAATTTTAACGAATACTTTAACTGTATCGCCTGAATTTAATACAGGAAGTTCTTTTCCCATATATTCTTTTTCTAATTGATCAATGATAGGATTATTCATTTTTTCTTTCCTTTTTTATTTAAATGCTACTTATTTTAAATTCCTTAAATCGGCGCTATTCGGCTTTTTTCCACAACAAAAGCGCACCGATGCACGTTTGCATGAATGATATTATAATAAAGACCTTTTTTTTGCAAGTGCGATTTAAGATTTGTTACGAATTTAAGAATTTTTATTGCTTTTAATTTGTTCAGGGTGCGCGGAATTTGACAGTATTATTTCGTAATATTCGTTTTTGTCAATATTTACGCCCATTGTTAAAATATCACAGTATTTCTTTTTTTTATTTTTGTTTAAGAGTTTTTTGTAATCTCCGTTTGTCATAGCTTACTTTAAAATTACCATAAAATAAAAAATGTTCACAAATTTTACATGACTACTTTACTTTTTTTTACGATTGTTATATAATATGCCTGATGTTGGTTTAGTAGTATAAAAAGAATGAGGAAGTAAAAAATGAAAAAATTACTAGCAGGTTTATTAGTCGCAGGTATGCTTTCTTTAACAGTTGTTCCGGCATTTGCATATGCAGGTATCAATGATGTTGATAGCGCATACTGGGCACAAACAGAAATCTCTTCAGTAGTAGGAAACTCTGTTATGTATTTAACAGACGGGAACTTCAGACCTGAAGAAAGAATTTCAAGAGTTGATTTCGTTACAGCTTTATTAAAAGTTTTGGGCGATGACAACATGAAAATTAATGCGAGAGCAAACTTCTCAGATGTTGCAAAATCAGGCGCAGATTCTGATGCTATCGCAAGATCACAACAATTAGGTTTAGTTTACGGTTATCCGGATGGTACTTTCAGACCTCAAGGTTCAATCTTGAGAGATGAAGCTCAATCAGTAATCAGCCATATCACAATTGACGGTGCTGTTAACAACAATATTTTGTCAAAATATTCTGATTCAAACAAAGTTCCAAGCTGGGCTAAAAAAGTTTACGCTAAAACATTATCATATGGTATTTACGTAAACCATCCGAATGAATCTGAATTAAGACCTACCGAAGACTTAACAAGAGCTGAAGCTGCTGTATTATTATACAGATTAAGCCAAAAATTGCACCTTGTTAAATCTCAATACAAAAATGTTGCTGAAACTGTTTTAGGAACTGAACACTTGAACGTTTCTAAAAAAGCTCCTTCAAATGAAGTTACAATTACTAACTTGAGAAACATCATCAGAGAAGGAAACGTTTTGGAAGTTGAATTTAATGAAGCATTCAAATCAAAATTTCATGCAGCAGGTGACGGTGTAACATTTACAAATGCTGAAGACATCGTGACTGAAGAAGGTACTTTATTGTTCCCTGCAGGATCTACATTCTACGGTAACGTATTGAATATTCAAGATCCTCAATGGTTTAACAAAAACGCCAGAGCATACATCCAAATCAATAAAGTTGTTGATCCTTCAGGAAAAACAACTGATTTATGTGCAAAACCTTTCTACAAAGATTATGCTTTGAAAGAAGGTCCTTGGATGACAGCAGGTAAAGTTGCATTGTATACTGTTGGTGGTGCTGCTGTCGGTACCGGTGCAGGTGTTGGATTCTCATTTATTCCTAAGCCTCACAAAATCGGTACAGGTGTTGCAATCGGTACTCCTGTTGGTGCAGGTGTTGGTTTAATTACAGGTTTAGTTACTCCTGGTTTGAACTACTCTGCAAAACAAGGTGAAGAAATTCAAGTTATCTTGATGGAAGATGCAAGCGTAGCTAAGTAGTTTCTTTAAACTAAGATTAAAAAAACGATCCGTAAATTTTACGGGTCGTTTTTTTTTATGATTGACTAGATTTTTTTTACCAAGGATAATCGTCTTTGATTTCCCAATTGTCAACCTGGATTAATCTTCCGCACCACATACAAGAAGAGGTACTTAAATCTTTAGAACACCCATATCTTGCCCAAGATCCGGATTTAGATCCTTTTTTTCCAAGCAGTACTTTTCTGTCGTTATTTGGTTCTGTTTCAAAAGTGTATTCACTTGTATTATATGTGCCATTAAAATAAAGACCTTTATCTTTATTAAGATCTATTGAAAATATGTCTTTTCCGCCCTTATTAGGACCATTATCAAATCCATTTAAATCTATATAGATAAGGAAGTATGAATTACCTATAAAAGTTCCGGAGATGGCGGTGTTATTCACTAAAATATCGGTTCCGTTTATTGTTGTGTATATTGTAACAGGAGAGTAAGAAACCCAAAGACCTGTTTCTTTATTTCCATTTAATTGATAAAAGTATATTTTTTCCCATTTGAGGTTATTACTATCTCTTTTTTTTATTATTTTTATGTATTTTAATAAATACTGATCAAAAAAATCTTTCCCTGATTGTTCAAAATTCCATCCTGAAATATCATCATTTTCTACTGAAGATAATTTGACTGCCTGATCAAGTTTTGTGTAAATTACTTTTAATCTTTGGGCAGTTTGTCGTTTTTGGTATTTTGTTATTAAATTTGGTATTGTTAAGGCAGACACAACTCCAATTATTCCCATCCCAATAAGTATTTCTGCCAAGGTAAAACCTTTTTTATTCATTCGTATTTTCTCTTTCTTATACATACTTATATATTCTCTTTATGCAAAATTGTAGGTTACAGGTAATGTTTTGTCAATATAGTAAAATGTTTTTATGTACGGTGATAGAGAACTTTTGATTCAATTGGGAAGAAATATAAAGGCAGAAAGAATACGTAAAGGTTTGACTCAAGAAGATTTTGCCGAAAAATTGGGAATAACAAGAGAATATTTGGGGCGTATTGAGCGCGGAATTCAGAACATCTCTATACTAAAGATTTTAAATATTTCAAACAAACTTGATATCGAAATCTCTGAGATTCTTAAATTTTAATTTCACTCTTAAAAATATCTTTAGAGTTGGTGTTTCCACAGTGCAAAAATGTCATTAAATATTATTAAAAACCCAAATATAAGCAATGCGGTAAAAAATAAGGTGCTTATTTTTTCAATAATTTTTTCATCCAACGGTTTTCCGCGAAGTTTTTCTACTATCAAGAATAAGAAATGTCCGCCATCTAATGCCGGTATCGGCAAGAAATTTAATATTGCCAAATCCATGGAAATCATTGCGGTTAATAATAAACCTGAAAAGATTCCGTTTGTATTAATTACATCCCCGCCGACTTTTGCGATGGCTACAATTCCGTGCATACTTGAAACCGGAACTTTTCCTGCAAATAAAATATAAAAACCGTATAATAATGTATATGTTTGTGTCCAAACGTAATCCCAAGTCCCTTTAATAACGCTTAGGGGAGTATTTGTTTTTGTCAAAACTTGTTTATTTTCAAGCATAACTCCCAAAATTCCGTCATTATTCGGGTAAACCGGTTTTAATTCAATTGTTTTTTCTCCTCTTAAAACTGTAATATATAAAGGTCTTATACTGTCTGATTGCGCGTAAGCTATATCTTTTAACGTTACACCGCCGTCAGAATATGTTTTTTGACCTTTAATTTTATCACGCAGGGTCATTTGTTCTGTAGTTAGATCAATAGTTTCTTCTTTATAGTTGTTGTAGCCTTTCAGGGTTTCTGTTTCAACTTTAACTTCAGGTTCTACAACATTTTGCAATAGTTTAACATTTTTACCTTTCGGCAATATTTCAGAATCATTTACCCCCGGATTTAGTTTTTTTAATTCTTCAAGGTTTTTAGTGGCAAATTCAGGTATAATTTTACCGTCATAAGATTTTGAATTTGAAGTAAATTGAGTTAGCGCATAGCTTGAATTAATCTCCGAGCCGTTAATTTTTAAAATTCTGTCGCCGGCTTGAATCCCGCTTTGCCAAATAGAAGCATTTTTTTCTGCGGCTATTTTGTTTATATATACCTGCATATCGCCTGACGGTAACTGCCCCCAAGCAACGGCAGTAATAAATACAAGTACAAATGCAGTGATAACATTCATAATAACACCGGCGCTGATTACTATCATCCTTTTCCAAACAGGATTATTCATAAATCTTTCTTTTGAATCAGCCGGTAAATCAGAATCTTTATCGTCATCAGGAAATGCAACATATCCGCCTAAAACGCAAGCGTGTATTAAATATTCCACATCACCGATTTTTTTGCTCCATAGTGTTGGTCCGATAGGAAAACCTATAGCAAATTTTGAAACTTTTATACCAAGTGCGCGCGCCACAACAAAATGCCCGAATTCATGCACTAATATTAAAAGTCCAATTAGTAAAATCATTATGATTGTGGAAATTATCATTTATTTAACCTCTTTGTTGTTTGTTAAATCCTTCACCCAAAGGTTCAGGATGACGAAAAATATTTTTAGTTTTTAAATTGCTGAGAAAATCTAACATCATTATTAAAGAATAATCTGATATCATCAATTGCATATTTAAGCATAGCCAGTCTTTCAACTCCCATGCCGAATGCAAACCCCGAATAAACATCAGGATCAATTCCAACCCCTCTTAAAACATTCGGATCAACCATTCCTGCTCCCAAAACTTCTAACCAGCCTGTTCCGGAGCAAGTCCTACAGCCTTTTCCTTGGCACATAATGCATTGAACATCAACTTCTGCTGACGGTTCTGTGAATGGGAAAAAACTGCTTCTGAATCTTGTCGGACGGCTTTCTCCAAAATATATTCTGATAAATTCGTTTAAAACTCCCTTTAAATCCCCAAAAGTGATATCTTTATCAACATAAAGACCTTCAATTTGGTGAAAGAAATTGTTTTTGCGTGAATTTATATTCTCATTACGATAAACTCTGCCCGGTGCGATAATTCTGACAGGAGGTTTTTTTGCTTCCATTGCATGAATTTGTGCACCTGATGTTTGACTTCTTAAAACAACGTTTTTAGCAATATTTGTGAAAAATGTGTCTTGTACATCCCGTGCCGGATGATCTTTTGGAACATTTAGCATATCAAAGTTATAATATTCAGTTTCGACTTCCGGAGCGAATTCATCAGGAACAACAGAGAATCCTAAACTTTGAAATATAGTACAAATTTCTTCTGTCGTTGATGTTAAAGGATGAGTATGCCCTTTTGGAATGTATTGTCCCGGCAAAGTTACATCTATTTTGTCTTTTTGTAATTTTTCGTTTAATTCTTTTTCGTAAAAAAGTTTAAATTTATCTGCAATCGCGCTTTCCAATTTTTGCGTAATTTCGTTTGCTAAAGATCCGATAACTTTTTTATCTTCAGGGGATAAATCTTTCAAGCCTTTTTTTATTTCGTTGAATTCTCCTTTACGGCTTAAATATTTACCTTTGATTTCTTCTAAATCGTGGATATTTTGTGCTTTTTCAATATCTGTGTTTGCATCCTTAAATATTTTTTCTAATTGTTCTTTCATTTTATTATCCTTTTTTATATATTTGAAATTTCATTGTACTTTTTTTCATAACCAATGGTTGTTTTGGGTCCGTGTCCGGGGTAAACGGTTATTTCATCCGGAAGTGTGAATATTTTTTCTTTAACGCTTTTTAAAAGCTCATTCAGATCCCCGTCTTGCAAATCGCATCTGCCGACACTTCCTTTGAATAAAGTATCTCCCGAAAATAACTTCCCGTCAACCAAGTAGCACATACCGCCTTTTGTATGACCCGGGGTCGAAATTGCTTTTATTGTATATTTCCCGAAATTTATCTCGTCTGTGTCTTTTATCAAATTATTAATATTTTTTATTCCCGAGATTTTACCGCCGGCATAATAAAACATCATTTCAGGGGCAAGTTTTATTTGAATTAAATCATTTTCGTTAACATAAATCGGCACATTGAAAACTTCATTAAATTTATCACAGCCTAAAATATGATCAAAATGCCCGTGAGTTAATAAAATATATTTTAACCTCACATCTTCTGATTTTACCAAATTTATAAATTCATCATTAGGGCTTGAACAATCAATCAAAACCGCATCTTTTGATTCTTCGTCAATCAAAAGATAATTATTTGCATCAATCGGGCCTTGTATAAAAGTTTTTATAATCAAATTTAAGACCTCACAAGTTCAAATATTTCTTTGCATGTTTTGAATAATTTTTCCGCTTCACTTAGAGGAATCATATTTGCTCCGTCGCAAAGCGCTTTATCAGGGTTTGGATGAATTTCAAAAAATAAAACATCTGCGCCTGCCGCCATCGCTGCTTTTGCTAACGTCGGAACAAATCTTCTGTCCCCTCCGGAACTTGTACCGTTTGCTCCCGGTAGTTGAACGCTATGAGTTGCATCAAATACGACAGGATAACCAAATTCTTTCATAATCGGAATTCCGCGAAAATCAACAACTAAATTATTATAACCAAATGTTGTTCCGCGATCGGTAATCAAAATATCATGATTTCCGGAATCTTCGACTTTTTCAATAAGGCTTTTCATTTGTTCCGGAGCAAGAAATTGCCCTTTTTTTATATTAACAATTCTTTTTGATTCGCCTGCTGCGACAAGTAAATCTGTTTGTCTGCACAAAAATGCCGGAATTTGTATAATATTTGCAACTTTTGCGACTTTTTGTGCCTGATCAGGAGTGTGGATATCTGTAACTATCGGTAAATCGAATTTATCTTTTACTTTTTTCAGCATTTCCAAACCCTTATCAATCCCCGGTCCGCGGTATGATGATAATGAACTTCTGTTTGCTTTATCAAAAGATGATTTAAAAACATAGTTTATGCCAAGTTTTTCAGTTATTTCTTTTAATTTTTCGGCTGTTTGGTCCAAAATCTCTTGGCTTTCAATAGCACAAGGACCGGCAAGAATAGTTAATTTATCCCCTCCGATTTCAAAATTTCTAAGTTTTATTTTTCTTGTTTCTCTCATACTTCTGAGTTTATTAAAAATAAAGCCAAATTACAAGATTAAGTTTTGTTAAATAATAAAATAATTTTAGCATTTATTTAAACCGGAAATACTTTATATATACATAAGGGGATAAAAATTAAAGGAGAAATTATTATGACAATCGCTTTTAAAAAGTATCAAGACTGTAGGAAGACTACTACTACTACTCATACTGCTACTCCACATGCTAGTGACAAACAGAAAAGAGCTGTACCCAAATGGTGCAAAGATCTATCTGCCCGGGGCAAAGAATTTATGTATTCAACAGCTATTAATACTGCTTTTAATTCCATGTGTAGGGTTGTACCTTTACCTATAGGGTACTCCGGTGTTGTAGAAGCCGGTTTGCTTATTTTTGGATCAATTACCGAAAAATTTCTTACTACTGAATCAATGCCTAAACCCAAAAATGATAAGTTTAAGCTAATTGCTTAAGGTCAACATGTATATTGTAAAAATCTAAAATATCGGAAAATTATATTGAATCGAATTACTAAAGGGGAAATTATGTCTATGCAAATATTGAATTTTGGAGTTTCTGAGAATCGGGGAAACGTTTTAGGTGACTCTAAAATTCAAAAGCCAAAAATAAGAAGAAAACCTAATAAACTTGAGTTAATGGCTATATCGATTTATTCAAGTGGAAAACAATTAGTTAAACATCGAAATGAAATAGAAGCAATTGTAACTTTTGTTAAACCGTCTTATGGATTATATTTAAAAGCGGCAAAGATCGGATTGAATAACTTTAATAAAGTAAAAGATGAAACGATAAAATTTTTACAAAAAAATATTCCTATTTCAGAAGCACATAAAATGTCGTAATAAATTAAAAATTAAAAAACTTTATTTCCTTGTATAATTGTGGTAAAATAACTTTTATACAAGGAGATTTAATGATGCCGACAGATACAAAAACAGTTCTTTTTGACCCTGGGTTTGCACAGCATACAACGATTTTATCTATTAGTGTCCCTTACATTTATGACCAAATTAATAAATTTAAAAATATGGGTCAAAGAAAAATGAAGTTTAAAATGACATTTCCTAATCTTATAAAAATGTCAGATAATAATATTGGGTTTTGTTTGGGGTGTATGCTTTGGGCAGTGTATTTAAAAAAACAGAATGCTCAAATTCAAGGAAATCCTTGTCTTGGCTCTACTTTTGATAAAGACGAAACAGTTGAAGAGATTGATTATTCTATTGAATTTTTGAATAAATTAAAAAAAGATTCAAAATATTATTTGGGAACTGACTATGAAATAAATCCTAAACATATAAAAATCTTGGATTTATACAAGAAATTTTTATTGATAAATAAGAATTTTATAAACACAAAAACAACAGATGATATTGTTTTGCCTGAAGAATTTAAAATTCCGACTCAAAATGATTTGGATAAAATTTATTCAAAAATACAAGAAGTAATAAAGTCAGGGAATTTACTTGATTTGGAAGAAGTTTTTGGGCTTGTTTATGAATTGTGATTCTTTGGATTTAAAAACAAAACTACATCAAATGTTTATTCTTGGTACAGTCGGAGATAAATATTTTGATGCTTTAAAAAAAGGGCTTGGCGGAATAATTTTTTTTACCGATGATATTATTTCACAAACTCAATTTAAATCATTAATTATTGATATAAAATCAAATTCAATTATTCCTCCGTTTTTATCAATTGATCAGGAAGGAGGAAGGGTTGAGCGTACCCAAAATATTCACAACGGTAAAAAATATCTGAGTGCAAAATTCGCTTGCGAAAAAGGGATGAATTTTTTAAAAAAACAAACATCAGAAATTGCAAAAGAATTAAAATCTTATGGTGTTAATCTGAATTTTGCACCATGTATTGATACAAATACAAATCCAAATAACCCGATAATAGGGGAAAGAGCTTTTTCTTCCGATCCGGAGTTGGTTGCTGAGTGCGGGAAAATAGTATCGGATATTTATTCTAAAAACGGTATTATTTCTTGCCAAAAGCACTACCCTGGGCATGGAGATGCAAACGCTGACAGTCATTTAACCCTGCCAAAAATAGATTTGCCTATTGAAATTATGGAAAAAATTCATATAAAACCGTTCAAATCAGCCTGTGAATACGGAGCGGATATGATTATGGCTGCGCATTTGCATTGCACTTGTTTTGAAAAAGACCCGATTCCGACATCATTAAGTAAAACCGCGCTTGATTATTTGAGAAATGAGTTGCATTTTGACGGGGTAATAATTTCTGATGATATGGTAATGAAGGGGGTAAATGGGGTAAATGGGTCAAATGAATTTGGCGCAGTTGAAGCTTGTATTATGGGAATAAAAGCCGGATTAAATATGTTTATTTACAGAAATTCTACTGCTGAAACAATTTCGGTAATTGAGTCTGTGTATGAAAAAGCTAAAAATGACGAAATATTGCAAAAACTTATTAATCAATCTTTTGAAAAAATAATGTCGCTAAAATCAAAATATAAAAACTGTTTATAAAATTTTATATAAATCTTGCCAAAAAGAATCAAGATCATCAAATATTTTTGCGCATTTTTCATTTATTAAAGATGCAAGCAAGCCCAAATTTACCGCCCCATCCTCATCAATTTTTTCAATGTATGCCAACATAATTTCTGTCCAGCAATTTAATTCAAACGCATTATTTTGCACATGCCCGATTTTGTTAAATAGTTCTTGTTTGTCGCCTTTTTTAATGCTCATAAAACCTCCTTATTCAATTGATTATACACAACTAATTTTTTTTGTATATTTAACAATGTTATAACGGAGTTATAATTTTTTACCCTTAGCTGGTATATTAAGCTGATTTCAGACATATTAAAAAAAATTTTTTACAAATTTATAAGTATATTGACATATAAAAAAAATAAATATAGAATAAAATAACCAAATAAGGAAAGTATGGGTGAAAGTCCCTCACTGGTCCGCAGCCGTTAAAGTCGGAATGCTTATTGGTTTTGTTATTACTTTACGCGACTGGAGGTTTTATTATGCAGCAAAAAGTTATCAAACGTGACGGACAAATTGTAGACTTTGATTCGTCCAAAATCACAAATGCTATTTGTAAGGCATCAAATGTTACAAAGGAAATTGATCAGTTTACCGCGCGCAGACTGACTAAAAACGTTATCAAAATCGTTAACGATTTTGTAAAAGAAAAACAATCTAACATGTCAACTCCGACTGTTGAAGAAATTCAGGATATTGTTGAAAAAGTGTTACTTTCATCAGAGTACAAACAGACCGCAAAATCTTACATTCTGTATCGGGAACAGCACAACAAAATGAGAGATTTTGCAAAAAATGCATCAATTGATATGGTTGATGATTATTTAAAACAGCTTGATTGGCAGGTTAATGAAAATTCAAACATGGGTTATTCAATTCAAGGGTTAAATAATTATTTGGCATCAGCAGTGAGCAAAAATTATTGGCTAAATAAAATTTATCCAAATGAAATTAAGGAAGCTCACGAAAACGGTGATATTCACATTCATGATTTGAATATAATTTCTGTTTATTGTGTCGGATGGGATTTAAAAGATCTTTTGATGGAAGGTTTTACAGGTGTAGAAGGCAAAGTTGCGTCAAAACCTGCAAAACATTTCAGAACTGCACTTGGACAAATGGTTAATTTTTTATACACAATGCAAGGAGAAAGCGCAGGTGCTCAAGCTTTTTCAAACTTTGACACATTACTTGCTCCGTTTGTAAGATATGACGGACTAAGTTACGAGCAAGTAAAACAAGCTCTGCAGGAATTTGTATTCAATATGAATGTTCCAACCCGTGTCGGTTTTCAAACCCCATTTTCAAATGTAACAATGGATTTAGTTGTTCCGTCATACTATAAAGATCAATGCGTAATTATTGGCGGTGAAATGAAAGAAGATACTTACGGTGATTTTCAACAAGAAATGAATATGATAAATAAGGCATTTTTTGAAGTTATGATGGAAGGGGATGCTTCAGGCAGAGTATTTACTTTCCCGATTCCGACATATAATATTACAAAAGATTTTGACTGGGATAATCCAGATTTAAACGGACTTTGGGAAATGAGTGCAAAATATGGAATTCCGTATTTTTCAAACTTTGTAAATTCTGATATGAATCCTGAAGATGCACGTTCAATGTGCTGTCGTTTAAGAATTGATAACAGACAATTAGAATATCGAGGAGGCGGGCTTTTTGGGTCTAATCCTTTGACGGGTTCAATCGGTGTTGTAACAATGAATTTGCCTAAAATCGGCTATCAGACAAATTCTAAAGAAGAATTTTTTGAAGTTTTAAAAGACAGAATGGAACTTGCCAAAGAATCTCTTGAAATTAAACGTAAATTGCTTGAACGTCTCACTGACGGCGGGTTATATCCTTATACAAAATTTTATTTAAGAGATATAAAAGACAGGTTTGGAGTTTATTGGAAAAATCATTTTTCAACAATCGGACTTGTCGGGATGAACGAAGCTTGTGAAAACTTGCTTGGTTGTTCAATAGCAGATGAAAAAGGACATGATTTTGCGGTCGAAGTTATGGATTATATGAGAGATTTGATTGTAAAATTTCAACAAGAA
>CAMNNA010000039.1 GCA_946545285.1 uncultured cyanobacterium | reverse complement strand
CTTATCGATTCGTAAATATTAATTAATTCTTCTGTACTTGAAGCTTTAGAAATTTTAGATTGAATTGTTTTAACTGATTTGTCAAACGCAGATTGATTCACATTTGATGTTTGTTTTGGTTTAGGCGTTGATGATTCTCTTACCTGCGTTTTCACCTGTTGGGCATGCGGGGTTTTGTTTGGGGCTGATACAGCTTTGCCGTTAATCGCGTCCCATAATTTAGCCTTTGCTGCCGCTTGCTGATTCGGAGTTTTTGCTTTCAATAATTCTACAGCCCTATAGAATAAATCGGTGCTAAATCCGCATTTTTCCGGATGTAATATTTTCACGATTTCTTTTATTTTGTTTCTGTCTACATCGTTACTTGTAAAAAATGCAGAAAATTTATTCTTTAATTTACTTGCTAATACTGCTTCTTCTGAAGATATCGAATAATGTAGGGAAGAATTTGCCACAGCAGGATTAGTATTTGTCACTTTACTATTTGGATTATTATAGTAAGATGATCTGTTGGTTGTCGAATGTGTTATTGCGCCATCTTTATTACTGTCATAACGGACTAATCCGGGTTCTTGATGTGCACCGGCAGCTTGTTTTTGCCCAAGTGCATGTGCACCGATAATGTTACCTACAGCTGACATTCCTATATTCATCATTGTGCCTTGAGCCGAAATATTACCTGTTGCTGCGTATTCTGCACCCATTCCGACTGTTGTGTCTAATCCCACAGTGGTTGCTAATCTTAATCCGGTTCTTGCAGCTGTTCCAAGAGTATTACCAATACTCATAACATATTTCATTTGTCCGATACCGACTGCTGTTGTTGCACCGTTAACTATACTGTCTTTTAAATTCTGTTCACGAGCTTCTGCGGTATTACCTGTGTATGATGTATTATATTCAAGAGCATTAACACCATAAGTTGTTGCTCCTGCTGCGACTCCGCCTGCTGCTGCAGCTCCAAGGGTTCCCCAGCCTGCTGCTGCCGCACCGCCTGAGGCAATTGTTGTTGCCGCAATTACAGGAGCAAGAACGATACCCATTTTGCCGTATGTGATTGTTTGTGAGTAATCACTGTTTGTTTTTGCAAGTTCTTGTTGTTTATTTAATACTTGTTTTGCCAAATCTTGTGCTGATATAACTTTGCCTTTGCTATCGCGAAGTCTGCCTTGCGCTGCTGCTTCGAATTGTTGTAACATCAATTTTGCATTTTTATATTCTGTTGCAACATCATCTCTATCTGTTCCTTTACCTGAATATTCAGATAAACCGTTTGCCATATCAGATAATAAACCTTCAGCATCAACTCCTTTTCTGAAATCTCTTTCTAATTCAGCTACATATTGACGCATTTGTTGTAGAGATTGCATATTTGCTTCTTTGATTGCTTTTATTTGTGTAGAATCGGTAATCCTTTTACCGTCTTTATCTAAAAAGATTTCATCATTTGCAATGTTTTTTGTATTTGCCAGAATTTCTAAATATTTATCCTTTGTATCTGTTACAATAATTTGAGCTGCTTCTTCAATGCCTTGAACAGTAGTAGTTTTATGGAAATCTTCTTTTTCAACACGAGCTCTAACCGCATTCATAACCTGTGGATTATTTTGTAAGATTGCTTTTAACTGTTCTGTTTGATAATCAGCATCATTTGTATATCCCGCACTCCTGCCGGTTGAACCGCCACGACCTATATTGTCATCTATAGAATGCATTAATTCAATACAAAAATCTGCTATTTGCTCATCTGTGAAATTATCTTTTAACTGTCCTGAAAGGATTGCGTTAGCCTTAATTTTAGTTTTATCATTCGAATTTGTTGCACTATTTAGGGCTTTATTGTAAAGATCTGCCATATTTTTAACGCCTTTAATATCACCACTTGCAACAAGTGTTGCTATTACAGAATATGTTTCAGCATCCATACTGTCAAAAGCTTGGCTAAAATCACCGTTTTTAGCCTTGTATAATGATTCTTGTGCTTGAACAAATGGAGGTTTTTCACCTTTAAATAATATAGTATTGCTTGTGGATAACTCGCCGGCATCTACGCTACCGTTTACATCTGAATGAAATCCTGCAAGATATCTTTGAACATTGTCTTGATTTGTAAATCTTGATTGATATTTGCCATCAGGATCATTTGCAATTTCTTCACCGGCTCTTTGGTCTAAATATTGATAATCAAAGCTTCCCGGATGTTCGTTTATAACTTCTAAACCTTTATTAAGAGCTTCTTTGTCTTGGTAATCAAAGACTAATCTTCCGATAACGGCATTTCTATGTTCTTGATCTCCGGCATCCACTTGAATTATGTAATTTCCGGCTTCATCAACCATAAAGTTACCGTTTTCATCTACAACATAGTAAGCTTGTGCTTCTTGATAAGCCCCTGTTTTTATCCAATTTGCGTCAAACTGATCAACTTCTTGTGCATTCCAACCATCATCTGCTATGTATGATCTGACTATTGATCCTTCATTTTCTTTTAATTCCGGATGGTCTTTTTTGAATTGAGCTTCAATTTCACGTCTAACAGCAGGGTCTGAGCATAATTGCATTACTTCACTAAGGTCTGCGGTTTGAGTTATACCAAATCCTCCGTGAACTTCATGTTCAATTTCGCGTTTTACGGTATGAGCTTGTTCTGTTACACTCATCGTTCCGCTGTTGATAAGAGCTCTAAATAAAGGCCTTGCTGCGCCGTGACTCATTTCATCCAAAATCAGCGCTTCAATCGGCATTGTTTGTGCATCACCTGCATAATCACTATCTTTTGCCTTTAATTGCGCATTTACACCTTGTAAAATATCTCTTGAATAGATGCTTTTAACTCCTTTTTCAAGAAGTTCTTTGTCAACACCTGCACCTGTACCAAGTGCATTATACCAAGCATCGTCATTTTTTGCTGCTTTATGTAATTGATTTGCAACAAAAGCTGATTCTTGTTTAACAATTTGAGTGTAATTGCCTTTTACAATAGCTTTACCGGTTTTTTCATCAAAATACCAAACTTTGCCGTTTTCATCTTTGATATAAGAAACATTGCTCATGCCGGAAACGGTTTTGCCTCTTTGATCTTTTGGAGTTTGAACCCAGGCTTTATGAACTTTTACATATTTTTCAGAGATAATTACTCCGTCATGCGCAACAATAATATATTTGCCGTCTTTACCTTTACAAATTGTTCTGCCATATGTCGCATCACCAATTTTGGTTAATGTTACTTCTCGCCCGGAATTTGAGTAATGTGCTTTAACTTTTGTTCCTTCACCGTTTCTGTTTTTTAATCCGAGATTTTGCTTTAATGCGGCAGTTTCAGCTTCACGCTGCGCTTTTAGTTGAGCTTTAAGTTGCGCTTGCTTTGCTTTTTGCTGTTGTGCGATAAGTTGTTGTCTTGCTTTTAGTTCTTCTTGTTTTTGTTGTTCTTGAATTGATTCTTCGGAAGATTTTCGGTTTTGGAGTTCCGGCATGTCAGATTCTTTTTCTCCGGGAACTTTTATTGTATCACCAACTTCGAATTTTTCTTTTCCGTTCAATTCTTGCAATTGTTCTACTGTGCAGCCAAATTTTTTAGCAATTTGTTCAATGTTTTCTCCTGCTTGAATAACAATTCCGGTAGTATTTCCTTGACCGTCATATGTTACGGAATATTCCTTTCCGTCAACTGTTTTTTGTTGCTCAAGTCTTTTTCCTTCCGAATTGCAGGTATTTGTCGTTTTTGTATTTGTCCCATTTTGGGTAATTGTTTCTGTATAAGAGCCGTCATCATTGTAGCTATAATCAGTTTCTTTTTCTAATACAGGATGATTTTTGTTTTCTAATTTATGAGTAATTCTTTCTTGTCCGTTTGGTAAATATTCATATTCAGAAAAGTTATTACCTTGTTCAACTGTTTTTGTTGAAGGTTTATCACTTTTATAATTAATTGTTTCTACAATGCCTGAACCATCATTGTAAGTTGTAACAGATTGCGCTCTTAGACCGTTTTCGAATGTTGTTTCTGTTTTCTTTTGAGAATTTTCAATTATTTCTTTTTGTTTAACGTCATTTTCGTTATACGAAGTCGTAGTTGTTGTATCTTCGTTTGTTGTGATTGTGTCATAAGTTTTGTCCTGATTAAGAATTTTTTGCGATCCGTCAGTATAAGTAATACGGACAGATCCGTTTTCTAATGTCTGAGTATCAGAAACATTGTCAACGTTTTCACCATAATTTCTTAAAAAAGCCATAACATCTTTTTTCTTGACTTTATCTTCTTTTAATCCGTTTTCTTTAATAAATTTACGTGCTTCTTTTTTTGTTGCAATGTCATTTTGGTCTTTGTCAAAATTTTGTTTGAATTTGTCAATTTCATCTTGAGTTAAGACATTGTTATCATCTGTATCAATTTTTTTGAATACAGACTCCATTTTAGCATCACCTTTTACTTTACTGAACTCAAGCCCTGCTTTTAATTGAGAAATATCTACCTTTGATTTTCCGATTTTATTTATTGACATCTTTACCTCATCTTATGATGTAACTCAATTGACATTGTGTTACATAGGTTATCGGTAATTTTAGGTCAGAACTTTAACAAATATTAAGAAATATTAATAGTTACAGAGCAAATGATTTTAAACTTGCATCAATAATGTCTTGATTAATTCCGATGTATCGTAAAGTAACAGATGGACTGGAGTGATTAAAAATCCATTGCAGCAGGGCTATATCTTTTGTCTTATTATAAAAATGGTAACCAAAAGTTTTCCTTAATGTATGTGTGCCTATTTTTGTCTTAATTCCTGCTTTGTCGCAAGCTGTACATATAATTCTATAAGCCTGAATTCTCGAAATTGGATAATTTCTCCGTTGACTTCGAAAAAGCCATTCTGAATTATTTTTATCTAAAATATATTCATTTAACGGTTTTTTAAACGAATTTGTTATCGGAATTTTTTTATATTTTCCTGTTTTTTGCTCGTAAATTTCGATATAATCTTTGTCTTTTACATCTTGCACTCGTAGTTTTAATATATCTGATATTCTTAATCCTGAATTAATTCCTATCAAAAATAATAAAAAATCCCTTGTTCCGTTTTCTTTTAAAATTCTTTTCACTGATTCTATTTTTTTCTTATTTCTGATTGGTTCAACATATTCCATTTTTACTCCTTTACTAGCTGTAAACCTTTAAAAATCAATCATTATGTTTCTTTCCATGTAACACAATGTCAATTGAGTTACTTTTTATGTAACATATTGATTTTTGCAATTATCTGCAAACAACATTTTTTTATGATATTATAGGAACAAAAGGAGAACTTTATGCAGGGGAAGGCTTTTAAATTCGGGGATAATATTTCTACAGACCACATTGCACCGGGGAGGTTGTACCATTTGCGTGCAGATTTGAATGAATTTGCCAAACACGTTTTGGAAGATGCTGATGAAACTTTTGCATCAAGAATGAACAAAGGTGATTTTGTTGTGGCAGGGAATAATTTTGGGCTTGGGTCTTCAAGAGAACATGCCCCAAGAATTATGAAAATAGCAGGCGTTGGTGCTGTGTTAGCGAAATCTTTTGCAAGAATTTTTTACAGAAATGCAATTAATATCGGTCTTTTAGCGATTGAATGTGATACTGATTCAATTGATGATGGTGATGAATTGGACTTGAATATCGAAAAAGGAATAATTACAAATTTAACAAACGGTGCGATTATTCAAATTGAACCGCTGCCGCCTGTTATGATAAAATTGTTGGAAGATGGCGGACTTGTCGAACATATAAAGAAAAACGGTGATTTTAAATTGCCGGCTTAAGGAATTTATTTAAATTCTTTTTGTATTATATAATTGATGTTAAAGGGGAGAACACATGAGTATTTTAGAAAAAAACGACACTATTAATAACGCTGTAAAACAAATTGTTGAATTTATTCAAACAAGTCCTGTTGTCAAAGATGATTTTAATGAATATTTAAAAACCATCGGTGCAAATAACGGTGCTAACTTACAAGGCGCAATTTTTACTTATATATTTGAAAGAAGACTGGGCGAGAATTTTGAATCAATTCCCGAATTGTTTGTAGAAAATTCAAAACTTGATAAGGAAACTAAAGAGATTGCTAATTCTATTAATAAAGCCGTTTCATCTATTTTTGAGATTAAAAGAGTTACAAAATCCGGATTTGAGTTATATAACATTGTTAATGAAAAAAATTATTTTGTTACTTCATTAATGAAAATGACTAATTTTAGAGGATTAGGCGTCGGAGATTATGTCGTTGCAAGAGTTGTAAATATTCACAATGATTATTATTTAATGGAAATTTCGGGAGTTTTATCTTCCACTAAAAAAACTCAGGCATATAGATTTGCCGTTGCAAAAATTATTCAAAATCCTGAATTAGTATACATTGATAATCCTGAAAAACAAAAAGAAATCGAAAAAGATGTTGAAGATGTTTACAAAAAATTTATAGAATATTTCGGGAAAGATGAAATTATTACCACAAATAAATGTGCGGATGAATTAATCGGGAAATTCAACGATTACACTGAAAACGGAACAAAAGATGATTATTCTGATTTAATTAAAGAACCGGATGAATACAAATTTTTTGCCGTATCGGAATTCAATAATTCATATGACAATTTCTTAGAAAATTCTCTTGGAGGCTTTTCTTCGCACAAAGAAACTTATGACGTAGGGATTATTTATGATAAAGAATTAGGGATGTATGCTGTTCCGTTTTACGGCACATTTAACAAAATATTTGAGGTTGAAGATTATACAAAAATCGAAAACTATGAAAGCTGTATTAAATTTTTCTTGGAAAATGACAAGTACAGCGCTAATTTGATAAAATCAGTTGCATCAAAATATCCGAAATTTATGGATATAGTTAATTCAGTATTAGCAAAAAATTATTCGCTTGATGAATTATTGAACAAATACAAAAAAAGATATATAAATAATAAAATTATATCTTCAACTACTGTTTTATACCGTTCTTCCGCTTTTTCAAATACTCTTGGAATAATTGAAGAAGATGAAAACAAACCGCAAATTGATACGACTAAAAAAATCGGAAGAAACGATCTTTGTCCTTGCGGCAGCGGGAAGAAATATAAAAAATGCTGCGGGCGGGGGTAAATGGATAAATGAGATAATGTCCTTTTTACCTTTTAAATAAAAAATTAAAAAATGATTAAACAGCTAAAACTAAAAAATTACATATTAATAGATGAACTTTGCGCAAATTTTGATTCCGGATTAAATATAATTACCGGTGAAACCGGCGCGGGAAAAAGTATTTTGTTAAATGCAATTGATTTAGTTTTTTCAAATAGGGTTTCTAAAGAGGTTATTAAAACAGGTGAAGAAAAAGCCTATATCGAAATAGTTTTGGGTAATACTTCAGTCGATTTGTCAAAGTTGTTTGAAGATAACGGAATTGATGATTTAGGAGATGAAATTGTCATTTCAAAAGAAATTACACAATCTTCTGTTCGTTCAAGAATTAACGGGACACTTGTTAATCAAGAACTTTTAAAAAATTTAAGAACTTTATTTGTTGATATTCATTCTCAGCATCAAACATACACATTTTTACAACCGATGTATCATATAAATCTCTTAGATTCATATGCAAAAGATTCTTATGGTAATGCTTTAGATGATTACAAACAAAAGTTTCTTGAATATGAAAAGACTTTGAAAGATTTGGATTTCGCCCGTCAAAACACCAATGCGACAGAATCCCAAATTGAATTTTTAAAGTTCCAAATAAACGAAATTGAAGAAGCTCAAATTTTATCTTCAACTGAAGATGAAGATTTATCTAAAGAATTAGAAGTTTTAGAAAATGCTGAAAAGTTAAAAGATTTAACCGGCAGTGCGTATTGGGCTATAAATGGGGATGAAGGTTCTATAACGGAAGCTTTATCTAAAATTCGTGCGAATTTATCAAAAGCATGTGAATTTGATTCAAATTTAGAGCGAAATTATTCATCAATAGTTGATATAATGGAAAATTTAAAGGAATTAGGGTCTGATTTACGCGATTACAGCCAAAATCTTGACAATGATACACAGCGCCTAAATGATATTCAGGAAAGATTATTTACACTTGATAAACTAAAAAGAAAATACGGCGGAAATTTAGAATCTGTTTTAAATAATTTGTCTGAATTTACTAATCAGCTTAGTGCAATTGATAATTCAACTCAAAATATTGAAATGTTAGAAGCAAAGTTAGAGTCTGAAAAAAATGTGCTTTTGAGTATTTCAAAAAATATTTCCGATCAAAGGAAAAATTACGCAAAAGTTTTGTCAGTATTAATTCAGGATAAACTTGCTGAATTGGAATTGCCAAAAGCAAAGTTCGAAATCAGAGTTGAAGATAAAGATTTATCCTTTAACGGGATTGACAATGTAGAATTTTATATATCAACAAATGTATCTGAAGATCTAAAACCTTTGGCAAAAGTTGCATCAGGCGGTGAAATTTCAAGAGTTATGCTGGCTATAAAATCAATTTTTGCAAAAAATGATGAAATAGATACTGTTATTTTTGATGAAATAGATACAGGAATTTCAGGACATGCAAGCCAAAAAGTCGCAGATGAAATTTTGGAATTGTCTAAATCACATCAAATTATTGTAATAACACACCAACCGATAATTGCTTCTAAAGCAGATAAACATTTTTATGTCAGAAAATCTCAAACTGATAAGACTAAAGTCGAAGTTTATGTCTTGACAGGAGAAAACAGGATAAAGGCACTTGCAGAATTAGCCGGCGGTGAAATTAACAGCCAGTCAATTGAATTTGCAAAATCTTTGCTAAGTTAATCTTAGCCTTGTCAGAGTATTAAATTAAATATAAGGGAAAATATATGAGCAATAAAGTTGAAAAAGCAAAGGAATTATTTAAATCAGGTTATAACTGTTCACAGGCAGTATTAGGCGTTTTTTGTGAAGAACTTGGCATGGATTTTGAAACTGCCGTTAAAATTTCATCTTCATTTGGAGGCGGAATGGGGAGAATGAGAGAAGTTTGCGGAACAGTCAGCGGTATGTTTATGGCTGCAGGATTAGCTTTTTGCACAATGGAAAACAACAAAACAGAACAATATAAAATCGTTCAGGAATTGGCAAAAAGATTTAAAGATAAAAACGGCAGCATAATATGCGCCCAGTTATTAAAAGGAATAGAATCTTCTACTGCACCTATCCCAAGTCCAAGAAACGAAACATATTACAAAAAAAGACCTTGCATTGACTTGGTCGCAGATGCAGTGGAAATCTTTGAACAATTTTTAAGTGAATACAAATTAAAAAGCCACACTAATTAATTTAATATATCAAAAAGGTATGTGTTCACTATAAATAATCATTTCTTTCTTTTCTTTGTCAATAATTTTTTTAACAAGTTTCATATTGCTATCGCATGGCATTAAAAATTCTTGACCTAATCTTGAACGAGAAGCAAATATTTTTGTACTTTTAGGGCATAGAATATGATGTTTAATATTCCACTTATTAAAAAATTCCAGCATATCACTTGCCCCATTTCCATAAGTTCCAAAAGCATAACCGGAGGAATCAGTTGTCCATGCATAGCCTGGAATATTAAAAGTTTCCCCTTCCTTTAAATTTTTTAGTTTTTTAAAATAAGGCAAATCTGCACTAATACATTCCCCACGATATTGAAACATGTCATAGTCTGTACCCTTTAACTGTCTAAATGCCTTATCAACTAATGATTTCTGAACTATTTCTTCTTCAGAAAACTGTGCCATTTTCGGTAATTGTTTGCATTTTAACTCTCCATTGTTAAATGCCTTTAACGCACGATGTTTCATTGTTAACGTCATAATATCAATATCGCCTAATTCACTCGGATAAGCAGTGTATTTGTTAAGACCGCCCAAATCCAATTTTCTTCCAAATGTTCGACAAAGAGAATTGTATTCTTCTATCATTGCAGGAATTACTTTATTAAGATGACCGCCTTGTTGATATAATCTTAGAGTTTCACGCAATTCACTGAGCGGAGACATTTTGATTAACACCTCAGCATCACTCTTTTTAATTCCCATGTCTATAAGTGTCTTTATATGGGGATTATCAGCACATGACAAACGTGATATTTGACCGGTACTAAAATTTAAAGGATTATATTTTAAACCTTTAAAATTAATTGGCATTTTAGGTTTTGCATGTATTAGCGAACTTGTAACAAGTTTACCTTTAGCATTTTTCACCAAAAAATTAAATACTACTTTTTGCAATCCCATTTACGATATTTTCCCCTTTATCTATATTTATAAAGTATTTTATCAATCAAGAATTGCACAAGTTTAATTAATTGTAACAAAATTTTAACTCATTTTCTTCAGAAGCTATTAAATCGATCTTTTGAAGCCTTGTTAATTTTTTTTTAATTCTATATTCTTCTTTTAACGCCTGAGATTTTGAATCATATTGATGAATATAAACTAATTTATCAGGCTTAAAGGCTTTTGTATACTTTGCTCCTTTACCCTGAACGTGATTATTAAACCTTTCATACGGATCTGTTGCATATCCGCAATAAAAAGTATCTTTAACTGTTTTTAAAATGTATACAAAATGACCTGAATTCACAGCAAAATTATATAATATTTTTGAAATAATATTAACAGACTATGAGATTTTTCATATATTTGATATACACTTATGACTATGAATAAAACTTTTTCAATCTGCTACAACCAAAATATTCCTAACACCAAAAATATAGCAGATATTATTGCTAAATATTTGAAAGAAAAAGGCTTAAAAGTAATTATTTCCGATTTGAATAACTTAAGTAAAATCTGCGACTTTGCCTTTGTTGTAGGTGGTGACGGAACTATTTTAAAAGCAGGAAGATTTTATTCAAAATTTAATATTCCCATATTTGGGATAAATTTAGGACACTTAGGATTTTTATCACAAGCATCAGAAAATGAACTGCAAAGTGCTATTGAAAAAATTTTAAATAATGATTACCGAACAGAAAAAAGAATGATGCTTGAATGCGGAAAATATTGCGCTCTTAATGATTTCGTAATAAAAAGCCAATCCCAAATCCGCACATCATCCATATCAATAGAAATAAATTCTGAATTTGTTTGTGATTACACAGCAGACGGAGTAATAATTTCTACCCCAACCGGATCAACAGCATACGCAATGTCAGCAGGCGGACCTATATTGACACCTGATTTGGAAGTTCTTGTTATAACGCCGATTTGTCCGCACATGCTTAGCGTTAGACCAATTGTTGTAAACAAAAACAGTATAATCAGGGTTTATTCGAAAAACAAGGATGAATTTATGGTATGCGCAGACGGACAAGAAACCTTCTTGATGGCTGATATCACTATAAAAAAATCTGTAAACTATGCATCACTTGCGCTTTTAAAAGACAACAGTTTTTATTCTGTATTAAGAAACAAATTGTACTGGGGAATAAACCCTCAATGCAAATTTTAATTTATTAGAATTTTAGACAAAATAAAAGACCTTCAAAAGGCCTTGATAAAACGCATATAGTAGTTATAAGAAGGATATTTATTATTTCATTTACAGACAGCAAGTAAAAATATATTCATCTGACCTGCTACCTATGTAGTAAGTCTATAATTTTTTACTACATTTGTCAAGCAGAAATTTATAAAAAACTAAATTTTAATAACAAAAAAGAAAAAAGCCTTTAAATAAAAGGCTTTCAGGGTTGATAAATGTTAAGAAATATAACAAATACTATTCTTCAATCTCAAATAAACTATGTAAACGGGATTGAATGTCAAATTCATCCAATTCATCAGTAACTTTATTTAAATCAATTGCCATTTGATAATAATGAGCCGCGTCATTAGTAAAACCCATTTGCTGACTTGCACGACCTGCATTAAAATAAGCAAGAGTGTAATTTGGATTCAAATCAATAGCAGTTTCAAAATATTCTAAAGCTTCCATCGCATCGGATAAACCATCTAAATACAAAATACCTAAATTATTTTGAGAAAACGCATTATCAGGTTCAAGCTCAACTGCTTTATGATATGCGACAAGCGCTTCTTCCAAATAATCTTTTTCCCAAAGAGCTATACCGACTTTTGAATAAGCTTTAGGATCTTCAGGGCAAAGAGTAACAGCATCACAATACGAACGAATAGCACTATCCAAATCATAATCAGCCATGTAAACATCCCCGAGCGCAATATGTAAATCATAATTATTCGGATCAAGAATAATCCCGGCCTGATAAGTTGAAACAGCAGCCTCTATGTTTCCTTTATTTGACGCATAAATAGACCCCAGAGCCTGACAAACAATAGAAGTCCATTCAGGATCCGGATTAATTGAAATAGCTTTTTGGTAATGTTCAATGGCATCATCATACAATTCAGCACGAGCATAAGCATAACCCAAAGAATTATTATAAAAAGGATTTTCTTCATCGCGCTCAACCGCTAATTTAAACGCACTAATTGAATTAATTTTATCATCTTTACTCATATAAAGATGACCAAGTTCATAATAAATTTGAGCAGTATCAATATCAAATTCCAAAAGTCTTTCGTAGCAATCAATAGCTTCTTGAGTATTTTCAGGATAATAAGTTTGCAAAATCGTTGCCAAACGAACTAAAATTTCGCGATTAAGAGGATTTGCATCAAGAACTCTCCTATAACAATCTGCCGTTTTATCAAAATCTTTTACTTTAAGCGCCAAATCTCCGAGTTTAGTATAAAATAGTTCGTCATTGTGAGTATTTTTTGCAGCTTTTTCGTATACAGTTTGAGCAGACTGATACATCTTAAAGTTTTCAAAAAACTGTCCGGCAGTATTATATGAAAATATTGAAAAATCGTTTGATAAAGTCTTATAAAACATCTTTAAAAATGCCTTGTCCCAAGAAAGCATGACACTGCCGGTCAAAAAATAATATAGGAAAGCAGCATAATCTTTAAAAGAACCTTTTTCGGAATTTATTTTTTGCAAAATTGATTGAGAAAGAATCATTCGAGGGCGACCGGAATTTATACCTTTCAACTTAATAGCAGATTTAAACTCTTTTTCTGCGGATTTGAAATCCTGAGCCAACTGCATGAAATATCCGGTATAAATATGAGCATTAAAATTTTGCGGAGATAAAGATATCGCCGTTTTACACTGCTCAATAGCAGAATTAATACTAATTTGACCTTCTTCCCACATCAATGTTGCAAGCCTGTAATAACTTTCCGGAATGGTTGGATCATATTTAACAGCATCAACATAATATTCAATAGCAGTATGCAAATCGGTCTTTTTTTGACCCATAAGGTATTTTTCATGCGCAATTTTAGCCTTATCTAAAGATTCCTGCGCCTTCTGTCTGTTATCTATATTCTCCGAATTTATATACGGCATTAATATTTGTTCTGACATTTTATTCTCCAACCTACTGTAGATGTGTTTACGTTCTTGTTCGGAGTAATATTTTTAAACTTTAACAAGCATAAGAAAATATCATACGTTTGGTGTAGATATAAATTTATAATTTTATATTTTAT
>CAMNNA010000038.1 GCA_946545285.1 uncultured cyanobacterium | reverse complement strand
GTATTCATTATACTTCTTTAAAAACTAAAGTAGTATTGTGTCCGCCAAAGCCAAATGAATTTGATAATGCGGCATGTACTTTTTTGACTCGCGCTTTATGCGGTACATAATCAAGATTTGCAACATGTTCATCTTGATTATCAAGATTTATTGTCGGCGGAACTTTACCGTCAGTTATTGCTTTTACGCACACAATGGCTTCAACAGCTCCTGTTGCGCCTAGCATGTGACCGTGCATGCTTTTTGTTGAACTTACAAGTAAGTTAGGGTTTTTGTCTTTATCCCCAAAAATTTGAGCGATAGCTTGAGATTCAGCCATATCACCTAAACCTGTACTTGTACCGTGAGGGTTAATATAATCAATTTCTTCAGGCTTCATGCCGGCGTCTTTAAGCGCAAATTCCATTGATTTTAATGCTCCTTTGCCTTCCGGATCAGGGGCAACAATGTCATGAGCATCCGCTGTCTGACCGTATCCTACAATTTCGGCATAAATTTTTGCGCCGCGAGCTTTTGCATGTTCGTACTCTTCTAATATTAATACTGCTGCGCCTTCACCCATAATAAAACCATCACGGTCTTTGTCATATGGGCGAGAGGCTTTTTGAGGTTCATCATTTCTTTTTGATAACGCACGGCATGCTGTAAATGCTCCAACACCCAAAGTTGTTATAGTCGCCTCACAGCCTCCTGCAACGATTACATCCGCATCTCCGTATTGAATGGATCTAAATGCGTCTCCAATTGAATGAGTTCCTGTTGCGCATGCTGAAACCACGACTTTATTTAAACCTTTATAGCCGTGCTTAATAGAGATTCTTCCTGATGCCATGTCAACTATTAGCATAGGTACCGTAAATGGTGAACCTTTTGTTGGCCCTTTTTCGAGCATGGCTAAATGGTTTTTTTCAAATGTGTGGAATCCGCCGGCTGCAGAACTAACTATTACACCGATTCTGTAAGGGTCAATGTTAGCATTATCAATACCTGAATCTTCAATTGCTTCATCTGCTGCCACCATTGCAAACTGAGTGTATCTATCCATTCTTTTTGCTTCTTTTGGATCAATGTAATCTTCAGGATTAAAATCTTTATCTTTAATTTCAGCCGCGATTTTAACAGCTTGTTTTTCTGTGTCAATTCGCTCAATTAAAGTAACGCCGCTTTTGCCTTCAAGCATGGCTTTCCAAAAATTATCTACTCCAATACCGCAAGGTGTAACTGCTCCCATGCCGGTAATCACTACTCTTCTTTTTGTCATTGTCTTTCCCTTTTAAAAATAAGATAATACGGTACACTAAGGCTTTCAGATACTAAGTTTCTTAATACCGTATACAAACGCGCCCAAGTGCCCAAATATCTCAGTATCTGTAAAATAATATGAGAGTGAAACAAGATAGTCCCACTCTCATACTTATAAAATTCAATTTTAAAACTCAATCTTAGTGAGACAATTTGCTGTCAATATAAGAAACAGCATCTTGAACTGTTTGAATTTTTTCAGCGTCTTCATCAGGAATTTCGCATTTAAATTCTTCTTCCAATGCCATAACTAATTCAACAGTGTCTAAAGAATCAGCACCTAAATCGTCAGTGAAACGAGCTTCAGGTGTAACTAATTTTTCGTCAACACTTAATTGATCTACTACAACTTTTTTTACTGTGTCTAATGTACTCATCTTTTCTTTCCTCTTTTTAATAAATGTATTACTAATATTTATTTCAATTTTTATTATAACTGTTAAATATTTTTTTGCAAGATGTTTACAAAAAGTGGCAAAAATTGTAAAAAAAATTAACGAACAAAAAAGAACAAAAGGGGTTGCAATTTTTTTTTTAGCAAATAGTATATAAAGGTGAACAGTTAAGGGAGCGTAGCTCAGTTTGGTTAGAGCGCTTGCCTGTCACGCAAGAGGTCGCGAGTTCGAGCCTCGTCGTTCCCGCCATTATTAAAAGCCCGCATTGCGGGCTTTTTCTATAAGTGAATGTATTAACTATAAAGAGGTATTTATGGTTTTAGAAAATAAACTTGGATTAACAAATTCTGCTGATCTAGCAAGAGAGGAAGAACGTATCAGCAAAACTAAAGCTGTAAAAATGTTTGAAACAGGATTTTTGAACGAACTTGAAGCGGGAAAGTTTGAAACACTTTCTAAAATTCATAAATACTTATTTGAAGATATTTACCCCTTTGCAGGTGAAATACGCAGTGAAAACATTGCAAAAGGTAATTTCCGTTTTGCACCTGTTATGTATTTAAAGGCATCATTAGAACATATCGATTCCATGCCACAATCAAACTTTGATGAGATTGTCGAAAAATATGTAGAAATGAATGTTGCACATCCCTTCAGAGAAGGGAACGGCAGAAGTACAAGAATTTGGCTGGATTTAATTCTAAAAAAAGAAATCGGCAAAGTTGTTGATTGGAGCAGAGTTGATAAAGAAGATTATTTGCTTGCAATGGAAAGAAGTCCTGTTAAATCAGTTGAAATAAAAGAACTTTTAAGAAATGCCTTAACTTCTGATGTGAGCGATAGAGAAGTTTATATGAAGGGAATTGATGCAAGCTATCATTATGAAGGCTATAATATATTTAAATCTGAAAATTTAAAATAATTAATTCTAACAAATTCTAATATTTATGCTGCCGTATCAAGTGAAAATATGAGATAGCATATCTTTCGGGTTACTGGGGTATCATTCAAGTGTTTGTAATATTTTTTAAAAAGTTCGAACCTGTGAGCGTCAACCCCGCCATTATTAAAATAAGTACCGCAAGGTGCTTTTTTGTTGAATAAATAAACAACTATACAAATGTTGTATTTATTTCTCAACAATCCTAAATAATTTTTCACCTTCTTGTATTATGTCAAAATTATCTTTTGTAAAAGCATTCGTATCAAATAAAACTTCGTAGTTATTTGCTCTATACCCCGGAAAATTTTTTACATCAAAAATAACTTTTACACCATTTCTACCCAGTGCAAAACAATTCGCAAAATTTTCATTCGTCTCAGGAACAGCGGAAGTAAAACCTTTGTTATCAAAAATGAATTTAGAAACATCCTCTATTGTTTCAAGCTTATTTGTTCTCGTAGGAGATATACCTCTTACAAATTTGCCTGTTATTCTGTTATTCGAAATTGCAAGTTTTAAAGAGTTTAATATATTTTGAGAATTTTCAGATAAAGCAGAACCCGTTCTTAAAAGATCATTTATATATGGACATTTCGTATATTCCCTGTAAGATGTAATTATATCAGATAATAGATTTTTTGTTCTTTGAATATTTGCAAGCTCTAAATGAGTTAACGCATTAGAATATTGAAATGTATCTGTAATATTTGCTGAATGAGCAAGATTAATTATTTCATCAAAATTTGCCTTGCCGATTTTTGAGATAATTGCTCGACGATTTGCAATTGTCCAACCATTTTCTATTAATATTCTTAGTCTGGAAACATTATACATAGTTTTTTCCCTATATATAATAAAGTCTTTTTCTTATTCCAAATTGTTTAAATGTTTCAATAGTGTTACAAAGTTAATAGGTTGACTTTAGTCAACCAAAATATATTGCCAGACAGAAGTCTACACCGAATGTTTAATTTCAGATAACATGATGTTTATGAATTTAACTTCTTTATCTCTTGATTCTTTTTCAAATGTTTTGCTTGCTTTTTCCAGCATAATTTTCGCCTTCTGAGGATTTGTTTTAAGTATTACTTTTGCAACATCTACTCTTGTTTTTGCTAATTCTATTTCATATTTTTTTAGTGGACTTTGTTCTCGAACTAAGGTTCTGTAGTTTATTTTAGCCATTTTATAATCATCACATATTTTTGTAAGCTCTTTTTCTTCTTGAAATAGTACTCGTATGTATTTATGTCTGTGATTGGTATGCTTATATAAATTTTTTAAATCAACTAATCTTGCATGTATATGGATTGAATCTTTGTGTTCTATGGCAAAATTTAATCCGGTTATTGCATATGTTTCTTTTGTCATTGGATTTATAAATGGCATTTTCATTAATGTGCTGTATATCATTCCTGCAAAATCATCTATCCCGATTTTTCTCATTTGCTGTGCAAATTCAAATATTTTGCTTGCAAAATGTTCTTCAATACCTGCTTTTTCGTATTCTTTTTTGTATTTAATAAGTTGAGAAATAAAATATGCATTATCTTGTTTTCTACTTGTTATAATTTGTTTTTTAAATCTATTAAAATTCTTATTAAGTGCATATATTTCGCTATTTGGTATTTTTATCATAAATTTTCTAAAATGTGTAAAAAATTTTTTTGTTATTTGCATGGGATTTTTATTTATTAATTTTTTTTATTTCGATTGCGATTTTGTTTCTTTCCGATCGGTTAGTTTGGGAATTTTTTTTGTTATAATATTTTCGGAGGTTTTATGATAGATTGTTTATCTGATCCGCATTGGATTAGTCCACAGATTGATGTTTTACTTTTTTTGCAAAATATAAGAATGAATGTTCCTGATTTTGTTGATAAATTCTTTTTATCAATAACTGTGATAGGTGAGTTTTGGCTCCCGACTTTAATATGTGCGATTGTATACTGGTGTATTAATAGTAGAGCCGGTTTATATCTATTTTCATTAGAAAGTTTTAATGTATTTTTTGTTCATTTATTCAAAATGATTGCATGTGTTTATAGACCGTGGGTTCTTGATAGCAGAGTTCATCCATCAGAGCTTGCGGTTCCGTTTGCCAAAGGTTATTCTTTTCCAAGCGGTCATTCTGCGATGTGCTCTTCTGTTGTTGGCGGTTGTGCATATCTTTTAAGAAGGTATAAAAAAATATGTTTCTTTTTAATTTTGATTATCTTGCTTGTTGGATTTTCGAGATTATGGTTGGGTGTTCATACTTTGCAAGATGTCATTGTCGGTTTTTTAATCGGTCTAATTCTTGTCTTTACTGTTAATAAAATGATAGTTTGGGCCCAGAAGGACAAAAACAGATATTTGTATCTATCTGCTTTTGTTAACTGCTTTGTTTTGTTAGCCATAATTTACATTTATTTTTTTAATACGTATAGAATGGATTATATTTCAGGGGAGTTACTTGTAAATCCTGAGCATCTGAAATATCATTCGGTTATAGCATTTGCTTATTCTTTGGGTATTATAAACGGGGCTTTTTTGTGTCAAAGATTTTGTCCTTTTGACCCCGTTGAAACGCCGGTTAAACAAAGAATTATTCGTGCAATAATAGGTACTATTTGTTTGCTTTCTATTTTGAAATTCGTAATTGAATTTACTATTATGAATATTGTTAATCTTTGGTTGGCTTTACCTGCAGTATTTATATCCGGACTATTTGTTACTCTAATTTATCCGTTAATATTTGTAAAATCAAAGAAATTTTGAAATACATTATTGAAAACTTTTGCCAAGTTCGTATGCTTGTTTAGGGTATGGTGTTTGCTTAATTTGGTCTATGCTTTCTATCCCTATTGCATTGATAATTCCGGCGTTTTTAAATCCCAACCAGTTTGCAATTGCGCTGTAATGTGAATTTATAATATTTGTTATCCCTTCAGCTTTTGAGTGTTGCGAAGTTATGAAAACGGATTTGTTATACAAGGCTTTTAATTGGGAGTCAATACTGTAAAATCTATCAATAACTTTTTTAATAGAAGATGACATTCCAAAATAATAAACAGGAGTAGCAAAAACAATTACGTCTGATTCTAAAATATGTTTTTTTAATTTTTCAAAATCATCTTTATGTATACAAACACCTGATCCCATATTACATGCGTTGCAGGCAATACAATTATTAACATTTGCACTGAACGCATCAAATTTATAAACCCTGTGTCCGTTTTCTTTTGCACCTTTTATAAATTGATCTGCTAAATAGTTTGATGTACTGTATTTTCGTGGGCTTCCTGTAATTACTGTAAATTTCATATCTCTGCCTCCTTATCCATATTACATGATTATCCTATCATAAATATTGTTTTTACAAAATTTATTCATTTACAATTTTGGGTTCATTCGGGTAAAATTTTTCAATAAAATTGTTATATATATTTATAAGTTTTTTGCGTGCTTTGTTTGATACTTTTTTATTGTTTTTATTAATTGAATCTTTAAAACCCAGAGTATATAATTCGTCTAAAATCTCTTTGTCAGTTTTTGATGTAAAAATTTTTTCATAAATTGCGACGCAAATTCCTGTTCTGCGTTTCCCATGCCGGCAGTGTATACAGGTTTTGCCATGGTTGTTTCTAATTTCGTTGTTTATTTTTTCAAAAAATTCGTTTGACGGGATATTTTCAGTTTTGTGTGAATATTCAAAAGATTTGTATTTAATTTTAAGTAATTTGCAAAAAATCCGTTCAATAATACTAGGTATAACCTGAGTTTGTTCTTTGGGGATACATCTTAAATCAATGATTTGTGTTACGCCGCTATTTTTTAATTTTTTTAATTGATTTGGGCAGGATAAGGCACGGCTTCTGATTAATTTCTCATCAACTTCAATTGGATTAAATTTTGATATCCTAATTTTCGGTATTATCTTCACAAATTTATTAAACGTCATAAATATAATTTTTGCTATTAAAATAAAAATGCAAAAATTTTATTAAGAATGATTCGCATAGACCAGACTTATCTGCTTTTATCTTGTTCTTTATTCAATTAATTAAATATTAAAATATATTTTTAGCAATTTTAAATGGTATATTTTTTAGTTTTGATATATTGTCGTTATTGTCTTTAAAGAATCTTTTTGCCATATTATCAATTTGGTCAACAAAATCATCACTTGATTCAACTGCGGTATTATAAGATTCGGTTACAACATAACTTATGGAATCTTTAATATTATTTGTCTGATTTTTTATGTTATATCTTAAAATTTTGTTTAAAATGTTTGGAAGAGCAAACCCGATAAGAGCTGTGTTTAATAATAATGAAGTCCAATAAATTCCTGCACCGATAGTCTTTGTTTTCTTTAAAATTTTAGGCGGTAAGCCCAAATTATCCAGATTTTTGAAGTTTCTTATCGAATGTTTAAAATTAGACCAAAAACCGCTGTATTTACACTTTTGGGGCATAATTTCTGTTTTTAGAAATTTATCAGATAATCTGCCTAAAATATTATTAATTAAAAAATCCCCTCCAAAAAACATCGTAAATAACCCGATATCTCTTAGGCATCTGTCACGGCGTTCGTTGGTGTCTCTTGATGAGATAAGTTTTGCCGGAAAACTTGATAAAACCCAAATTGCTGCATAAATGGTTTTTGACATATTTGTCCCTGATGTATAATCAAAATTTGTCGGATTTTTAGCTATTTTGTTTAGAAAATTTTGACTTATTTGCTTAAGTATCGGGGTTTCACGATTTATTTGCACAACACCTTGACTTAGGGCTTTTGTAACAGCTTTTGAAAATAAAATACCGGGTACAACGGAAAAAGCAATATTCCAAAGTATCTTTGATAATTTAGATTCATGATTCTTGTTGTCTTTCTTTAAATTAAAACCTCCTGAAAAATCTTTTCTTTTTGTTCTTTTTTCAGTAGATTCTGTTGCAACCCAAGGGATTAATGACCACATAGCAGCTGTTGTAATAAAATCAGTCATTAAAACTTTTTCATGCACCGATAAAAGATCTTTTTTCAACTTTTCAGGATTATTATAGCGATTGTATATTTCATCAAATGAGTCTTTTACCTTTGGGTCTTTAAATCTTTGGGAGGTTAGCTTCAATCCTTGTTTTAAATTTGCGTCCGGAGTTAAAAATTTTTTAGAAACCTGAATTATATTTTTCCCAGCACTGTCAAGCGATTTAATAATTCCTTTATTTTTCAGAAAATGCTTGTTATACAAGGGTAAAAGTAAAATCGGAGTTAAGTAGGAAGCAACAAAATAAATTCCTCCCATAATTGCTCGCTCTTGTGATTCATACTTATTATTAGACATAATGCACTGAGGAATTGTACTTCCGCCAAGTGTGGTAATTCCTCGATTTATAAGAGTATGGTTTTGTACGTATGCTGTTGCTTCATACAAACCTTTGTGGGGTATGTTATTTGACACCTTTAAATCCATAGTCAAGCTTATGTTAATACTTTATAATTTAGTGTCAATAATTACTTTATATATATTTGATCAAAAAATATCATGTTCTACAAGGGAAATAAATTCTTTAACCAAATTATTATTCCATTTTTTACCTGAATCTGTTTTTATGATTTCTAAAGCATCAGGAGATGACAATTTTGATCTGTAAGGCCGTGGCTCAATTAGTGCAAAGTATTCATCAATTATCAAAATAATTTGGGAAGTCAAAGGAATATCTTCTTTTGACATTTTATAAGGATAACCCGTGCCATCCCAATTTTCGTGATGATGCTCTATAATAGGCAATACGTCTTGAATATAAGATATTGGTTTTAAAATTTCCTGAGACGCGATAAGCGGATGGTTTTTAATCCTTTCTCTTTCATCTTCTGTTAATGGTGTAGGTTTCTGAAGAAGATCTTGAGGAATCATTAAATTCCCGATATCATAAAGTAAAACGGCAACTCTCAAATTATCAACATCAGATTTTGGAAGATCAAAACGTTTTGCAAGACTTACAGCCATTTGAACTTTATTTTTCACAACCCCAGATTCATGCATAGGGTTGTATAATTTAGTCAGCATATCTGCAACAGTGTACAAAATATCCTGAGAACTGTCTTCTTTTGTTTGAAATTGAAGTTTATTACATAAATCTTCAGACAATTCTTTTGCCATTGGAACACGATTTTTTGACAAGATATCAATAAATGTGTTGATTGCAGATTCCTGCCATGATGTTTCGCTGGCCGGTTTTGCTAATGTTACGCGATTTCTGCCGTTTCTTTTTGATGCATACATTGCCTGATCTGTTAAATCTAAAAGTTCATCAACATTTTCACTGTGTTCAAAATATGTTGCAACTCCTAAACTACCGGTAATATGTCCTATTGTGTCAATTTCTGTATTTTCAATTGTTTTTCTTATTCTTTCTGCTGCCGCCATAGCTCCCTGCGAACTTATCCCAGGAAGAAGTAAATTGAATTCTTCTCCGCCCATTCTTGCAGGAATATCAATTGATCTTGCATTTGCTTTCAAAACTTCCGCAATAGTTTTAATCGCTAAATCTCCATAAGAATGTCCGTAAGTGTCATTAATTTTCTTTAAAAAGTCAAGATCAATTCCAATGATAGAGAATGGTTGCTTTAGACGTTGAGAACGCTGTACTTCCTTATCTAATGATTCTTCAAAATATCTTCTGTTATATAATCCTGTCAAAGAATCGGTAACAGCTTGTTCTCTGACTGCTTGAAATAAGTCTGCAATCGTAATAGCCATTTCAATTTGTTTAGAAAATAAGCTTAAAAAATCCATCTCGGCAGGTGCAAGTTCTTCTCTTGAAGAAAATACACAAAACCAACCGAATTCTTTTGATCTTGTTATTAAAGGAACAACAATGACTGATTTTATAGGTTGATCTGTTAATATTTCTTTTACGGTTTTATCAGATAATTCCGGTAATATTGCTTTTAGAGATAAATCTATTGCCTTAGTCTGTATAATAGAGCGCTGATTTATTGTATCCGCAAAAACGCTGTTAGGATCAAAATTTAACCTTCTTGTTTGTATTCCGGGCGCACCGATCATATTATTTAGTCTGGCAATTAATCCATCGTTTGATTGTGCTATGATCCTTAAGAAATCTCCATCTTCATCTTTATATTTTCGTATAATAGCACAATGCATGTACCCTAATTCTCCTTGCGTGCTGTTTACAACAGCTTCAAGAACATTTTCCAATGGAGTGGATGAATTCATCATCTCCCAAATATGCTGGAGGGTAAACATTCTTCGATTTGTATCATCAAGTTCTTTTGTTCTTTGGGTTATTTCTTTTTCAAGTTCAAGATTTCTTTCATAAATTTCAAGATAATCCCGTTTTTCGTGGTAAATATTGCTTTCCACTTCTGAAACTTTTTTCCTAACTTCTTTAAATTTATCAAATAAGCCCATTAATTATTTTCCAAAAATTTATCTAATCCATTTTAACACTATTTTTATTAAATATCAAGTGTTCAATTGCGCCCAAAATCTGCTCAGGTGTAGGAGAATAAGTACAAATATTTTGATTATTTGTTAACATACACTTTCTTTTAAAGCATGGATGAAATTTGCAATTGCATTTTGAACTAATCGCAATATATTTATCATCAGGTCCGTACGGCGCAAGAACATCTTTTGGTGTACAGGTAAAAATTGTAATAACCGCCGGTTTTTGAGTTGCCCATGCAAGATGTGCACTGCCGCTGTCAGGTGCAATAACCAAATCCGCTCTTGAAAATAATTCAATTAATTCCAAAATATCAGTTTTGCCTGCTAAATTCATATATTCCCCGCAAGAAATATATTCAATCAATTTATTATCGTTGGGCCCTCCGGTAAAAATTATATTCATTCTGTCTGAGATTGAATCTATAACTTTTCGCCAATTATCTTTATTCCAATGCTTGTTTTCCCATGTTGTTGCGGGCGCAATAACAGCAATAGGCTTTGATGAATCAATATTTTTTAGAAGTTCATTAATTTTATTTACTTGTTCTTGTGACCTTTTTGGAAGTGTGACAGTGATTTCATCTTGATCTAATCCGATGGGTTTTCCGAATCTCAAATAATTTTTTACAATTGGGGATCCCGGTAAAGAAATCTTTGGTAATATTGTGTTTGCACCTAAAAATGCAAATTCTCTTGCCTCAATAGACGTAATCCTTTTTTTTGCACCGGAAAAAATCATCCAATACATGCTTTTTAAAAGCATTTGGGTATCAATTGCAACATCAAATTTTTGTGATCGTATATATTTCAAAATCTGTAAATATTGTCTAAAACTTTTTAAACAAAACCCTCTTTTTTTCCATTCCTTATTAGGAACCAGAATTGCTTTGTCAACGCAAGGATTGTTTTCAACAACCTGAATCCCCTTTTCGGAAACAAGCCAAGTAACCTCATATCCGGCTTTTTTTAGCGCATTTGCCAGTGGAATGTTAAAAACTACATCCCCTAACGATGACAATTTTATTAAAAGCGCTTTTGGTTTCTTATCTGTCATAAACCAAAGTATACTTAAAAAATTTATCTCAGGCAAGTATTACAATTTTAAAAAAGTAATATATTTATCAGAATATTTTTTTTGTTTTATTAGTTTAAAGTCTGATATCTTAATGGGTACAACATGCTCTAAAATAATTATTCCTGATGTCAGATCTTTTACTGCATCCAAGCTTTTTTCATAAATTTCGGAAAAATAAGGAGGATCAATATAAATTACATCAAACTTTCTGTTCAAATTTTGGCATATTTTCAAGCTGTCTCCCAATATTAGTTCGAGATTTTCAGCTTTTGCAAATTTTTCAAAATTTCTTTTTATAACATTAAATGACTTTTTGTTTTTTTCAATTGCAAGTGCTAAGTCAAAACCTCGAGAAACAGCCTCCAAACTCATTATTCCCGAACCTGAATACATATCTAAAAAACTTGCGCCGTTATAATCAATCATTGAATATAAAGTGTTAAAAATACTCATTCTAACCTTTGATAATGTAGGACGAGTAATTGCATCATCAGGTGCTAAAACCTTTTGGCCGTTATATTTTCCACCTGTAATATTCATAAAATTATACTATTATAAAATATAAAAGCAGGCAAGTTTAAGAGATTAAAGATGTTTCTTGAAAAAATTTGTTTAATAATAGCGGTATATATTTAGGAGGCAAAGCACTAAAATCAAAGACAAATTCATTAATTCCCGCACTGTAAAGTTCTTGAATATGGGAAAAATCCTGTTTAATTTCTGATTCAAACATATGCATTCTGCAAAAACCGTCACAAGTAAAAGGAAATAACTTTTTCAAAGACGGATCCTTCATTGCATAAGTTCCGTTATGGCAAGGCGCCTTACATGATAGTCGTGAAACAACCGCGCTATCGTTATTTAGCGGACAAAGCCCCATACTTGAAACCCTTATATTCCCGCCAACAAGATATTTTCTGTTAGGGATCTCTGATTTAATTTTTTTCAATGTTTTTAGTGCGGATTCGCTGTCTGTAAAAGAACTAAAATCGACAGTATCAATCGGAGCCAAATTGTTTAAACATCTAATAGACATACTGTTTAAAAGATTAATACCTTGACCAATTTCAAACGGTATATCATTAATGTCCGAATCATTTATAAAAGACCAAAAATATCCGATATTATTAATAATTAAAGCATCAGGCTTAGGATTTGAGAGTAAAATGTCTTTTTCATATTCATATGTTCTGTCAAAATCTCTTTCAATCAATATTTTCGGGGTAGATAATTGAAATTTGATATCATATTTTTTGCAGAACTTTTTTACTTTTGTCAAAACTTGAGAAAAACTGTTAACTGCCAAGTCGCATGTTGAAACTATTTCTCCGAATTCTATCGAATAAATTGGATTTGACCCTAAACTTTTAATGTATTTTTCAAGTTCTTTGATATGAGAAAGTGAAGTCAAACGGAGATTTATTTTATAATCTTGGTTAATAGCTAAATCTTTAAGTTTGGTATTTCTTTTTAATTCCCATTCAAATTTTTGAATATTTCTGCTGAATTTAAAATCTTTTCCTTCAGCACTGACCATATCTCCTGAAAAATGGTTTGTTTGATAAATACACTGTCTGACATGTTTAAACGGTAGTTTTTGATTTTTAAACATTTTCGGCTTATCAAGGATTTTTTCAATAAGTTCAATTCCTTCCAATATATCTTCAGAATCCTTGAATTTACCTTTTATAATGACATCATCAATCGCTTTCAATTTAATAATATCTTCGGCGCACCAAGGAAGATTATCAGAATCAATCGCGAGCGGAAGTTTTGTAAATTTTTTAATTTTAGAAATATTTTTCAGATAAATTTCTTCTGTAATAATTATCCCGTCAATCTTGTGGAAACTGTTCATAAAATCAATTCCTGCAAGATTATGAATATCAAAATAAGAATCAATAATAACCTTAAACGGAAGTTTGAACATTTTTATCGCTTCCAATATTGCAAAACTATTTATAAAAATCCCGTCAATATCGGTTGTTTTCAAATATTTAAGGAACTTTTTAATTTCAGGCAGTTGTTCTTCCACAATATCATGCTTAAAATTTATATAAATACCGGCATTATTTTTTTTCGCCTCAGAAATGAAGTCTAATATATAATCAAAATTTCCGCCTAAAAATTTATCATAATAAACATAGTACCTGCGGCAGGAAGTATTTTTGCAAAAAACAGATATATCATTAGGCTTTTTAATCGGTGCGATTATATGAATCTCTTTCATAAAGGAATTATATCATATAATTATTGACAAATGCAACGTAAGATGTAGGGAGTGGTTTGTTTCTTGGGAGATAAGTTTGACAAGTAGGATAAGTAGGATAGGTTTGATAAGTAGGATAAGTTTGTTACAGATATAAGTAAAGGGGGTTAAAATCCCCACCCCTTGCGGGCGGGGAGCAGTTCTGCACA
>CAMNNA010000037.1 GCA_946545285.1 uncultured cyanobacterium | reverse complement strand
TACATTAAAAAATATTCTACTTCAAGAAATTGTTAAATTTAGTTAAAAATAATTGCTTAGTTAATAGTAAATAGTGAGTTGTGAGTAGTTCATTTCAGGGTTTAAAAATATTGTAACTTATTAATAAAAAAAAATAATAATAATAATCAGATGTCTGATTTTAAGTCGTTCAGAATTTGTTCAAAAACATCTTTCCAAGTTTTTGGAGAAGTTTGTTTAAACAGTTTTACACTGTCATACCAATCGCATTTTGAAATATCTGTATGCCAGCGCCAGTTGTAGCTGTATGGAAGTATTACAAAGCATTTTTTCCTCATAGCCCCTGCCAAATGCGCTAAAGATGTGTCGTTACATATAATCAAGTCCATATTTTCAACTGCTCCGGCAGTATAAGAAAAATCTTTAAATTCGGGTGCTAAATTAATTACATTATACTTTTCACTTATTTTTTCAAATTCTTGCGAGCCTTCAAAAGTTTGGCAGGAATAAAATTGAGTATTAGGAATTTCAAATAGCGGGAAAAAATCTTCCACATTTAAAACTCTGTTTTTTTCGTAGAAAGTATTTCCTTGCCATTTTATTCCGATTTTTATTTTATTGTTATCAAAATATTTTTTATGAAAATAATTAACCAAATCAGGATCAGCTTTTAAGTATGGTTTATCGTGATTGATGAAAATATTTTCATCTGTTTTATTCAAAACATAGGGAATACTTAAAAAAGGTATATGATAATCAAAATCCATTTCTTTTTCCGGCTTGTATAAATCCATAATTTCTGCACCGTATGAATTTTTTCTGAACAATTCCACTAATTCTTTTTGAGGTTTGATAATCAATTTTTTGCATTTTTTTACCAATTCAGGTACAAACCTATACCACATTATCATATCCCCAAACCCTGCCTCATAATATGTATAAAGGGTTTTGGCAGAAATATTCTGTCCTTGCCAAAGTGGTTTTTCTTCCATCAATTTTGGGTAAGTTTTTATTTGTGAATAAACTGCGCTTTGCCTGCATAATCTTGTTTCAAAACATTTTAAGCCGTTTTTATAGTCTTTTGTTTGCATATAAATGAGGGATAAAAAATATTCTGCTTCCCAATCTTGCGGATTCAATTCAATTGTTTTTTTATAGCAATCAATGGCTTTTTGATAATTTTTCAGTAATAAATAAACAGAAGCTAAATTAAAATATACTTCATAGCTTTCGGGTTTCAATTCCAGTGCTTTTTGGTAATTTAATAAAGATTTATCTAAATTATTCAGATTTTTATATGTCATCCCAAGGTTAAAATAATTTTCAAAATTTTTTGAATCGATCAGTATTAGTTTTTCGTAGCTGTTTTTCGCAAGTTCAAAATCTTCTTTTTTTAAATATAATCTTGCCAAATTTTCTAAATAATATATTCTTGGATTTAAATTAATTGCTTTGTTAAAGCAGTTTTGTGCGTTATCTAAATCATTTATTTGAAAAAATAACAGTCCTAATAAATCCCAAACTTCATCATTTTCAGGCTCAACTTGCAAGATTTCATCATATAATTCTTTTGCTTTTGTTAAATTACCGCTGTTGTGATAAGAAAAAGCTAAATTAAATTTTTCAGATTTAACCATACTAAATTCCTATTCCAAAAATTTGGAACAAACTGTTTATATGAAAAATATCGTATTGTAAAATTAAGCCCGTAACAGTTCCGACTGCAATAAGAATTGATAAAATTATTGCGGTATCTTTTTTATCCTGATTTCGTCTTAAAAGAACCAAAATACCTAAACCGCCTGATGTGCATAATCCTGCAACCATTGATCCAAAACTGATTGCGCCTTTAGCAAAAAGCATAGCAAACATTACCGATATTGCGCAATTCGGAATTAATCCGATAATTGATGCCATAAACGGCTGAAGCGGTGAATTCATAAGAAAATATTTTTCAAGTGCGACGTCGCCTCCGACTTCTTGCAATATATATGACAAAATTACAGAAATTATCAATATAAATGCAAAAATATTTAAAGTATGTTTTAGCGGATGAATCCAAAAATCTTTTGTATGAACTGCATTTGAAAGATGATGGTGGCAGCATCCTTCTTGTTTTTCAATGGATTTTTGTGCGCTATATGCTTGTTCAGAAATTTCGCAAGGATCTTTTGCCTGATAGTTTATAACCAAGTCAACAACGTATCCGACAATGATTGCTATGATTATTTTCAAAAATATAACAGGAATTATTACAGGTGCTTTTTCCGGATAAGTTAATAAAACAGGAATTGCCTCATCTGATGTCGCCAAATATACTGCAACTAACGTTCCGCGTGAAAGGATTCTTCTTGTATAAATAGTGCTTGCTATAACAGAAAATCCGCATTGGGGAATTGAGGCAAACAAACTACCAAATAACGGTCCGACTTTTTTTATAAAAAATACAAATAGATGCTTTTTTTTCGTGTAATATTGTTCGATAAATTCAATCAGCAAAAATACCAAAAACAAAAACGGTATCAAATTTAGACTGTCTATTAATGCATCTTTTAAAAAATCCGGTAAAAACCCGATCGGTTCTATTAAATTCGCCGGTAATTCCATAAAATATTTCAATCCGTTAATTATCAAATTAAAAAAATCTTGCATTATAAATAATCCTTTTAAAAACTAATTTCGTTAAAATATAAAAATAATCCAACACCAACTGCAACTATATATAAAATTCCCGCAATTAAATTGTTGTCAAATTTCTTATCTTTATTATCTATTGATAATCTCCCCAACCCCAAACCTGTAGCGGTAATTAAACCGGCAACAAGGGATGGAAAACTTATCAACCCCATCACAAAACATAGCGCTATAAATACCGAACTTACGCAATTAGGTATCAAACCAATTAACGCTACAACAAATATAGGAATATAAGAATAAATCATAAGTGTTTGTGCTGCAGAATCTACTCCGTTAAAGCAGTATATAAAATACCCTAAAAACGAAAGTATTATGAATGTAAACATAAACATATTAAATGTATGCACAATAGGATGTTTCCACCAATAAGCCGGATTTTCTATTGTGTGAATCATATGATGACAACATCCCGGCTGGCAAAGATCTGTATTAACTGCATTTGTCGATTCTGTAAGTACGGCTTTTAACCTGAATATTCTTTCTAATATTTCAATTAATAACCCAACTCCAAATGCTACAACAAATTTAATAATAAGCAAAGGAATGACTGCCCCTGCTTTTGAAAAATCCATAAATAACAGAGGAACTGCATCATCAGAACATGCGATCAAAAATGCAAGTAACGTTCCTTTGGATATAATTTTTCTTGAATAGAAAGTTGATGCAATTACGCTATAACCGCATTCCGGAACTAAAGATATTCCTGCCCCGAATAACGGGCCAAAACGCTTTGTTAATTTTGAAAATATTCTGATATTTTTTAAGAAAAATCTTTCTAACAACTCTATCAAATAATATAAAATATAAAGAATCGGAATAAAATATATGCTTGAAATCAAAGCTGAGCGAATATATTCAGGGATAAACCAACATAAGTTAATCAAATATTCCGGTGCCCCGATTACATCTTGTATCATTTGCATCAATTGTTCCATAGTCTCTCCTCTTTTTTCTATTAATTCTATCAAAATAAATTTTCAAAGTCTAATTGTAAATATATTTGCAATTATGCTAAATTCGATTTTGCCTGAAATTTTGGATTCTGAACTCAAAAAAGTGACTTGTGAATGGATAACAAAGCAAGGCAAAGATTCTATTGAAATCCATTTTGGCGAAAAAATAAAAAGATTAAAAGAAATAGCACAAATAGCATCTTACGCAATTGAAGAAACCGAAAACCTTCAACAAAAATTCATTGATATCGAAGTCGAATATTTAAATGAAATAAATAGCAAGTTACACTAGTCGACTACAATTTAAGCTACAAAGGAGGTAAATATAAATAGCAAAAAATAATTAATTTTTCAAATTATACAAAATAGGTTCAATATATTGTGAACCAAAAATTAGCAAATCTAATATGACAATTAGCATAAATGCTGTTATGCCAACATTTTGCAGTGCTGTAATTTTTTTATTGCAGAGATATTTTTGGTTGCTTATTTTAATAGAAAAAATTAATTCAACAAAGTATATCAAAGTACTAAGCAAAAATATTAGGATACTCAGCAATCCTATTATATGAAACAGTAAAATCAATCCAAATAGTGAAGATTTTGTTAGTAAGCCTATTATTAACAAAACTATAAACAATATTAATTCTAATATCCCGAAAACACACAAAATATTAAAAGCATAAGATTGTCGTAAACGATTTAAAAAAATTCTAATCAATTCCTAATATCTTATATATACCATCTTGCAAAAAGCTGTATGTATAAAAGATTACAAAATGGGGGTATTGATATAATACAATACCCTCATTTTTTTGTAATATATAAATTATTTTACCGGAACGGTACTTTTTATATGGAGTTCTCTTAATTGTTGGATTGATGCAATTCCCGGTGCGCCTGACATCAAGCATTTTGCTCCCGCATTTTTAGGAAATGCGATAACATCACGGATAGATTCAGTTCTTGCCAACAATGCAACAAGTCTGTCTAATCCGATTGCCAAACCGGCATGAGGAGGTGTTCCGTATTGAAGTGCATTTACCATAAATCCGAATTTTTCTTCCGCTTCTTCCTGAGTTAATCCTAAAGCTTTGAAAATTTCAGATTGAACTTCCGGTGAGTGAATTCTGACTGAACCGCCGCCCAATTCTGTTCCGTTATAAACAATATCATATGCGATTGATTTTACATTCCCTAAATCGCCGGATTTTAATTTGTCTAAATCATCAATGTTTGGTGATGTGAACGGGTGGTGCATTGCCATAAATCTGCCTTCTTCATCACTCCATTCAAACATAGGAAAATCAACTACCCACAACAAATTATGTTTTGATTCGTCAATTAAGTTAAGCATTTTACCAAAATGCAATCTTAATCTTCCCATAATATCGTAAACCAATTTTGGCTTATCTGCTAAGAAGAAAATTATATCGCCTGCTTGTGCGCCTGCTCTTTGTTGAATAGCTTTTGCTTGATCTTCTGTGACAAATTTCAATACAGGTGATTTTGGAGTTCCGTCTTCTTGGTAAATTATGTTAGCTAAAGCTTTTGCTCCGAAGGAAACTGCAATTTTTGTAATATCATCAATTTCTTTTCTTGAAAATTTCGCACCGCCAGGAATTCTTATCCCACGAACGATTCCGCCGTTTTGTAATGTGTTTTTAACGATTTGAAATTCTGATTCTAATATAATATCTCCGATATCAAATAATTCCAAGCCAAATCTTGTGTCAGGCTTATCAGAACCAAATCGATCCATAGCTTCCTGCCAAGTTATTTGAGTGAACGGAGGATTAATTTCAACTCCTGCAGCTTTGAATGCATCTTTAATCAACCCTTCAACAACAGAAATAACGTCTTTTTGTTCAACAAAAGACATCTCTAAGTCAACTTGAGTAAATTCAGGTTGTCTGTCAGCTCTTAAATCTTCATCTCTGAAACATTTCGCAATTTGATAATATCTTTCAATTCCGCCGACCATTAACAGTTGTTTAAATATTTGCGGAGATTGAGGAAGTGCAAAGAACTTGCCTTCCTGAACACGTGACGGCACCAAATAATCTCTTGCTCCTTCCGGAGTTGTTTTGATTAAGATAGGTGTTTCCACTTCCAAAAAGTCCAAATTGTTCAAGTAATTTCTTATAGCTTGAACGATATTATGGCGCAAAATAAGTTTAGATAACATTGATTCCCGTCTTAAATCTAAATATCTGTATTTTAATCTTATATCTTCAGAAACATTTTCATCATCCAAAACAAATGGTAATGTCTTTGATTCGGACAAAATTTCAATGGATTCAGGGTACATTTCAACCTGACCTGTCGGATATTTTTCGTTATAAGTTTCAGGCGGACGTTTTGTAACTTTACCGCTAACTTTAATTACATATTCTGATTTTACATGCTCCAAAGTTTTGTGAACTTGAGGGTTAATTTGCGGATTTGCAACAAGTTGAAATACTCCGGATCTGTCTCTTAATTCTACAAATAAAATACCGCCCAAATCTCTTATTGTCGCAACCCATCCGGATAATACAATGTTTTGACCTTCATTTTCCAAATTTAGTTTTCCGCATTCGTGGTCTTTGTAATTTGTTTTGATCATATTCTTTTTAACTTTCCTTCTTTTTAAAATTAAAGGCTCTAAGATTAATAAATATCCCGTAAAAGAACATATTGCCCTACAGCCTTACAGACTCATCGACCTTATAATATCACAAACATAATTTTATAGACAAAAAAAATCATTTTTGTTAAATTTTTTGTATATGATTACCTTTGATAATTTATTTTTAAGTGAATTTATAAAACAGGAAAAAGATTTTATATCCGGCGCAAGGATTAATAAAATTCAACAGCCGTCGCGTCGGGAAATAATATTAAATCTCAGAAATAACGGATTAACAAGATCATTTTATATAAATATTAATCCAAAACATTATCATGTTTGTTTTATGTCTGAGAAAAATCAAAAATTAAGATATATAGAAATCCCTAAAAAACCTCCGATGTTTTGTATGTTATTAAGAAAATATTTGCAAAATGCGAGAATTTCAAAAATTAACCAGCCTGATGGCGAAAGAATTTTGGAATTTTATTTTGACTCTTATAACGAAATTGGGGATAGGATTTATCTTTGTTTAGCGATTGAACTTATGGGAAAATATTCAAATGTAATTTTATACAATTGCGATACTGATATAATTTTAGGGTGTGCCCATAATGTAGGTTCAGAAAAAAGTTCTGTTAGAGAGGTTTACGGGCAAATCCCTTATACTTATCCTCCAAAGCAAATAAATGATAACTTTATTAATGAAAGATACGGGTTTTTATTAAATTTTTATAGATGTAATAAAAATGAAGTAATAAAAAAACTTTCCGATAATCGTGAATTTAATGATGTTATAGATAGTTATTACTCTTTTCTTATTGAAAAGGAAAAATTTAATGAATTAAAAAATGAATATTTGACAAAAATTAAAAAACAACTAAAAAAAGTTGAAAAAACTTTGAATGAAATGAATTATCAAACAGAAAAAAACAAAAATTGTGACAAATACAGATTATATGGTGATTTATTGATGGCTAATCTTTATAACTTGGAAGATTACAAAAAATGTGCCTCTGTTTTTGATTACGAAAATAATAATCAAATAGAAATTTTGCTTGATAATAAAAAAACAGTCAAAGAAAATGCAAATAATTTTTATAAAAAATACAATAAATTAAAAACCTCAAACGAAAAATTATCTGAGTTAATCCAAAAATATTTATCTGATAAAAAATATTTAGAAAGCGTTTTGTATTCTGTTGAAATTGCGCAAAATATTTTTGAATTAAAAGAATTATCGGATGAAATTGAGAATAAAAAATCTGAGTCAGTTAAAAAATCAGAACTAAATATAGAAAAAATTGATTTTCCTCAGAACGAAACAAGGATTTATATCGGGAAAAATAATAAGCAAAATGATTATATTGTGTCAAAACTTGCAAAAGATGAAGATCTATGGTTTCACGTAAAAGATTGTGCGGGCTCACATGTCCTATTAAAAAGCCAAAAAATTACTCCTGACTTGATTTTATACTGCGCAGAGTTGGCAAAAAAATATTCAAGCGCAAAAAATTCAACCAAAGCCGGTGTAATATACACAAGCCCAAAATATCTTAAAAAACCGCCTAAATCTCCTTTGGGATATGTAACGTACAAAAATGAACAAGAAATCGTGGTCAAATAAGGGGTAAATCCTTTAGAACCCCGCAAGTCAAACGACACCCATTATCCTGATGGTGTTGATTTTAGAGCTTGATTGGGTAATCATCAGGTATTTTCCAATTATTTTTTTGGATTAAATAAGTACATCCTCTGGAAGGCAGATTCTTGACTCCTGATGTTTGAGTACAATATGTACTTGGAAATGCTTTTAATCCTTTGGTGTCCGGATCCTTGTCAATATAAAAAACGAAATAATCTTTCCCCGGAATTAAATTTTCTGATTCCAAAGTTGTGCCCCGTACATTGTACATTTTTTCCGCCTTTGGGAAAAATAAACAACAAAAAGGTTCTATACCATTTACCTTGAAAACTGCAACTTCTCCGCACATTGTTCCTGTTCCGTTATCAAATTCTATAACTATTGAGTCGTACCAAACATGGCCCAAATGTCTAGAGTCAACATAAGTTGCTTTTTTTAAATATTTTTCTAAGTATTTTTTAAACCAAGCATCAGGTCTAGTTCCATATAATATCTTGTTTCCGTCGGGATTCGAATGACCCAAAGGCCAATCCCATCCGTCTAATGAGTCGTTTTCGCTTTCAGATAGTTTAAGTGCCTGATTCATTTCTGTATAAAATTTTATTAATTTTGTTTCAAGAACTCTTTTATTATAGCTTTTGATAATTGTTGGAATTGTTAAAGCTGATACCACACCGATTATACTCATAACAATAAGAGTTTCTGCCAGTGTAAATCCTTTTTTCTTATTCCAACCTATATTAAACATGACAATATCCTTTCTGACTATATTATAACCAAAACTAATAATTATTTCAATATATGTATGGGATATAGAAATATTTTGTTACTAATTGTATGTGTTACTGTTAGTATTCGGCAATATAGTATTTATTAATGAATACTAAGATTTTGAAGAATTTTGGAGAGCAGGTAAAACTGAAAAGAAAACAAGCCTCTCTGTCGCAGGAAGAACTTGCTGAAAAGCTTAATATTCACAGAACTTATATAAGTTTTATTGAACGCGGACAAAGGAATCCGAGTTTGTTGATGATATTTAAAATTTCCAGAGCATTAAAAATCAAATTACCTGTATTGTTTGATTTTGATAATTAAATTATTTGATTTTTTTCTTGACCCAATCTGACAAAATTTTAAGCGGGGAACGGGTTAGCGCTAACGCCCACGGTTCTATATTTTTTGTAATTACTGAGCCTGCACCTATATTTGCGCCTTCTTCTACTGTTACCGGTGCTACTAATACTGTGTTAGACCCGATTTTAACGTTGTCTTTTAATGTAGTTTTAGATTTAATTTTTGATAGCGGATCATAATTTGCGGTAATTGTTCCTGCTCCGATATTTACAAAACTGCCAAGTTCAGAATCTCCAATGTATGAAAGATGTCCGACATTGGTGTTTGATGAAATTTTAGATTTTTTTACTTCCACAAAATTCCCTAATTTAACATTATCTAAAACTTCAACTCCACCTCTTAAATGGGCGCAAGGACCGATTTTACAATTTTTACCTATGACATTTTTCCCTTCAATATAAGTAGAAGGATAAATAATTGTGTCTTGTCCGATAATTGTGTCTTCGCTAATCCAAGTTGAATCCGGATCAACTATTGTTACACCTTCACTCATCAAGTTGTTTAATTTTCGTTTATTCATTATTTTTGTGGCAACAGCCAAATTTTGGCGGGAATTTATTCCGTATATTTCTTCAACAACGTCAATCATGCAAGCGTTTACGTTGAGTTTTTTCTCAATTCCCCAGAAAATAATATCTGTTAAATAATATTCACCCTGCGCATTATTTGGTTTTAAATCTTTGAAAACATCCTTAACTTTTGCCCAATTTAAAAGATAAATTCCGGCATTTACTTCTTTCACTTTTTTTTGATTATCATCTGCATCTTTTTCTTCCACAATACATTTCAGATGTTTATCTTGATCTCTTATAATTCTTCCGTATCCTGTAGGGTTTTCAAAAAGAGTTGACATAACTGTGATATCTGAATTTATGTCATTATGGAATTTTATAAATTCATTCAAAGTTTTTTCTTGAATTAAAGGAGTGTCTCCGCAAAGAATCAAAATTTGTCCTTCATAATTTTCCAAAAAAGGACAAACCATCGAAACAGCATGCCCTGTTCCCAGTTGAGGGGATTGAATAACTGTTTTTGCCCCGATTTCACTGTATTTTGATTTTACAAATTCTTCGACTTTTTCCGCTTGATGACCTACAATTACGAATTGTTCGTCTGTTATATTTTTAACATTATCAATAACGTACCCTAAAAGGGATTTGCCCATAATCTCATGTAAAACTTTAGGGGTTGTTTCGGATTTCATCCGTGTTCCTTTACCTGCAGCAAGTATAACTGCTTTCATGTTTTTATTCATTTTTATTTCTCCGTTAAATTTATTATAGCGTAAAATCTTCTTCTGCGGGTAAAATTGCCGGAATAGAATTTATCCATTTTTTTGCTTCATCACTTGCTTTAGTCCAATTTACAGATAACAAACCGCGTTGAACCCATATTAATTCTTTAAAAAATTCGTATTGAGAATTCATCGCATCAAGTTTTGCGCTGAAATATAATTTTTGTGCATCAGAAATTTGAGTGATCGGAACTTCACCCATCAAATATTTTGCCTTTACTGTTTGGTAATTTTCAGCTTGAGCAAACATTGCTTTATATGATTTTTCAATCATGAAATATTTCGCAATCGCTCTGTTTACAACAGAACGAACCTGCATTTCTATTTCGGTATTTACTTCATCTAAATAAGCATTAAGTTCATTCAATTCAGATTTGCATCTTGCAACTTCCGCAAATTTATGTCCGCCTTCAATCGGTTTCCATTGCGCGCCTATAAAGAATCTGAAAGAATTTTTATTCAATCCTAAATAAGGACTTTCTAAACCTCTGTTATATCCTGCACTACCGCCTTGTGCAGCTCCTACTGCTGAACCGATTGGTCCTGCAGATGCGCCTTCTGCCGCTCCTGCCACAGCTCCCGTTCCGTATCCGTATGCTGAACCGACGTATTTCATTTGATTATGACCTTCGTCTTCATAAGGTAAAAATCTGTCGAATTGTGATCCGTATTCTAATGACATTTTAGCATTTGGCATGACAAATTTTTGAATATAATTTGACATTTCGGCTTTTTTCATCCCGATAGCAGCTTTCAATTTTGTCGTTTCCGGTGACAGATAAATTGCTTCTTCCACAAGCATATCGGTAAATTTTCCTAACTTTTGCGGATTTCTGACATGATCAATAATATGTAAATCTGATGTAAAAAATGCCGGATCACTTGCTGTTAGAGGCGCAAATGCAAAATCTGCTTTTTGGTCTTTATGAAGTAATTTGTTAATAGCAACCTTTATATTTTTATAATCAGCTTGCATTTGAAGTAATTTTTTTTCTGCTTCACTAACTTCACCAGCCCAACGTAAAACTTCTTCATAACCGCATTTACCGGTTTTTTCTCTTACCCTTGCAATTGCTAAATTCTCTCTGGTTTCCTGAACAAATTCCTGCTGAACTTTTAGCATATTTTCAAGCATAAGAGTATCTATATAAAGATTTCCTGTGTGATATTCGGTATTTGCTCTGGTTAGGGCCTCTTCTGCTTTGTCAAATTTAAGCTTTTTATGTTTTACAATAATATTTGTAACCAAATCGGGAGAATACAACACCTGATCCATTGCAACTGTAAATTGCCCCGCTCTTGCAGGTACATCTGCATAAGAATATGCGTAAGCGTTGTTAAAGGTTTGATAACCCAAATCCAATCTTAAAGTCGGTAAATATCTTAAATATGCGCTTGCAACAGATCTTCTTGCGGCGCTGATTAAAAATTGTTTTCTTTTAATATCAAGGTTACTTTCATCCAATGCGTCAAGTAACGTGCCCAAAGAATATTTAGGAAGCTCTTTATGAGTAATTGTTACGGAATTATTTAACAGTCTTAAAGGCGGGGTGTATCCTATTGCTTCACCGGAGTCAGAATTGTAAAAAATTACTTTATCATCATAAAAAGGGATTTTTTCATTTTTTACTGCACTTCCGTGCAAAACTCCGTGAATATTAAATGATGTAGCTTCTGCAACTTTTTTATCAACATCCATAGTTGACGTTCCAAGTAAAGCACCTAAATCAACATCTTCTCGTCCGACAACGGAAAATGACGGTAATTTTTTATCGTTAATATTTGTGTATAATTCTTTTCTTTGAGCTGATGTTAAGTTGAACAACGGTGTTACAAAAACAGTATCAACATCAGACGGGATCTTTGATAAAGATGTTTTAATATCGCTATTTACAGGAATTACAATAAAATCATCATTGCATTCTTTTTCTTTTAATTTTTTAGAAATACTTGTGCTCCAATTTTGAGCTGTTTTGTAATAATTTTCATTCATTAAAATCGCGGTTTTTTTTGAATTTGGAACAAGTTTTTTGAAAATTACAAAATCGTTTGCGGTTTGTTGAATAGGGTTAAAGAATTTATCCCCAAAATCTCTTAAACCGTATTGATCAATCGTAACAACATATTTATTCTTATTGGTTTTCCCCGCGTAATATGTGCTTGACATATAACCTAAAGAAATAACCATTCTGGCGCGGGATGATAAAGCTTTATCAGACACTTTTATTGCCCCTGCGTTAGTCCAATCACCTGTAAAAACAAGGTCTTTTGGAAATACGGCTTTAAAATCCGGCAAAAGCGATCTTGTTATTGTTTTTTGAAAAACCTGTAAAACTTCAGCATTTTTATCCGACGGTCCGTCAAATACAAATGCTAATTCAATTGATTTTGCATTTGGTAGTGCTTGCAGTTGTTTTTGAGACGGAATTTCGTTTATCGCATAAGCACACCCGCTGTATACAAAAAATACTAACACAGAAAATAATAGACACAGTAATCTTCTCATATACCCCTAATACTCCTAATTGACTAACTAAATAATAAACCCATGCAAAATATACCATAAAGCTTTTATATGTCAATTTTGTGAAATATTAAAAAATGTTAATTATTCTTATTCGATTTAGCAATTATTTTTTGTTAGGTTCATTATAGGTTTTGTTAGAAATTGAAAGGTATTTTATGTTTGATTTAAAAATTGGTCTTAAAACCTTAGGTGACGGAGTTAGAAGAATAAGGAATAAGTATGGAATTAACACTAGATTCTCTAAGTTCCATACCTCTTTGAGAACGAGTGTTGAAGGAGATAAAGTTATCAAAAAACTTGGAGATGGGTTGGAAGTAGTTACAGAGGCGGTTTCACCAAAAAGTTATAAAACGACATTAAGAGCAAATGATGTATTAGGTAGTCAAGATCTGATGTTTTCTACTACAACCAAAAAAAATAATTTTTGCGGAAAAATATTTATTAATCTGAAAGAACAAATCAAAAGGATTCGCGAAAAAAATTTAAAAACAGGTAAAACAATTTCTAAGTATGAGAAAAATTTTGAAAGTTCTTTAATAGATATTATAAAAGATTGTTATAATATCATAAGAAACAGAAAATAATTTAAGAATGAGGTTCAATTATTGTTTATACCAAACCTTAAATTTATCAATTTTTTTTGCCAGTTTTCGTAGTTCCCGTCAAAATTGATACATATGTCATTTTTTTTAATAATGTTACAAGTCGGGCTTGTAGACAAGCCTAAATTCTGAACTGAAAATATTTATATGGTTTGTAACAATTATTTATAAACTATTTAAACTATAATAAAAACATGCTATAATTTAAGAAAAGTGATTAAACTAAAATAAGAATAATTTATAATGAAGGAATTCAAAGCAGGAACTTATATTTTACATAAAGGTTACAAGCCTTTTGTACCATCATTTATCAATGAAGATATTGATTGGAAGTTAGATGAATTATCCGGCTTGCTTCAAGACGCTAGTCTATGGCTTGGGAAATTAAATTCTTATGCTGACTTGATTCCTGATATAGATTTTTTTATTAAAATGTATGCAACAAAAGAAGCAACAAATTCAAATAGAATTGAAGGAACTAGAACAACATTTGAAGACGCAATTTCACCTGTTGAACAGGTTAAACCTGAATTAAGAGATGATTGGCACGAAGTCCAAAATTATAT
>CAMNNA010000036.1 GCA_946545285.1 uncultured cyanobacterium | reverse complement strand
AGTAAGTAGGGTAGACTTCAGTCTACCGTTTTATTTTGGTTGACAAAAGTCAACCCTACTATCTATTATTTACCCCCGCCCCCATGACCACATTAAAAAAGACCCTTTGCGGGTCTTTTTTAAATTGCCGGTGGTCGGGGTCGAACCGACACGAGGTTTGATCCTCACCAGATTTTGAGTCTGGCACGTCTACCAATTCCATCACACCGGCAGAACGCTCTGCTCCCTCATATTACCAAAAAAATTTTATTTTTCAAGAACTTTTTCAAATTATATTAACATACCCGATCTATCCACTAAGATATGTAAAATTCCTCACATTCAATCAATATTTCTAATATGAAAAAAATTTTTATTCTGATTACTTCCTTAATATCCTTTACTCTGTGTGCGAATGCTACAACCTTCACCGGAGAAGTCACAAAAGTCGGAGAACACGAAAGCAACCAAATCATTGATGCTCAAACAAAACAAGGTGTTGAATTCGCTAAAATTTCTATTCCGCAAAAAAATTTTAGGACTTATTCGGATGCCAACGGGAATTTTGAACTTCCTAAAATTCAAATCACGCAAGATACCGTTATTGATATCGAAAAAGAAGGCTATCGCCCATTTTCTTTGACCATTAATAAAGGACAAGATGTCGCATCCACTCCTATGAAAATCGAAATTGCTAAAAGTGAGGCCATGGACGTTACGCTTGAAACAAACAGTATTCATCTTGGTGATAACAGCTTTTCGGGAAATTCGGCTAATGCATCCGAATTTAAACTCCCTTCCGGCGGGCCGTATTATTCGAAAGATTTTATTATGACACAAAACGCTAAAAAAAGTTCTAATTATCTTGTAATAGGTTCTATAATAGGACTTGATACAAAAGAAGCTAAGCTTTTAGGGCAAAATAGAATCAAAACAGGCGCTTACTCTACCCCAACAGAAATATTTTTCAACGGTCAAAAAATCGGCGAAGTCAAAATTAACGGCGATAATCAAAAAATTAAAATTCCTAACCCGCTTATTAAAGCTGACGCAAGAAACCAGATTACAATAAAAACCGGTGTAAACACATCTTCCCGCACAAGAATTGATTACGACGATATCGAAATCGTTAACTTATCTGTTTTGAGTGAGTAATATGTGAGTTAATTATTTCAAGATATTTATAATCTTCTGCTATTACACCGTATTCATAATTCCAAATTTTATCAATAAGTTTTGTTTTATTGGCAAAAATCATATTCAAAATATCTTGATCCGATTAATATTGATTCAATTTTTGAAGTTTATTATCAATTTTATCAAGTTTTTTCTGTTCTTTATCAATTTGTTTTTGAAGTTTTTGAATATCTTTATTAAGCTGATCTTTTTGATACTGTTCAAATGCTTGTTGAATTTGGCTGCCTTCTGTTGCACCTTTTAAGGATTGCAGTTTTCTGTTATCTCGTCTTTCGTCTTTGTAATCGGCATTTAAGTTCTTTAATTTATATTTATAATCTTGTTTAATTTCTCTGACGAGTCTTTTATCTTTTGCTTTTGATTGTTTCAGAATGACTTTGCTTTGCTGTTTCAAAAATTTTTCTTCCTGACTGGCAATTCCGTATTCTTCAACTCCGTCTTTAACAACTTTGTATCCATTTGCTGAAACTTTAGGGGTGTTGCTTTTATCTATGGAAACCATTTTTGCTTTTTCACCGTAAACATCTATTGCCCAAGCACCCAAATACACAGGTCTTTCTCCTGTGTAAGCAAACCCTTGAACAACAACTTTTTGCGGATCATCTTCCAAAAATCCCAAAGGCATAATATCCCATCTGTATGCGTTTAAATCAACATCTAAATACTCATCCCAAAAATATAAAATAGCCTCTCGCAAATCATTTAAATCATAAGAAGTTTGTTTTTCAAAATCATATGTATAAATCCTTGTTTCCCAAATTCCGTCCTCACTGCTGCCAAGCTTTTCTTTTATAAAAAGAATTTTGCCATCTGTTGAAAAATCCACAGGGGTAAGAGTTCTAAAAGCACTACGATCATTTACATTCTTATCAGTCGATAAAATCGGAGTGGTAATACGATTTCTGACATTAGCTTTTAATATTTTCTCTAAATTAGTATCATTATTATCAGAAAACGGGATTACAAACAAATCCGCACCAACAACTGCGTTATCGCTATAATAATAAACCGCAGGATAAACAAGTTTTGAAAAATCCGGACTGACAACCCCTTGAGCGTTAATTTGTCTTTGAGCGTAAAGTTTTCTGCCAAGAGTTAATTCTGCGCTTCCCGCAGGATTGTTGTACTTTACTATTTTATATATCGGTTTCGGAACATATTTAAAATCTGACGGTGTTTCAATCTGCGGAATAGAAACCTGAGTATTAGTCTTATCTTTATATTCAGAAGCTTTTTCATATTCTTCTACAGTCATATAACCGGTAGGGTAGCGATTTAAAAGCTTAGAATCTCTTTCTTTTTGCAAATCCTGCTTTAATACTCCGTACTCATATTTAATTTCTCGGGTTCTGTAATCTTTTTTAAAAGGGTTTGCATTTGATATCCCACACCCAACAGCTAAAACAATAACCAGAACTCCTATTTTTTTCATCTTAAAAATCTCCGTTTGCAGCACGTTTAAACCAAACCGTCTTTCATTGCCGTTGCAACAGCTTTTGAGCGTGTTTTTACATAAAGTTTTTGTAATATATTATGTACGTGAGTTTTTGTTGTTGCAATTGTAATAACAAGTTTTTTTGATATTTGAGGATTGTTCAATCCTTCAACCAAAAGTGCTAAAACTTCCATTTCACGTTCTGTTAAACCGTAGAGATTTTTACCTTTTTGGTAGTTTATTTCTCCTCTTTTTTCACTGTCTTGAGAAGATTTTCTTATATTTGACAGTACTACTCTTGCGATTGCAGGATCTAACCAGCCGACTCCTTCACTGACTGCTTTTATTGCAGAAATAGTTTGATCGGAGGTCGCACCTTTTGTGATGTATCCGTCTGCTCCTGCAGCAAATGAATCCAAAATATCATCTTCGTTATCGCGCGATGTATTCATCAAAACCTTTATTTCAGGTACGGCATTTTTAATTTTTCTTGTTGCCTCTATTCCGTCAATAGTCGGAAGTCCGATATCCATAATAACCAAATCAGGTCTTAACTCTAATGCTTGATTAACTCCTTCCCTTCCATCGGCTGAAGTTCCCAAAACTTCAATAAAATCACAGTTTGACAGTGCAAAAGATAAACCCATTCTTGTCATGTCGTGATCTTCAACTATAGTAACTTTAATTTTTTCTGTCATTATACTTCTACCCTGCTTTTTGCTACCGTATTTGTCAAAATAAACGAAAATTCACTGCCTTTATTCAGTTTACTTTCTACCCAAATTTTTCCGCCATGAGCCTCAACGATTTGACGGGATAGATACAAGCCCAAACCCGTTCCTGTTGAACGCTTTTTCGTTGTTCCCTGCGAAAATCTTTTAAATAAATTGTTTATGTCCTCTTTCGGAATTCCGTTTCCGTTGTCAACAACCGAGAATATAAAATCTCCGTTTTGCGCCTTTATATAAATATCAATTTCGCCGTCTTTATTTGTATAATTGATTGCGTTTCCGCAAAGATTCATTATTACTCTTTTAATTTCTGCACGATCTGCGTCTAAAAGTAATTCTTTATCATTTTCATCGTCATGAACGCTAAATTTTATATTTTTTCTTTGAGCCAAAGGATATAATTCGTTATAACACTGTTTAATTAAATCTTTTACATCAAAAACTGTTTTGCAAAGATTTAATTTTCCGCTTTCAAATCTGTATACTTCTAACAAAGCGTTTACTAATCCTAATAAATCTTCATTGCTTTGAAGCATTGTTGATAGTAAAACTTTTTGCTGATCATTTAATTGCCCAACAGCGCCGTCTAAGAAAAATCTCAAAGTTTGAATAGCTGCTAATAAAGGAGTGCGCAAATCATGTGTTAAAGTTGCAATAAAATCATCTCTTAATCGTTCTGTTTCTTTGTGAACGGAACAATCTCTTATTACACCTACAAATTTTTCTTTTAAGTCATCTGTTTCAGATAAAGATGCAAAATTTATTTCAACCGGTGTATATTCATTATTCAGATTGTTTCTTATATATAAATCCCTTACTAAAAACTCTGAATTATCACAAGAAAGTCCTAAAATTGTATTTTTAACGGAGTTAGGAGATGCTTTATTCAAATCTTTGTTATCAGTAAATGCAATCTGTTGGATTTTCATTTCTTTAAGTTTTTTCTCCGGCAAGCCGACCAAATTTTCGCATGCCGGATTTGCCTGTTCTATATTTCCCAAAGAATCAATAATTATAATTCCGTCGGCGCAATAACTTATAATTCCTGACAATTTCTTATTAGCAAGACTTAATTCCTTTGTTCTTTCTTCCACTAAATCTTCAAGTTTTTCAGAATACGCTTTTAATTGAGTTTGAGCCTGTTCCAATTCAGAAATTTTCTGTCTTAAATCGGCAAGTAAATGGCTTCTTTCAATGCCGTTTTTAATGTTCATAATCAAATCGTCATTGTCCCAAGGCTTTTCAATATACTTATAAACCCCAATTTCATTGATTGTCTTAATCGCATTTTCTTTATCGGCATAAGCGGTTAACAAAATCATACTTGTTTCGGGATAAAGTTTTTTAGCTTCTGTTAAAAATTCCAAACCATTCATATCAGGCATCAAAAAATCCGAAATGATTAAATCCGCAGAATTTGATTCTAAATATTCCAATGCCTTTGTCGGTTCATTAAAGATAACAACATCTTCAAACCCTTCAACTTTCATTAATGTAGAAAAAGTTGAAGTCAATAACTTATCATCATCGACATATAATATTTTCCCTAAACTCATATGGATATAATAGTATATCTTTTCAAAATAAACAAATTCGTTACAAATAGTAAAAAAATAGAAGTTTTTCTTAATTTCATTATTCAAATAAAAAAGAAAAAGTCCAAATTTAAAGACTATTCCAGCTGATATTAAAAAAACTTTTCGGGGGCTTGTCAAATTTTATAATTCATGTTAAAATATATTTGTAAATTTGAAATATTATTTTTTAAATCGATTTATTGAGAGGAAATTACCTTAGAACTTATTTTATTAATTATTAACAGTTAACTTTATTATTTAATTAAGAGGCTTTTGAAATTATGTATGTGAACAAGTGCATTAAATGCGGTCGTGAATTTGAAACAAAGAATCCAAAAAGGGTTATTTGCCCCGATTGTCTGTATCCTGACAAAAATATGATGGTTGGTTCATCAGAAAATCCTGTGCCTGAGCAAGCTCAACCTATGGCTGAAGGCCAAGATCAACAAGAAGAAAAACCAAAATTCTACAGCAGTTATTCAAGCGGAGGGGATGAACCTCAAAGAAGTTATTCTGCCGGTACAGGTAATAATTACAGGCCTCGCCCGAATAACAGCTATAACAGACCGGCAGGTCAAAACAGACCTCAAGGCGGATATAATAATCGCCAAGGAGGGCAAAGACCATATAATAACAGCAGACCCGGAGGTTATAACAACAACAGATTTAACAATAGACCAAACGGTCAAAGACGTCCGCAAGGAAACAACAGATTCAATAACAACAGACGTCCTGCTCCTCGCAAAGCGCCAAAACAGCTTTTGGTAAGTAAAGAACAATTGGCACAAATTGAATTGTTGTATAAATTGATGCTTCCTTTACCGAATCCGGATGCACATGAAGTTATCGGTGAAAAAATCGGTTTGGAACCAAGAAAAGTATTTTTCGGAATAAATTTGGTAAGACAAAAGATGATGTTGCCAAAATTACCGTTCCCGAAACGCAAATTAGCGATTACTCCGGATCAGTTAAATGCAATTAAAATGCTTTATGAACCGTTATTGCCTCTGCCACCGATAGGATGCCATAAAATTATTGCATCTCAGTTGAAAATGGATGAATGGAGAGTTCACGTCGGTATCGGGCTTGTAAGAGCTCAGATGGGGTTAGGTCGTTGGAATGAAGACAGACCTGATGCGCCTGATGAATTTAAAAATAAATCAAAAGACGCGCCGTCTGAGGTTGAATCTAAAGAGCCGGAAAAGAAAAAACGCGGAAGACCTAAAAAAGATGAAAATCCTGCTGACGAAGGTTAGTCTATGACTAAATTTGTTTCTGTCGGGAAAATATTGAATTTTCATGGGATTAAAGGCGAGGCAAAGGTTGGCTATTCAAAAAATCGTCAGGATTTTTTCTCATCGCTTGATTGCGTTTATTTAAAAATAAATAATGCCTATAAGGAATTAAAAATAGTTTCAATGCGCCCGCATAAAAACTTTTTTATCGTAAAATTTGATGGTATAAATTCAATTGATGAAATTTTACCATATAAAGGTGAATTACTATTTACAAGTGAAGAAACCATAAGAGAAAATCTTGAAGAAAATGAATTTTTAATAGATGAGCTTGTCGGAATTGAAGTTTTTGATATTGAAACGGATGAAAAATTAGGTTTTGTTGTGGGTGTTTCAAATAACGGAGCAAACGATTTGTTATCTGTTAAAACAAAGACAAAGCATATTTGCCTGATTCCTTTTGTAGATCCGATTGTACCTGTAGTAGATATAAAAAATCGAAAAATTAAAATTAATAATTTGGAAGGGCTTTTGGAATGAAATTTGACATATTAACACTTTTCCCTCAAATTATTGAATCGTATTGTGATGAAAGTATAATGAAACGCGCAAAAGATAATGGCGTTTTTACTTTGAATACTGTCAATCCGCGAGATTTTACACTTGATAAGCACAAAAAAGTTGATGATACTCCTTATGGCGGCGGAGCAGGAATGGTTTTAGCGCCCCAACCTTATATAGATGCGTATGAAAGTATAAAAAAAGAGGAAAATTCAATTACCATCATGCTTTCTCCGCAAGGGGAACCTTTATCGGAAAAAACGGTTTGCGAACTTGCTGATTATGATCAAATAATTATGCTGTGCGGGCATTATGAAGGGTTTGATGAAAGAATAAGAGAAATTATTAAACCAAAAGAAATTTCAATTGGAGATTTTGTTTTAACAGGCGGAGAATTACCTGCATTATGCCTTATTGATGCTGTTAGCAGAAAGATTGAGGGAACTTTAGGCAAAATAGAATCTGCAAATGAAGATAGTTTTTCTAACGGACTTTTGGAGTATCCGCAATATACAAAACCAAGAGAATATAGAGGTTTAAATGTTCCTGATGTTTTACTAAACGGTAATCATAAACAAATCCAAAAATTCAGGCTGGAACAGCAAATAAATAGGACAAAAATTCGCCGTCCCGATTTATATAAAAAATATTTAGATACTTTACAAGATAAATAATATGTGCTAGTGTGTGTATTAACTCTGCACGGGTGTTAATTTTGTTCCTACATTTATATAAATAGGGAGAGTTGACTCCGCGGGATCGAAGTATACCCGCCGATAGAAATATCGCCAGCGGGAAACGGAATATCTTAGGGCGCTCACCCACCTGCGAGTTCAGCAGGTAACAAAATCGCCCTCGTGCAGGGTTTTTATTTTGATAAAATTAAAGATGATAATATAGTTACATATTTTTTATGTAAATGTTAAAAAAAGAAAGATAGTGATATATTGCCAAAAATTTCAGTTGTAATTCCAATATATAATACAGAAAATTATCTTGAAGAATGTATTGACAGCGTACTTTCGCAAACATTTACGGATTTTGAAATTATTTTGGTAAATGATGGGTCTTTGGGTAATGCTGATGAAATTTGCAATGAATATATAAAAAAAGATTCGCGTATTAAGTATATTTCAAAAAAGAATGAAGGTGCGGCAATTGCAAGAAATGTCGGAATCTCAAATGCTACAGGGGAAATTATATATTGCGTCGATTCTGACGATACAATAAAAGAGACTTTTTTAGATGATATTTATGATGCGTTTGAAGATTCAGGTTGTGATTTTTTGGCAATAGGGCCTTTTATCAATAACAATCTTGAACTTTTAGGCTGCATTCCCACTTGGGCTTTTGCTGTGAAAAAAGAATTTTTGGATAAATATCCTGATGTCAGATTTCAAGAAGGATTTATGCCTTGTGAAGACGGTTTGTTTTCACATAAACTTATGGCGTTAACTAATAAAATAGCAAAATGCGATTCAGATGGTTATAATTATCGTAAAAATCCAAAATCTAGTGAGCATAATTTAAATTGTAAAAAAATGCTAAGAGATATTCCAAAGTGGTTTGATGTTTTAACGGATTTTTATAACAAATATGATTTATGGGAAACTCATAAAACGCATCTTTTATGTTTTGTGCAAAACGAACCTTTTGGTCGATTAAATTCTTTAAATTTTAGTTTAATTCAAAAAATAATTTTATCTAAAATTATTCTTTCATTTGTTCATAAAAATAATTTATTAAATAACTCCAGATACGAACTTTTGAATCATGATTTTCAAATATTTTTAAAATCAAAATCTTATTTGGATTACTTGTTGAGAATAACTCTTGATAGAAAGTATAATATCTACAGAATAAATAATGTCTTTAATTTTAAATTAAGAACAAATAAAAAGAAATTATTACTTATAGATAATGATTATTTAGTAAATGGGCACGGTGGCGTTGAACATGTTTTATGCAATATGGCAAATGTCATGGATAATGCAGGAATGGATGTTGTCGTTGCTACGATGGATGAGCAGCAGGGTGGGACATTTTATAAGTTAAATAAAAATGTCAGATTTTATAATACTTACCAAAACTTAAAAATATTGTATAAAATAAAAAAACTTTTTACTAAAAAGGAGAATATATATAAATTAGAACTTACTAATAAGTCCAAAATTTGGAACAAATTTATAAAAAAATATAAACCTGACGTTATTATTTGTTTTTCTTTGCCGACGCTTTTGGATGTTACATATAAAAAAGAATTTAATATCCCTGTTATTTTAACTGTCCACGGCAGGCCGATAAATGATTACACAAATCGCTTTTGGCCAAGACCTGATTATATGAATAATCTTTTAGAAAATACATACAAAAAGGCTGATGTAGTTCAAGTATTGCTTGATAGCTACCAACAAACAGTTCCTAAGAGTTTTGAAGGTGAAATAATTACAATTGCAAATATAGCGCCTTATGGTGATTATACAATTAATTATGACAATAACGGACAAAAGAAAATTGTTTGTATTGCATCTTTAGATGAAAGAAAACATCAAGATATACTGATTAATTCATTCAGTTCTATCGCAAATGATTATTCTGATTGGATATTGGAATTATGGGGTTGTGGGTATAAAAAAGACGAGTATGAAAAATTAATAAAAGATAATAAAATGGAAGATAGAATTTTTTTACGCGGCACAACTAAAACGCCTAAAAATGTTCTAAAAAATACTGATATATTTGCTCTCCCAAGTACTTGTGAAGGCTGGCCGCTTGTTCTTGGAGAATCTATGAGTATGGGAATTCCTTGTATAGGATTAGAAATTTGCGATGGTGTAAATGAGATAATTAGACAAAACGAAAATGGCGTATTATCTAAAAATTCAGTTGAAGATTTTTCTGTGAAATTAAAATCATTAATGGATAGTTCTGAATTCCGTAAATCTTTGGGGCTGCAAGCGCAAAAAGATATGCAAAATTATACCGAAAACATTATTTGGAACAAATGGATAAAACTTATAACCGGTTTATTAAAAGATAATTAATTATAAAACAAATTTTACAAAAAAAATGTTTGTTGTATAATTATTACAAGCAGGATTTTCCTTGATAAAGGGGAGGGAAATGAAGGTTATAAAACTTGCTGAAGTTGATTCTACAAACAACTACGCAAAATCGCATATAGAAAATTTAGAAGATAAAACTTTAGTTTGTGCGGATTCTCAAAGTTCAGGGCGCGGACGATTGAATCGTTCTTGGGTTGATTTGGGGGTTGGCAATTTATTTTTATCTTTTGTCTTAAAACCTTCAAAAAGTTTTCAGCCTTTTTTCCCTAATTTAACTCAATATTTGTCGGTAGTTTTGTGTAAAGTATTGGAGTTTTACGGTTTAAAACCTCAAATAAAATGGCCGAATGATGTGTTAATTAACGGTAAAAAAGTTGCAGGGATTCTGTCTGAATCTGTTATTTCGGGTGGAAAGTTTGACGGGATTGTTCTTGGGATAGGTGTAAATCTTAAATCAACTGTTGATGATGTCAGTTCTATTGAAGGAAGAATTGTAACAGCGTTGAATATAGAAGGGGTTGAGGTTTCTCGGGATGAATTTTTGGATAAATTGTCTGTCGAATTTTTCAAAGACTATGATAAATTTTTAAATTCAGGTTTTAGTTTTATCAGTGATGATTATATTAAAAGAAATTGCTTTTTAAATAAAGAACTAGAAGTTCTTGTATTAAATGACAAAAAATGCGGGTTTGCCAAAGAAGTTAATAAAAACGGCGAACTCGTTTTGATATCAAATGATAATTGTGAAACAGTACTTACAATAGGAGACATATTATGAATATCGAAACATTAGAAAACGGGCTTGCATTGCTTGTTATCGGTATGGGAATGGTTTTGAGCTTTTTATGTTTGTTGATTTTTTGCATGAACATAATGTCAAAAGCTGTTGCTTATTTGAATAAGCTTTTCCCTGAAGCTGTTGAAGAAGTAAAATCAACTGCAAAAAAAGTTTCATCAAATATTGATGAAGCTGTTGCTGTTGCTATTGCTGCAATTATGGCTAAAAGAAGTTAATAAGACGATAAGGTAAAGAACTTAACGATTTAATGCCTTAACGACTAAAAGACTAAAAAGAAATAAACGAAAGGACAAAATATATGAGTAAAAAACTAATTAAGGTTATGGATACGTCTTTTAGAGACGGTTTCCAATCAGTTTACGGAGCGAGGGTATTTGTTGATGACTTTATTCCTGCTCTAAAATCCGCTGTGAATGCAGGTTTGAGACATTTTGAAGTTGCAGGTGGCGCAAGATTTCAATCTCCGATTTTTTACTGCAATGAAAACGCATTCGAAACTATGGATAAAATCAGAGAAGCTGTTGGTCCTGATGTTAATTTGCAATCGTTATCCCGTGGGGTTAACGTTGTAGGTTTAGACTCTCAGCCAAGAGATGTTATTGATTTGCATGCTAAAATGTTTGCAAAACACGGTGTTACAACTGTAAGAAACTTCGATGCATTGAATGATGTTAATAATTTATTATATTCAAGCCAATGTATTAAAAAACATGGTCTAAAACATGAAGTTACAATTACAATGATGGAATTACCTATCGGATGTAAAGGCGCTCATGATGTTGAATTCTATGAAAGGGTTTTAAGATCAATTTTAGATGCGGGCATCGAATTCGATTCATTAGCATTTAAAGATGCATCAGGAACATCAGCTCCAAGAAAAGTATTCGAAACAGTAAAACGTACAAGAGAAATTTTGGGTGCGGATGCTGATATTCGTTTTCACTCACATGAAACTGCAGGAACAGGCTTAGCAGCTTATTTGGCAGCTTTAGAAGGTGGTGCAAATTGTATCGACTTATCTATGAAACCTGTTTCAGGCGGAACTGCTCAACCTGATATAGTTTCTATGTGGCACGCATTAAAAGGTACAGAATATGATTTGGGTATTGATGTTGAAAAGATTCTTGAAACAGAAGAAATCTTCAAAGAATGTATGAAAGATTATTTCTTACCGCCTGAAGCAATGTCAACAAACCCTATGATTATTCAATCACCATTACCTGGCGGAGCTTTGACGGCAAACACTCAAATGCTTCGTGATAACAACCTTATGGATAAATATCCGCAAGTTGTTGCTGCTATGAAAGAAGTTGTAGAAAAAGGAGGTTTTGGAACATCTGTTACTCCTGTTTCTCAATTCTATTTCCAACAGGCATTTAATAATGTAATGTTTGGTTCTTGGAAGAAAATTGCAGAAGGTTACGGCAAAATGGTCTTAGGCTATTTTGGTAAAACTCCTTGTCCTGCCGATCCTGAGGTTGTAAAAATAGCACACGAACAACTTGGTTTAGAGCCAACAACAGAAACCGTTGTTGATTTAAATGACAAAGATCCGAATAAAGGACTTGCAGTTGCTCAAAAACGTCTTGAAGATGCGGGATTAGAGGTAAATGATGAAAACTTATTTATTTCTGCCGCTTGTAAAGAAAAAGGTATTTTATTCTTACAGGGTAAAGGGACTATCGGTGTTCGTAAAAACGAAGCTAAATCAGAACCTCAAGTTTCCGGTTCAAATGATTCAAACGGTTATACTGTTACTGTTAACGGTAAAAAATACGCTGTTGCATTAGAAGGCGGTAAAGCAACTGTTAACGGGAAACTTTATGATTTCGAGGTTAAAAACGGTATAGAAGCTCACGCATCAACAGGTGAAGGAACGCCTGTAAAAGCTGCATTACCGGGGAATGTTTTGAAAGTTTTGGTAAATGTTGGCGATTCAATATCCGAAGGTGATGTGATAGCTGTTGTTGAAGCAATGAAGATGGAAACAGAAATTAAATCACCTGTTTCAGGTGTTGTTAATTCTGTTGAAATTGAGGCTGGTAATAAAGTTCAAACAGGTCAAGTATTGGTGACAATCGGGGGGTAAGTAAATGGATATTAAAGATGGTTTAATTAATCTGTGGCAAAACACCGGTTTATACAATATGATTTCAGCGCCGGATCCTAATCTTACGGGCGCGGCGGAACAATTTTTGCATCAATTCGGTCATCCGATTATGCTTGTAATTTGTTTATTCTTATTATGGTTAGGTATTAAAAAACAATATGAACCATTGCTTTTGGTTCCGATCGCTTTTGGCGGAATTTTATCAAATATTCCGTTTTTGGATCCTGCAGATGCTATTGCAGGCCCAAGCGGTTTTTTAGGAATAATATTTGAAGCCGGTATCCATAAAGGGATATTTCCTTTGATAATTTTTATGGGTGTTGGTGCAATGACAGACTTTGGTCCGTTAATTGCAAACCCTAAAATGGCATTATTAGGTGGTGCTGCTCAGTTCGGAATTTTCGGAGCGTTGTTGTTGGCTTTGTGCTGTTTTGGTTTTACATTACCGCAAGCCGGTGCAATTGGTATTATCGGCGGAGCCGACGGTCCAACCTCAATTTATGTTACATCTAAACTTGCTCCTGAGCTTTTAGGCGCAATTGCTGTTGCAGCTTATTCATACATGGCTTTAGTTCCTGTTATTCAACCGCCTATTATGAAGTTATTTACATCAGATAAAGAGCGTAAAATTCAAATGGAACAGTTAAGACCTGTTTCTAAACGTGAAAAAATCGTATTCCCGCTAATTATTCTATTTATGTGTATATTGCTTTTACCGTCAGCTTGTCCTTTGGTAGGTGCGTTTACATTCGGGAATTTATGCAAAGAATGCGGATGTGTTGACAGATTATCTGATACTATGCAAAATGCTTTGATAAACATTATCACAATTTTCTTAGGATTGACTGTAGGGTCAAAATTATCTGCTGAACAATTTTTGACAGTTCAAACGTTGTTTATTTTACTTTTGGGTATAATCGCATTCTCATTTGCCACAGCAGCAGGAGTTTGGATGGCTAAATTGATGAATCTTTGCGAAATTATTGCCGCTAAAGTAGGCAGACGTGAACCACGTTTGATTAATCCTTTAATCGGTTCAGCCGGTGTTTCTGCCGTTCCTATGGCAGCAAGAGTTTCAAACAAAGTAGGTTTGGAATATAATTCTCAAAACTACCTTTTGATGCACGCTATGGGACCAAACGTATCCGGCGTAATCGGTTCTGCTGTTGCTGCAGGTATTTTGCTTGCATTGTGTAAATAATAATTAAGTAAATAATAATAGAAGAACTCTCCTTATTTAGGAGAGTTTTTCTTTAGCAAAAACTTTGTTTAAATCAATTTTTAAAGCTTTACATATTTTTATAACAATCACTATTGTCGGATTTGCTTTTCTGTTTTCAATCATATTCAAATATTTAGTTGATATATCAACCATTTCTGCAAGTTGCTCTTGCGAAACTCTTTGCTTTAATCTTTCAAGACGCAGATTATCCGATACTTCATTAAGTATTTCTTCGTTACTAAAATTCATATATTGATTCTATAAGGATTGACAATGTAAATAAAATAAC
>CAMNNA010000035.1 GCA_946545285.1 uncultured cyanobacterium | reverse complement strand
AATATAAAATTTTATTATCACCCGCATTACTAATTTTCATCAGCCGGAGGATTAACAGTAATAGGCTGGGTTAAAACCAATTCAACTGTTGCGCCTGTAGGAATTTCGACATCAGATCCCTTATCCCAAATTGATTTAACCAATCCGCCTCCTGCACCAACAGCAGTCATCAATGCCGCGCCTCTCCCGACACTTCCACCTGATAGCGGAGCGGCAATTGTTCCTAATATTGCACCGGTTGCAGCGCCTATTGCTAAATCTTTTGTATATTCTTTTGTAGAATCAAATGCAGTACCTCCCATCAAAGTTCCAGTGTTATCATCTGTTTTTATAACAGCAGAAATTGGGATGTCTAATCCTGTTGGTGTGATAATGTGAGTAAATCTTAATGTTAACTTGCCATTTAGAGTGCCATGCTTAGCGCTTGAAACCCCAATAACCGAACCTGTAACAGTGCTTCCGGCAGGTGCTATTTTTTTACCGTTGTAATAAAAATCGTTCGACAACGCTAATGTTACTTCTTCACCGGCTTTAACAGTTTCAGAACTAATAGGTTCTGTAAATACAGCGTTAAATAATTCTCCTGCCGGAACAGAGACTACACGACCTTTCAATGTATTGTTATTAATCTTGAAATTTTGCTGTTGATCAGGCATTTGATAACTAAAATTTTGAGCGCAAAAAGCGCCGCAGCCAACACTAATAACCATTAATGAAAGTATCAATTTTTTATACATTTTCTACACATTCTCCCTGATTTAAACATTCTACAATTACATATTACAAGATATAAAAAGTTTGTCAATTTTGTAACGCTTAGTCAGATAATATATGATCTATCACAATCGGAGAATTTATAATTATAATCAATCTTTCTCCTGAAACAATTTTAGTATGTTTCCCCATAGATCTTGTTCCTCCCGGCCGTACTTGTATAGTCGGACCTCGATGATTCCATGATATCCCTTGAAATTTTGACTGATAATGAGGGATTTTAACCCAAGTTGCAGGTTCAGTCATTTCTCCGCCGATTAAATTATCGTTTGATGTATAAATATTTCCGTCAATTTCTTTTTCCCATCCGTCAGGCAAAATAAGCTTTGAAACTTTAATTTTCATAGACGCATTAGTTCCGACAACAGGCTCATGAATTTTTTCAATATAACCGGTAAAAATTGTACCTCTTGGCAAAATTTTTGTATCACTAACATACAAATCATCTGTACCTTCAAATTGAACTTTATATCCTAAAGGGCAAATTTCAGTTGAAATTTCCTGAAGGTTTAACGCAGGAATAAATGACCCTTGAGCTAAAGTTGCTTCATATATCTTTGGAGTTTCAATTTCAAGATTTTCAAAAACCTCGCAATACCCTGCGTTTGTAAACAAAAATAAGGGTACTATCACTGCTAACAATCTTTTCATATCTATAATTATAACAATTTTTTTTTTTATTACAAGAGAAAAAAATAAATTTTAATTTTCTGTAATCCAATAAGATTGCACATTAAATATTAATTACTTTTGTTCCAGAATTGAACCGTCTTTTGTGTCTTTAATTAAAATTCCGGACGAATCCAAAGCAATTCTAATTTTATCAGCGATTTCCCAATTTTTATCTTTGCGTGCTTTTGCTCTTATTTCTAAAATCTCATCAATTGTTTGATATTCTGCTCCAAGCGCATTATTTACGGAATCAATTCCTTTTTGAATTTCTTCATCGCTTAATTTTGATTTTTCAAATGTAAAACCAAGTACTGTTCCCAATTTATACAAAATTGTATAGGCATTTTTTTCGTCTTTATTTGCCCTTGTTGCCAGATCAAACAACACTGCCAAGGCTTTAGATGTATTTAAATCATCATCCATCGCATCACAAAATGCCTTGTATTCAGGGGTATTTGTAATATCTAAATCAGGATTGTTTACACCTTTTGCATTTGTAAGACGTTTTGCGCCTGCTTGAGCCGAACTTAATGCCTCATCTGAAAATTCGACAGGAGTCCTGTAGTGATTTGTTAAAATGAACAATCTTAAGGTATTTGCGTCATAATTTTTCAGCATATCATCTATAGTCAAAAAGTTACCTAAGGACTTGGACATTTTTTCTTTGTTTATTGTAACAAATCCGTTATGAAGCCAATAATTTACAAATTTACATCCATTTGCACACTCTGATTGAGCAATTTCATTTTCGTGGTGAGGAAATATTAAATCTGCACCGCCGGCATGAATATCAATTGTTTTACCTAAATACTTACGGCTCATCGCTGAGCATTCTATGTGCCAACCGGGTCTGCCAACACCCCAAGGAGAGTTATACCCGAATTTTTCATCCTTTTTCCACAATGCAAAATCAAGCGGATCTTCTTTTAAATCACCTACTTCTATTCTTGCGCCTGATTCTAACTGGTCAATCGGCTGACCTGAAAGGCTTCCGTAGCGTCCGAATTTCTTTACTCTAAAATAAACATCTCCGCCTGATTCGTATGCATAACCGTTTGCTATCAAATCTTTTACCATCGAAATCATTTCGCCAAGCGTTTTTGTTGCAAAAGGCTCTATATCAGGTGGCAAATTATTTAGTTTATTCATGGAATTCGTAAACTGTTTGTACCAGTATTGAGAAACTTCTTGCGGAGTTTTATTTTCTTTTTCGGCTTTTTTGAGGATTTTATCATCAACATCTGTTACGTTTCTGCAATACGTAACGTCATAACCTTTGAATTTTAAATAACGATATAAAACATCCCAAGTTATATAGCACCTTGCATGCCCTAAATGTGCATAATCATATACCGTAGGTCCGCAAACATACATCTTGACCTTATTCGGTTCTATTGTTTTAAATTCTTCTGTTTTCCCTGCATAAGTGTTAAATAACTTCATGATAAAAATCCCTCGTTTCCTGTAATATCTTATCATGAAAATCGAGGGATTTTATTATACAATTATTTAATTTAATAATTTACGTGTGTAACATTACGCTTAAACCAACCAACCGGCGAATCTTTTATTACAACCTTATCTGCAGGAATTAATAAATATTCACCAGGGTTCATTTCGTGATTTAAGTCACTTACGCGCTTCCCGTCCCCGTCTTCACAACGTAATCCTTTAAAATATTCAGGATTTGCATCTCTTAGAGTTCCGTCATTTATCTTGCCTAAATAATCTTCGGCCAAGAAACCAACAGGCTGCTTTGTTTTTGCAGTAACTTTTACATAGAATTTGCCATCTTTTGAGATAACTTCAGTTTTATAATACTCGCCATAACCGTTCATATTGGCTAAATCTTTTGCTTCCGCCGCATCGTAGTAGTCTGCTTTAATTTGCGTACCGTCTTTTGAATAAAATTTAATTGTTTTGGTTGTTGTTGTCGTTCGATTGTCATTGTTAATATTTTTTGTTTTGGTAGTCGTTTCAGTGTAACGACCGGTAACACTCACATTTTTCACTGTTTCATCAGGCATCTTAATATCTCCTATATATACTATGTATATATAAAAACATTATTGAAGATAAAATTGACAAAGTGTTAAGAAATATTAATATTTATCACATAATTAAAAATTTCAAATACAGGTTGTTCAAGGGTTTCGACCGGTATTTTTTCGTCTAATTCAAGTGTAATTGTCGGAATATTTCTCTCTACTCCGCAATATGTCCCAAAGCTCCCCGGAGTTGGGTAGCCGATACTTTCTTCAACCGGATAACCGATAATATCAGATATTTTTTGTGCAATGTCTTGTGCCGGTCCGTCGTAATTAACAATTTTATAAGGAGCATGAAGGGTCAAAATAAGTTTCGGTTGATATTTTTCAATAATATCAATAACAAATTGTGTTTCAATTTCACTTCCTGCTGATTTACCACCATAATAATCCTGCGGATTATTTCCTGCAGCGCTTGTATCTTCACCCCAGTTTTTTGTCGGGAAATTACGGTTTAGGTCAACTCCATTGTCGTTTGTTCTTGTGTTACTTTGTAACCCGTCAGGGTTTAGGCAAGGAATGAATAACACCCCCCTCTCCCTAACCCTCCCCTTCGCAGGGGGCAAGGTTAGATATTTCTCTATCAAATATTTCCCCTGCGGTTCATCGCCATGAAAAACACCGATTACCAGAACATTATTTTCTGACGGTGTTCCGATTAATTCAATTTTATTCCCTCGTTTAGTGTTTGCAGATTGTAAAATATTCAAATACCCCTCCCCGAAATCATAGATTTCGACCCTCCCTCAAGGGGAGGATATTTTATGAAAACAATGCATCTATAAATTCATCAGCATTGAAGGCTTTTAAATCATCCATTTTTTCACCGATACCAATAAGTTTTACGGGTAATTTCATTTCTTTTGCTATCGCCAAAATTATTGCTCCTTTTGCACTTCCGTCAAGTTTTGTTAATGCGGCACAAGTCAGATTTACACATTCCCCAAAGACTTTTGCCTGTTGTAATCCGTTTTGACCTGTATTTGCATCAATGACAAGTATGCTTTCACGTAAAGATTCCGGAGCTTGCTTATCTATAACGGTTTTTATCTTCTTTAATTCTTCCATAAGGTTGAATTTATTTTGCAAACGTCCTGCGGTATCAACCAAAATAACATCATAATGTTCACTTTTTGCTTTTTGTATGGCTTCATATACAACTGACGCAGGATCGGCTTTATCCCGTCTTACAATATCAGCACCCGCCCTTACAGACCAAATATTTAACTGTTCTTCTGCCGCGGCTCTGAATGTATCGCCTGCAGCAACCAAAACTTTTTTACCTTCTTGCCTAAATTTATATGCAAGTTTGGCAATCAATGTTGTTTTACCTGCGCCGTTTACACCTGTTATAAAATAAATATTTAATTCGTTATCTTTATAATTAAGCTCTGTTGGCCCAGCTTCATTTAAAGTCTTTTTGAATTCTTCTTTGAGATAATTTTTTAGTTCAGACGGTTTAGCATTTTTCTGTTTTCTCAAATTGTCAACAAGTTCTGTTGAATAATTCACCCCTAAATCTGCACTAATTAATGTATCTTCAATATCATCGAGTGTAAATTCGCTGTAGCGTTCATCAGAATCATCGACATTTAGCAAAACATTACCGACAAGGGATTGAGTTGTATTTGAAATAACCGATTTAAAATTATTAATTTTATCTTTTAAAAATTTGAACATAATATAACATTAGCATAAAAATGTTTATGTTATAATCACTTTAGAAAAGTTTAGTAAAAAGGGATTATTAATTATGCTAACCGGAAATGAAATAAGAAAATTATATTTAGATTACTTTAAAAATAAACGTCAGCACACAGTTGTTCCAAGTTCAAGCTTGGTACCAGACAATCCGACGGTATTATTAACTACAGCAGGCATGTTACAATTTTTGCCTATATTTTTAGATATTCAGCCTTGTCCTTACGAACCGGCAAGGGCAACTTCTTGCCAAAAGTGCGCAAGAGCAGGCGGTAAAGATTCCGATATCGAAAATGTCGGAAGAACTCCTCGCCACCATACTTTCTTTGAAATGCTGGGTAATTTTTCTTTTGGGGATTACTATAAAAAAGATATTATTCCATGGGCATGGGAATTTGTAACTGAAGTTTTGAAATTAGATAAAGATAGATTATGGATTACAATTTTTGAAACGGATGATGAAGCTTATGAAATTTGGCGCAGTGTCGGAGTTTCGGCAGAAAGAATTAAAAGAAAAGGCAAAAAAGACAATTTCTGGGGACCTCCGGGGGCTTCAGGTTCTTGCGGTCCATGCTCTGAAATTCACTACGATTTAGGAGAAGAATATTCCTGCGGTCATCCTAATTGCGGTATAGATACCTGCGAATGCGACAGATGGGTCGAAATTTGGAATTTGGTATTCACTGAACTATACCAAGATGAAGAAGGAAATCAATCACCTTTAGGAAAGAAAAATGTTGATACCGGCATGGGATTAGAAAGAATTACCATGGTTTGTCAAGGTGTTGCATCTACATTTGAAACTGATTTATTAAAACCGATTTTAGATAAAGTATGTGAAATGAGCGGTGTGTCATATAAAAAATCTGAAAAAACAGATATATCTTTAAGAATCATCACCGATCATGCAAGATGTGTAACATTTTTGATTTCTGACGGTGTAATTCCTGGAAATGAAGGCAGAAGCTATGTTTTGAGAATGATTTTACGCAGAGCATTGAGACACGGTAAGATTTTAGGAATGGAATTGCCGTTTTTGTATAAGCTTGTTGATACGGTTGTTGAAAACTACGGTGAAGCATATCCTGAACTTGTTAAAAATAGACAAAAAATTATTGATACAATTAAAGCAGAAGAAGAAAGATTCAATAAAACTTTGGATAGAGGATACAAATTATTGGAAGAATTTATTGAATCCAAAAAGGATATTGACGGCGAAAGCGCGTTTAAACTCTATGACACTTTCGGCTTTCCTTTAGAATTAACCAAAGAAATTGCTCAGGAAAACGGATTAAATGTTGATGAAGAAGGCTACAAAGTTGCAATGCAGGAACAAAAAGACCGAGCAAAAGCAGCAACGGCAAAAATTTCTGTTACAGGAGATATGAAATATGCTGCTGTTGAAAAAGAAGTAGGTTCAACTAATTTTATCGGCTATGAAGAAAATGAATGCAAAGATGCCAAAATTCTGGCGCAGATTGAGGGCGAAGGTTATGTTGATATAGTTTTAGACAAAACTCCTTTCTATGCTGAATGCGGCGGTCAGGTCGGTGACAGCGGTTTTATTGAAAATGATATTTTTAAAGCAGAGGTTTTGACAACATTTAAAGTCAATGATTTGTATGTTCACAGATGTTCGATATTAAACGGTGATGTTGAAATAGGTGCTGTAGTCAGCGCAAAAATTGATGTTGAACGTCGTGAAGAGATTCGTGTTCATCATACATCAGCTCACTTGCTGCAAGCGGCTTTAATCAAGGTTGTTGGAGATGAAGTTAAACAGGCGGGTTCTTATGTAGATGATGAAAGAATGAGATTTGACTTTACATTCTCAAGAGCTATGACACCTGATGAAATCAAAAAGACCGAAAATCTTATGAATAAATGGATTGGTGAAGGTTATACAATCAACACCAAAGTTATGGGCATAAAAGAAGCGGAATTAACAGGTGCAACAGCTTTGTTTGGGGAAAAATACGGCGATACGGTTCGTGTAGTAAGTATAGAAAAAGACGGGAAATCAATTTCAAAAGAATTTTGTGCCGGCACCCATGCAAGAGAGCTTAAAGATTTGCGTTTTGTAAAAATAGTTTCAGAAGCTGCAATTGCTGCAGGGACAAGAAGAATTGAGCTTGTTGTTTCAAAATCTGCTCTAAATTACGTAAATCAAAAAGTTGAAGTAACTGATAATTTATCGGCAAGATTTAAAGCTCATTATGATGAAGTAGAATCAAGAGTTGAAAAATTATTTGAAGAAAATCGTGATTTCCAAAAGCAAATAGAAAAACTTCAACAAGAAGCTGCAACAGCGAAATATTCTTCATTTATATCAAAAGCGCAAGATGTTGAAGGAGGAAAACTGTTTATTTCCAAAGTTGCAGATGCGAGCCCTATCGGTATAAAAATAGGGTTGGAGGTTTTGAGTACCAAGTTGGGAAAAGAAAGTATAGTTGTTTTGGCAGGTGAAAGGACTGTTGCAGCAAAGGTATCTGATTATTTTGTTAAAAAAGGCATTAATGCCGGTAAAATTGTCGGAGAAATTGCACGTGCTACCGGTGCTAATGGTGGCGGCAGACCTAATTTTGCTCAAGGCGGTGTAAAAGATTCTTCAAATTTAACTGAGATATTAATTAATGTCGAAAATGATATAAAATCGCATTTATAGCGTCTAATTTGTTATAATTGTTTTTGAAAAAGGTAAAAAAATTTTTTTTAATAGCAAAAAAAATTTTTATATGTTTTAATTATCAAAAAGGAGCTATGTATGGCATTTAAGGTTAATAGTTTATTTCCATTTGATAGAAACTTATTCGGTAAGACAATGGCAGCATGGGATAAGATGAATAGAGGTCAGATGCTCCATCCTACAAAGCATGTTATGAACAGTGCTGATGATCTGAACAGGTATTTTAGTTCTAAATATTTGGTAGGTTTTAAAAATACACTTTGGAAAAATCAGCAGCTTTATTAACTTAACAAAATTGATTCATTAATTTATTGATATATAATGTAGTTGATGAAATTAATTATTAGACTACTGTTTATTATTGCATTTATCCTGAATTTTGGATTAAGCGTATTTTCAAAAGGAACTTTAGAAATAAATTCTGTTGTTTTTGATGATTCTGATTCAGTTTTGTTGCTGAACTCTTTTTCTTTAGATGATTTTGAATATAACACATCACCCAAATTAAATATTGATCCTGATGAAAATAAGGCATATGTTGATATTGAATCAGCTATTTTGCATGGTCAAATGCAAAATTTAGTTTTAGATAATTCTGATATTAAACAGATTACCGTAAGCCAATTATCGACAGATCCTTCAGTTGTTAGAGTTGCTTTTTCTTATGATGAAAAATTTAATCCTGCAAATGTTAAATTAAAAAGACTCAACAACACTTTGTTTTTAGAATTCAAAAAAACATCTTCGTCAAATTTTTATTTTAACCCGATTTATTACGAATCAAAAATTCAAGATTTATTTGAACCTGTAAATATTCAAATTCCGGTTGAGGCAAAAGGTGATGCTATTAATCAGATAAATTCCGCGTTTAATCAAACTGCGGAAAAAAATTATGTAATGGTTAAGAAAAATCAAATTCTTAAATCAAAATATTTTATTAATTCAATAAATATTAATAACAGAAATCTTGAGATTAGTGGCGTCGGAGCTTACACAATTTCAAAACCTATATATTTGTCAAATCCTAACAGAGCAGTATTCGATTTTCCGAATTCAATAGTTAATCCTTCTGTGAGAAATAAGATCTACAATTTTGGGCAAGATGAATCCGTCAAGATAGGCCAATTTGATAAAAATACAGCAAGACTTGTAATTACGACTTCTAATCCTGCTGAATATATGCCGGTATTTCATCCGGATTCTCAAAAAATAATTTTTATAAACAGAAATATTCAAAGTATAAACAATTCATACCCGCATACGATTGATATTAATAATGTCCAAATTGAAAAAAGCGGAACAAATATTCAGGGTATAAAATTTGTGTTTTCAGGGCAGGTCTTGTTTGGTGTAGTTAAATCAAAGATTGAAAATGCAGAATTTAATGAATTAATTTTATACAATGTTGGTAAACACACTCAAGAATTAATTAAATCTAAATTGAAAAGCAGCGCATTTTCAGGATTTGAGATTAAAAATTTAAAAAATGACGGATATGTTATTAAATTCCCTGCAAAAAACAAAGATAAAGTTGATATCTACCTTGGTGCTGACGGCAAAACTTTAAGATTCCGGCAGACATTTAGCAGTAATATTGTAAAAGAGGAAAAAGACTCCGCAATAAATTCGACACCTGCGGCAAATCGGGTTGCAGGGAAGCGTTATGTTGTAATCGATCCCGGTCATGGCGGCTCTGATTGCGGTGCTATCAGAAATAATATTAACGAAAAGGACATTACTTTAGATATTTCTAAACGAGTAGAAAAGCTATTGAAAGATAAGGGGTATGTTGTTGAAATGACAAGAACAACTGACCAAACGGTTTCACTTCAAGAAAGAGTCGATATTAGTGAAAATTTTTATCCCGATATATTTGTAAGTATTCACGTAAATTCAAGTAACAGTGAGTCTCCTTCAGGTTTAGAAACTCATTATTACAAGGAAAACAGTTTGCTTTTGGCAAAATTTGTTCATGCTTCAATGCTTAATAATATTGATTCTAATGATCGAGGATTGTTTAAATCCAAATTTTATGTTATAAATCATACAACAGCACCTGCAATTTTGGTTGAAACGGGCTTTTTATCAAATCCGAAAGAACGTGCGCAAATAGTAACAGAGAGCAGAAAAAATGATACTGCAAAGGCTATAGCTGAGGGTATAGATGAGTATTTTAAAAAATATTAGTAAAGATTCTCCTATCGGTTTTTTTGATTCCGGTGTCGGCGGACTGACGGTTCTTGATAAAGTAAAACGTCTTTTGCCCAATGAGAATACTATATTTTTCGGTGATACTTTACACGTACCTTATGGAGAAAAAACTAAAGAACAACTTTTAAAATTTGCTATACCTATTTTAGATTTTTTTAAACAGAATAATTGCAAGGCCGTTGTTATGGCTTGCAATACAACATCATCTTTGATCTATGAAGATATCAAAGATATGCACGATTTCAAGATTTATCCCGTTGTTCAGTCTGTGGCAAAGATTATTTCTGAATTTAAAATAAAGTCTTTAGGAGTTTTTGCAACAAAAGCAACTATAGAATCTGGAGCTTATGAAAGAGAAATTCATAAATATAACCCTAATATGAAAGTTTACAGCCAATATTGCCCGCAATGGGTTCCTATTGTTGAAAATGGTATTATTAATTTATCAGAAAGCAAATGTATCATAAAATCAGATTTAGACAAGATGCTTTCAAAAAGACCCGAAAAAATTATTCTTGGATGTACACATTATCCATATTTAACAGGGGTTTTATCTGAATTTACAAAAAATGATTTATTTATTGACCCTTCAACATTTCTCTCAGAATTTATTAAATCTGATTTGGCAAATAATGATTTGCTGACTGATTCTGTGAGTTTAGGGATTGATAAATTCTATTGCAGTTCTAATCCGGCTAAATTCGAGCAAAGCGCGCAAACATTTTATAAGCTTGATAAAGAACCGGAATTAATAACTTTTTAGGTTTAAACTACTTATCAAAAGTTTTTAGTCTTAAATCTTTTAACTCTTGTTGGATTTCTTCGTATTTGTGGACGAGTTCATTGTATACTCTGGAGTTTATTTCTCCTCCAATCAAAAGAACAATTGAGGTATAGTAAAGCCAAACCATAAGTATAAAAAATGCCCCTATCGTACCGTAAACAAGGTTATAAGTACTTAAATTACTGACATACAAAGAAAATCCCCATGAACCGACTAACCAAAATATTGTAAAAAATGCAGTTCCGGGCAACGCACTTTTTCTTTTAAACGATTCTTTTCCTTTCAAATCCGGAAGTATATAATAGCAAAGGAATGCAAGCAGATACAAAGCCAAAAACGCAACCGGCCAGCGTAATGTCAATATTATAACAGCGGCTGTACTTGACATATTGAAGTTTGTTACAAAAAACATTACTATGACTTTACCAAAAATTATAATATTTATCGTTAAAAATAAAACTAATATGTGAACAATCATCATTAGAAAAGATAAAATTCTTGTATAAACAAAGTTTCGTGTTTCCTGAACCTTATATGCTCTGTTAAGACCTTTCAAAATAACAGCGACACCATTTGTAGAAAGCACAACAGAAACTATTATACCGATAATCGCAAGTAATTCTCCGTGATTAAAAATCATCGTTTCTTCAATTACAGACTTTAAAAGACTCATTGCCTGCACCGGCATAAAATTAGATAAAACTCGCAGAATCGGATCCATATAGGATTGATTACCCATCCAGCCAAAAACTGACATTAAAAAAAGCATAAAAGGGAAGAAACCCACAACAAGCATAAATCCCATTTCTGCTGCCATACCGAAAAAATCATTTTTTATAATTGACTGGATTAGATCAATCAATATTTTAAAGTGTTTATGTTTTAAAAGTTTCCTTAAAAGATTTTTTAACATAAACCCTGCCTTTTAATCTCACCTAAAACCATTTTTACCGACTGTTTTACATCTGCTTTTATAACAGCGCCCGATGCTAATTTATGTCCTCCGCCTCCAAAATATGTGCATACTTTTGAAATATCTTTTTCTTTGCTTCTCATAGATAATTTTGACATTGAAGGGCTTAATTCTTTTATTACAAAAGCTATTTCGGTTGTTTTAATTGATCGGAGCTTTTCTGTTAAACCGTCAGTAAAATCATCCCCTTCTTTATGGTTAAATTTTTCCAGATCTTTTTTATAGACGGTTGTGTATGCAATTTTATCATTGTTTAAAAAATCTGCTTTCCCTAAGCAATAACTTTGGAACAAGATCATTTCTTTTGAATGTGATTCATAACATTTTTGATAGATATCTGAAGAATCAACTCCCAATGATAGCATTTCACCGGCATAATTCATCGTTTGAGGGGTTGTGTTTGAGAATCTGAAACATCCTGTATCGGTCATAAGTGCAGTATAAAGACAAATCGCAGAATCAAGAGAAATAGTCAAATCAAGTTGTTTTGACAGATTAATAACAACTTCGGATGCAGCAGCTGCATTTGCATCTATTATGTTTATGTCCGCATAATTGGTATTTGTGCCGTGATGATCGATATTAACGGTATTTTTTGCTTTATGAAATAAGGTTTCGGCATCAGCTATTCTGTCAAGCGCCGCGACATCAATACAAATAACAGCATCATACTCTCTTGAATTATCAAATTCTTTAATACTTTGAGCATTTTCGATTCCGGGCAGAAATAAAAAATTTGACGGAACATCAGATACAACCGCCATTTGGCATTTTTTCTTAAAATTATCTTTTATCAGATTATAAAATCCACACATTGAGCCTAACGTGTCACCGTCAGGATTTATGTGAGAAACAAGCAATATATTTTTTGAATTTTTTATGATATACTGTAGCTTGTCGGTATTCATTCCAAAATTTTAGCATAAAATTTTTAATATTCAAAATGAAGAAAATTCTTTACACAAAATTTCAAAATATTGACGATATCTTATCTCAACTGGCAGAAAAAACGGAGATAAAGAAAGCTATTACGCGTTCAAATCTTTATAAATTTTGGGTGAAAGTTGCAGGTGAAAAACTTGCAAAATATTCAAAGCCTTATTCAATGCTAAAAGGCGGAATTATAGTTATTGCGTGTAAAACTCCTTCTGTTGCGCAAGAACTTATGCTAAGAAAAAATCAGCTATTAATTAAATTTAAGCCATACACCGAATCTTTAAAGATTAAACTTACAGATTTAAAATTTGATTCTAAAAAGTGGGTTGATCCTGAAGAAGAATATTAAAGAATCAACATACAATCTCCGTAACTGAAAAATCTGTATTTGGATTCAACTGCGTGCTTATAGCACTCAAATACAAACTTTTTCTGCGCAAATGCACTAACAAGCATTAAAAGAGTCGATTTTGGTAAGTGAAAATTTGTCAATAATCTGTCAACAACTTTAAATTCGTACGGGGGGTAAATAAACAGCTCAGAATGATCTGTGCAAGGACATATTTTACCGAATTTAGAATATGCGGTTTCTAATGTCCTAACTGATGTTGTCCCAACTGCTGTGATTTTTTTCCCTTCATCGATTGCTTTATTTATTATATCGGATGTTTCTTTTGAAATATGAAAAGTTTCTGAGTGCATTTTATGCTCTAAAATATTTTTGCATTTAACAGGTCTAAATGTTCCCAATCCGACATTAAGAGTTACATAAGCGATTTGAACCCCTTTATTTTTTAATTTGTCAAGAATTTCATTAGTAAAATGCAAACCTGCAGTCGGCGCAGCAACTGAACCTTCGTCTTTAGCATAAACAGTTTGATACCGTTGCATATCGAAATTTTTCAAATCCTGAGTTTGGAGTTTCCTTTCAATATAAGGAGGGAGCGGGATATTGCCGATTTTATGCAGAATTTCAAATAAATCGCCGTTGAATATTAGCTCAATAAGCCATTCTCCGTCATCTTCAAGTTTTTTATCAATACGTGCAGATAATTCTTCGCTAATTTTTATCAATGTATCAGGTTTAACTTTTTTTGAAGGCTTTATTAAAGCGCTCCAGTATTCACCTTTGTTAGAACGTTTTTCGTCTTTTTCCAGTAAAAACACTTCGATTTTAGCACCGGTGTCTTTTGATCCGTAAAGTCTGGCAGGAAGAACTTTTGTATCGTTTAATACAAGTACATCATTTTCATCAAAATAATCGCAAATATCAAAAAAATGTTTATCAATATAAGAATTATTTTTGCGATTCAGAACAAGCATACGGGAGTTTTCGCGCTTATTAGCAGGCATTTGCGCTATCAAATCTGCCGGCAATTCATAATCAAACTCGGCTATATCAATAAATTTGCTATCCATATTTCAATTATACATCAAAAAAAA
>CAMNNA010000034.1 GCA_946545285.1 uncultured cyanobacterium | reverse complement strand
ATATAATTATGGAAAAGGAAATAAAATACTACTATACAATTGATGGTAAATGTCCATATAAAGAATGGCGAAATAGCTTAGATTTATCTATCAGACTAAAAGAGTTGAAAAACTGAGAGATGGTTTATATGGCGACCATAAGGTACTACAAAAATCTAAATTATCAGAACTTCGTATGGATTTTGGCAAAGGGTATAGAATTTACTATTATGACCTTGAATCAACTTTAGTATTATTTGTTGCAGGTAGTGATAAAAAAGACCAAAAGAAAGTAATTCAACAAGCGAACCTATATTTAGAAGATTATATTGAAAGGAATAACAATGACACTAACAGATAAAGAACGTGAATATTTAGATAAAGCTCCTAGTTTTGAAGATGATATGATGGAGCAGTTGCAAGACCCTGAATTTGAAGCAGGATGGCTTGAACTCACCTTACAAGAATTTTTGGAAGACGGCGATTTTAATACGTTTATAAGGTGCTTGACTTATGTTGTCAAAGCTCGTGGTCGTGGTGAAATCTCAAGACTTGCCAAAGCAAGCTCAATAGACAGAAGTAATTTATCTGAAATACTAAATGGTAAAGTTACACCACGTATTGACACAGCTCTAAAACTCATTCGCGGATTAGGGTATGAATATGATATTAAGCTAAAGTCTGCATAATTTACTATTTTTCTAATGCTTTTGCACGTAATTTATATAAAAAGACTCAACCTTAGTTGAGTCTTTTAAATGGTCGGGATGATGCCGAGATTGTAGGCGAGGAACGAGCCGTACAAGAAAGGTATGCAGCCAGCTGGGTTTTAGCGTAAGCGTAAAAACCCGCGTGCGTGCTCATGATGTAATCAGGGCAGACCGACTTAACAAAAAAGACTCAACCTTAGTTGAGTCTTTTAAATGGTCGGGATGATGCCGAGATTGTAGGCGAGGAACGAGCCGTACAAGAAAGGTATGCAGCCAGCTGGGTTTTAGCGTAAGCGTAAAAACCCGCGTGCGTGCTCATGATGTAATCAGGGCAGACCGACTTAACAAAAAAGACTCAACCTTAGTTGAGTCTTTTAAATGGTCGGGATGACATGATTCGAACATGCGACCCCCTCGTCCCAAGCGAGGTGCGCTACCAAGCTGCGCTACATCCCGGGGGTGGAAACGCTTTAGACCGTTACCATTCAGAATATATAATAAAAAATTTTTACAGTCAAGCATTTTATTTAAAGATTGTTTAAAAACTTCGACTTTTGAAAGTTTATGTGTTATTATAAAGCCGTTATGGTACGTATTATAAATAAAAATAATGTTCCGTTGGTTGCGAATTTTGCATATATGCTTATGAAAACGCAAGAACTGTTTACTTATATGGCGGATTGGAACAATCCTAATATTGATTCTTGTGTTTATGTCCTTTGGCATGAGAATCAGTTTGCGCTTCATGGTTTACCAAATCGTAAAAATATAAGTATTTTAATAAGCAATTCTTTAGATGGTGAAATTATAGCAAGAGTTGTTGAAAAATGGGGATTTAAGACATCTCGCGGATCTGCACAAAGAAAAGGTGCTGTTACAGCTACCCTGCAAATGATTTCGAGATTAAAAGATGGTGAAAGTGTTGCAATTATGGTTGACGGGCCAAGAGGTCCTTATCACAAGGTAAAACACGGAGCTATTGTCTTGGCTAAAGAGGCGGGAGTACCTATTGTTCCTGTACATTGGGTGTCTTTTGACCCGACTTTTTGTCATCTGCCTTCTTGGGATAAAATGACTTCTCCTATCGGGCCTTGCAGGTTATTGAATATGTATGGTGATCCGATTTATCTTGATAATAAGACAGATGAGCAAGTGGCACAAGAAATTAAACAGTCTTTGGATTATCTTAAAAGTCACGAAAAAGAGTTTTATAATAAGGCAAAAGAATTAAAATTATGGTCAAAAAAGAAATAAAAGTTTCCATATTACAAATGGCATCAGTATTAGGTGATGTTGATAAAAATATTGATAAGGTAAGAAAGATTATAGATGATCAATTGCCAAGTGATTCAAATTTGTTGGTTTTACCTGAGGTTTGGACTTGCGGCTGGGATTGCGGGGGATTTATTAAAACCGCTCAAAGTCTTGATGATAGTTCTGTTATAAAATTCCTTTCCGGTGTTGCAAAAAGTTACAGAATAAATATTATTGGCGGAAGTTTCATTACAAAATCAGAAGAAAAATATTATAATACCTGTCCGGTAATAAATTCTAAAGGTGAATTAGTTGAAATTTATAATAAAAATCATTTGTATTCTTATTATGGTTGTGATGAAGGGAAATATATTTCCAAGGGTGATTTTCCTGTTATGGTGAATTTAGACGGGATAAATTTTGGGTTAACGATTTGTTATGATATAAGATTTCCCGAAATATACAGACAATATGCAAAATCAGGAGCTGATGTTTTGGTAAATTGTGCTGCGTGGGGATCTAAAAAGCCTATCCCATGGGAAGTTATGACTAAGTCCCGTGCGGTTGAAAATCAATGTTATATGATTGCTTTAACTCAATGCGGACATATCAAAGATGATGAATACAATTTGGGACAATCAAGAATCATTGATTATAAAGGCGAAGAATTGGCTTTCATTAAAGATGAGGAAGGAATTGTAAGTGCGGTTTTGGAGTTTGAATCAATGTATGAATTTCGCTCAAAATGCACTGTTTTAAAAGATATTAAAGATAGTTACGAGGTTAAAATTTTATGCGGAAATTAATAAGCTTATTTGCTGTATTTTGTTTGACAATAACAAGTACATATGCAGAAACATTAAATAAAACAATAGGATCGTTAAAAATAAATGATGGCGCGATTTCAGTCAGTGTTAAAGACACAAAATCCGGCGGACAGGTTTTTCAACATAATAAAAATGTTCCTATGAATCCTGCCTCTACTCTTAAATTAGTAACTTTGCCCGCATCAATAAATACTTTGGGTAAAGATTATAAGTTTGAAACAACTTTATATAAAAGTGTTAACAACGATTTGTATCTAAAACTCGGTGCTGACCCGCTTTTGACTTATAGAGACGTAAGAGGTCTTATTGATACTGCGAAAGAAAAAAATATAATTGAGCCGAAAAATTTTTATATTGATTCATCAATTTTTGACAACAATGAATGGGGTGAAGGATGGCAATGGGATGATGATTTAAATCCGTTTATGCCAAAATTCAGTGCTTACAATATTGACGGGAATCTTCTAAATGTTAAAATCATTCCGGCCTCAAATATTTTAGCTCCTAAAATTGATATAAAACCTTATTACCCAATGACTTTTATGAATTATATCAAAATAGATTATACTTCCAAACAAAATATTATAAACTTTGAAAGAAATAAAACTATCGCACCTAATATTATTGATTTGTCCGGAACTGTTTCTTCATCATCTGTGAGAAATATTCCGACTCCGAATCCAAGAAGATATTTTATTTTAAGATTGGAAGATGCAATTAAAAATTCAAAAATAAGATATTATAAACCTATTAAGAATGCAGTTTTGCCTAACCAAAAAATTTATAAGGTAGAAAGTGTTTCACATGAAATAGTTGATGCTGTATCAAATATTTTAAAAAACAGCAATAATATGACGGCAGAAACTGTTTTTAAGCTTGCGGGAGGGGTTTATGCCAATTCTGCAGGATCTGCGCAAAATTCAATAAATATGTTAAATGACTATTTAGATTCAAAAAATATTAATCATGAAAATATAAAAATTGTTGACGGAAGCGGGGTTTCTAAAAACAATTTGGTTACAGCTGATTTTATGACAGATTATTTGGTAAAACTTTATGGTGATGATAATTATGAATTTATAAATGATAATATGGCATCAGCCGGAGAAGGAACTTTACAAAATCGAATGTTATATTTTAAAGATAATTTGAAAGCAAAAACCGGCACATTATCTAATACAAGCGCGATATGCGGTTATTTAAAAACAAGAAAAGGTAAACTTTATGCTTTTGATATTATGATAAATGATCCGAAATCATCCGATTTTGAAAAGAAAAATGCTGAAGAACAGATTTTAAGAACTATTTATGCAAATTATTAAATGAGGGTAAAAAAATTATGTATGAACCGAATTTTACAGTAATTATACCGACATATAATATTGTTGAAGAAGGCAAAGTAAGCGAATTCGATTTGATGCTGGAGCTTTTGAATATGCAAACGTATCCGTTTGTGGAAGTTCTTGTAATGGATAATAATTCTCAAGACGGGACTGTGGATTTGTTGAAAGATTATAAAAATGAAGAAATGCTTGCGTTTTTTTCAGCGCCGGATCAAGGGAAATTTGATGCAATAAATAAAGGATTAATGCGGGCAAAAGGCAAGTATGTTTCGTTTTTAAGTTGTGATGATTTTTATCATGACATTATGGCAATAAATGATGTTGTAACTTCTATGGAAAGTACAAATGCTGATTTTTGCTGTTTTACATCTTATTGCAGAAATGATGACGGCAGTGCGTTTGAATTTGAGCCGTCTTTATTAAGTACGTTTCAGGCAATTCCTTGTCCAAGGCAGGCTGTAATATTTAAAAAAGATACAATTTCTCAGCTTGGATATTTTGATTCAAAATTCAAATTATTGGCTGATTACGATTTATTAATCAGGCTAATATTAGGGGGTTACGCGGGAACTGTGTTTAATGCAAATCTCGTAACAACAAAATTAGCTTCGAAAGTTGAACAGCACCAAATGCAGACTGAAGCGGAATTGAATCATATTTTCTATAAAAATTATAAAAATTTATATCCGTTAAATGATGAAATTTTAGACAGAATGGTAAAATTAGGCGAAATACCAAAACCGTTATTAGACAAATTTGCGTCTTATTTCCCGCAGGATTCAAGTGATGAATTTTACGAAAAATATCAAAATATTTATAATTTTAAATATCAATCCATGCAAAATCAATAAAATCCGATAAATTTTTATAAATGTTTGCAAAATAAGTATTATAAGGATATAATCCAATTAAGAAGGATAGGTAAAAATGAGTGATAAAAAAATAGCTGTTTTAGGTTGCGGATTATGGGGAAGGAATGTTGTCCGCAATTTTTATAATTTAAATGCTTTGGGAATGGTTTGTGATTTGGATGAAGATAATTTGGCTATTGTTAAAGAACAGTATCCGGGAATTCCAACCACAAGAGATTTTAATGACATAATAAATAGTGATAATATTATGGGGGTTGTTGTTGTGACCCCGAGTCATACTCATTTTAAATTTGTTAAAGCCATGCTTGAAGGCGGAAAGCATGTTTATGTTGAAAAACCTATATCTACTGTTGCACAAGAAGCAAGAGATTTGGCTGATTTGGCAAAAAGTAAAGATTTGGTTTTAATGGTTGGACATTTACTTTTGTATCATCCGGCTGTTAACAGGTTGAAAATGCTTATTGAAGAAGGAGAACTCGGCGAAATTGTTTATGCGCAAAGTGATCGTTTGAATATTAATTATTTTAAAAATGACAGAAGTGTAATGTGGGATTTAGCACCTCATGATGTGTCAATGATAAGCTATGTTTTAGGTAAAAACCCTACAAGGGTAATCACTGCTTCAGGTTGTTCAACAGACAAAAACGATATTATGGATATTACTCATATCAGTTTTGAAATGGAAGGCGGTGCGATTGCACATATAACCGACAGTTGGATTACTCCGAAAAAACATGTTCAACTGTTAGTCCGCGGGACAAAGAAAACAGCTATTATGGATGATACTGTGTCTGAAAATAAATTAACAATCTATGACAATTTTAAAGCAGGAAACAGTGAAGTAATTTCACAGGATTATTTGGAAATTGAACCGTTAAAACTTGAATGTCAGCATTTTGTTCACTGCTGCGAAACAGGCACTCAAGCAAGATCTGACGGTGAAAACGGATTTATTGTTGTAAGTTTGTTGGAACAAGCGGAAAAAATTATGCTTGGAGACAGGACTAAAAATCTTGATAATGTTGATTTTGCACTGTCAAGATCAAAAAAGAACGTTAAATAGTATTTTGTAAAGGGGAATTGAATGGATATAAAAAACAACACCGCAAATATTGTATCAATAAGCAGAGTATTTGTTGCGTTTGCGGCAATCGGACTTTTATATATTTACACAACAAAAGCGTTTGTGCTATCAGTAATTTTGACGATTATTGCATTTGCAATGGATGGTGTTGACGGATATATTGCAAGAAAATACAATCAAACATCACAATGGGGTTCTGTTCTTGATATTTTAGGAGATAGAATCGTTGAAGCGTCATATTGGATTGTATTTGCGGTTATGGGTTGGTTAAATATAATTTTCCCTTTGATTTGTATATCAAGAGCATTTACAACTGATGGAATAAGAAGTATTGCTTTATCAAAAGGCTTTACGGCTTTTGGTGAAAAATCAATGCAAAAAAGTACTTTAGGCAAATTTATTTGCGGATCAAAATTTATGAGAATAACATACGCTGTTGCAAAGGTTATGGCATTTATTATTATAATAGTAGCCCATACTCCGGAAATTCAGTATGCTCAAACTTTAAATACAATTGGTTTAGTTTTGGCATGGATAGCAATTATTTTGTGTGTGGTTCGTGCGATTCCTGTTGTTGCAGAAGCTAAAAATGTGTTTAATTAAAATAATCAATTTAGATCCGTAACAAATAAGTAATTAACCTTGTTTAATACTTGCAAGCAAAGGTTTTTTTGCTAAACTGTTTTTGTAGAGAGAATAGAGGATATAAAGGTTATGAAAGTCGAAAGTATATTTTCTTTATTAGAAAAAACAACGGCAAAAAATCAAAAAAAAGTTGCGCTCGGAATGAAAACTTTATGGGGTTGGAATGAATTTACGTATAAAGGATTGAGTCTTTTAGCTGAAAGACTCGGAGCTTATTTAATAAACGATTTGCAAATTCCGAAAGGAGAAAAACTTGCAATCTTATCTGAATCTTTACCTGAATATGGCGTTTGTGTGTTTGGTTCAGTTCTTGCAGGATTAACAATTGTTCCGTTGGATAACAAATTGACTATATATGAATTAACATCAATAATGTCTAGTTGTGAACCGACAGTTTTGATGTGTTCAAGCAAAAACTATAATAAAGCCTTGGAATTGAAGTCTAAAATTCCATCAATCAAACATATTATTTTAATGGAAGCATGTGAACATGAATCGGAACAAACACCGAGTTTATATTCAATTCCTGCAAATTATAATGCAAAATGGAGAAGAAGACCGATTAATGATACGGCTTTAATTATTTATACATCGGGAACTACCGGTGCGCCAAAAGGTGTTCAAACAACTTATAAAAATATGCTTGCGCAAATGTATGGAATGAGAAAAGTTCTTCAGGGTATGATGCCTAAAAACGGTGAAATGAGAATGCTTTCTATTTTGCCTATGAACCATTTATTTGAAATGACTGTCGGATTTTTTACAATGTTAAATCATGGTTATTCTGTTTATTATACAAGCAGTTTGAAACCTAAAGATGTTGTGGATATTTTACAGGAAAAGAAAATAAGATTTATGGTTACTGTACCTGCGTTTTTGAAATTGCAAAAGTCTTATTTTGAATCAGAAATCAGCAAAAAATCTGCATTTTACAAATTAATGTTCAATATTAAATTCCAAATAGCAGGGATTTTGCCGACCAGTATAAGACGTTTTATGTTTAGAACAATTCACAGATTATACGGCGGGCAATTCTACGGATATATTTCCGGCGGAGCGCCGTTAGATCCTACAGTTGGTGCTTGGTTTAAAAGAATCGGTGTAAGGATTTACCAAGGATACGGATTATCTGAAACAAGTCCGGTTGTTTCAATGTGCGGAAAACTTCATCAAGATAATATTCATTCGGTTGGTCCGATTTTGGATTCTTATGAGGCTAAGATTGATAGTGATACCGGAGAACTTCTTGTCAAAGGTCCGTCTGTGATGAAGGGTTATTACGGCAGAGAGGATTTGACAAATGAAGTTATTGACAGCGAAGGCTGGTTCCATACAGGTGATATAGCAGAAATCAGAAAAGGTCTTTTGTATATCACAGGCAGAATTAAAAATATGATTGTTTTATCAGGCGGTAAAAAAGTATTCCCCGAAGAAGTTGAAACAGTTATGCAGCAAAGTGATAATTTTGCAGAAGTTTGCGTTGTGGGAATGCCAAAAGCAGGCGGTGAAAAAGACGGTTGTGAAGAAATTGTTGCAATATTTGTTCCAAAAGAAGATTATGCATCGAAATTTGAATCTTTTGAAAAATTAGAAGCGGCAGTAAAAGCTGAAGTTAAGCAGTTGTCAATGCAGCTTGCACCTTACAAGCGACCGATTAATATTATTGTCCGCCAAGAAGGTTTGCCAAAAACTGCTACAAGCAAAATCAAAAGAAAAGAAGTTAAAAAATTACTTGTAGAAACTGCTTAAATAAATAATTGAAATTAAAAGCGCCGAATTAAAAAATTCGGCGCTATTTTTATAAATTAGAAACTTTAACCGGATTATTTATATTCAATTCAATGTACTTATAAATATTTGTAAGAATTCCTTGTTGAAAATAATACGATCCGTCAACAGGAGTTATTTTAAGCATTCCCTGTTTTGTATTTACATTACTTACAGACGCTAAAAACTGTTTATTGACTGCGGTAAACAAAATATATCCCGATTTTGATTGGATTTCATCTATTTTAAATCGGTTTGCATTAATTGATGCGATTACAAGATAAAACAGTTTGATATTATCTGTATTAAAAACTTTTGTACATTCGCTGTATGGAATATTTCTTACCGTAATCAAGGTGCTAAGACTCATTTCTTCGGATTTAACATTATTTGGAAAAATAAAAAATATTCCCAAAAAAGTCAGTAAAAATATTATAATTCTTGCCATGTCTTACCCTCATTTATATCAATTACAAGCGGAACTTTAAGCGGTTGACCAAGTTCCATAGCTTCTAAAATTAATTTTTTTACTAATTCAGATTCGGATTTTTCGGTTTCCACAACAAGTTCATCATGAACCTGAATAATAAGTTTTGATTTTAAATTATTTTCTTTTAATTTTTTTTCAAAATCTATCATAGCCATTTTTATCAAATCAGCAGCAGCGCCCTGCATTGGATGATTTATTGCGGCGCGTTTTGCAAATTCTCTTATCATAGCGTTTGAACTGTTTATTTCTGAATTCAGATATCTTTTTCTTCCCGTAAAAGTTTGGGCATAACCTTTTTCTTCTACAAAATTAACCATTTTTTCCATATAAATTTTTATTTTAGGATAGGTTTCAAAGTATTTGTCTATAAATTTCTGAGCTTGCGCGGGATTAATTTTTAAAGCTTTTGCTAATCCGTATTTTGTTTGACCGTATATTATACCGAAATTTACTGCTTTTGATTTGTAGCGCATGTCTTTTGTTACTTCACTGATATCAACTCCAAAAACTTTTGAAGCTGTTACAGTATGAATATCTTCTCCTGATTTGAATGCTTCAATCAAATGTTTATCTTCACTAACATGAGCTAATAATCTTAATTCAATCTGAGAATAATCAGCAGAAATAATCAAATTGTTTTTATCAGACGGTACAAATGCTTTGCGGATTTTATTCCCTTCAATTGTTCTTGTCGGAATATTTTGTAAATTAGGATTTGATGAAGATAAACGACCTGTAGCTGTGTTTGTTTGATTGTATGTCGTGTGAATTCTGTTATCTTTTTTATTAATAAGCAGCGGTAAAGATTCTGTATATGTTGATTTCAGTTTAGAATATTTTCTATATTCAAGAATAAGTCTTGCAATTTCATGATCTTGCGCCAGTGCTGTCAAAATTTCAGCACTTGTAGAATTTTTTGATTTTCCTTTTTTGGGCGATTTTAGTTGTAATTTTTCAAAAAGTATCTGTGCGACTTGTTTTGGAGAATTTAAATTAAAAGACTCTTGTGCAAGTTCATAAATTCTATTTTCTGTCTTATTAATAAGAATGTCAAAATCTTTAGTTAATTCATTTAAATATTCAACATCAACGCTAACTCCGTTAAATTCCATATCTGATAAAACATAAGACAATGGTATTTCAATATTTTCCAGTATATCAAATTCTTTTAAATCTAAATGATTTATCCAATATTTTGTTAATTCAAATAGTGCAGTTGTTGATTCTGCCGTGTAATTTTTGACAGATTCAATATCATATTCATAAAATTCCGCTTTTTTATTTTCAGAAACCATTGTCGGCAAAATATGATTTATTCTTTCCATACATTGAATATCAAAATCATTCTGAGCATTGGAATCTTTTATATATGAAGCTAATTCGGTATCAAAAACTGCTCCTGATAAATTTATCCCGAAATTTTTTAAAATATTTAAACAAGATTTTAAATTGTGCGTAATTTTTTTAATATTTTCGTTTTCTAATACAGGTTTTAGTGAATCTAAAACAAAATTTATTTTAAGACAATTTTCTATATTATGATGAATCGGAATATAGTAAGAAACAGTTTGTTTTTCATTTTCTGAATAAACAATTTTATCGTTATAACTAAATCCTTCATTTAATCCTATACATATACCGTAAATTTCAAATTCAACGGCATTTATTATTTTCCCGTAAAATCGGAATGTAATAACAGAAGATGATTTTAATTTTTCAATTAATAATTCAAAATCTGTGCTGTCTGTTATTAATTTTGAAACGTAATCAAAAGATTTTTTATTGATTTTTTTTTGAACACTTTGCGCAAATAATCCCAATTGAATCCCGTTTTCATTATTTTCAGATTCTTTTTCCGGTTCTAAAATAATTTGAGTTTCGGAATTTTGAACGCAATTATTTTTATCAAAATTTTTCAATATTGAATCTATGTTTTTTAAAAAACTGTAAAATTGCATTTTCCTGAAAAAATCCGTAACACTTACCAAATTAGGAAGATTAATACAGGTTTTTTCAAAATCAAAATCGACATCAACATCTTTGACAATTGTTGCCAAAAATTTACTTAGTTTTGCATCTTCAACACCGTCTTTAATTTTTTGCTTTATTGAATTTCCGTCGATAGAATCAATATTTGCAAGAACATTATCTACTGTCCCGAATTGTGATAAGAGTTTTACTGCTGTTTTTTCTCCGATACCTCTAATTCCTGGGATGTTATCAGAAACATCTCCTCTCAAAGCTTTATAATCTATAACTTGATTTGGGTATACTCCAAGTTTTTTATATACAGCATCCCAATCGTATTCTTTCAATACCCCTTGTGAAGGAATAATAACTTTTACGCATCCATCTTTGTCAATCAACTGAAAAGAATCTTGATCTCCGGTTAAAATATATACTTTATGCCCCAATTCACAAGCTTTTTTAGATATAGTCCCTATTACATCATCAGCTTCATAGCCTTCTTTGGTATAAATAGGTATACTAAATGAATTCAATCCTTCATAAATCAAACCCATTTGAATCTGCATATCATCAGGCATTGCCACTCTGTTTGCTTTATACTCGGTATAAGATTCTGTCCTGAAAGTGTGATGTGAAACATCAAATGCCACTCCTATTGAATCAAAACTGAAATTTTTATTTTTAAGCAAATCAAATATAGCTTTGAAAAAACCGTAAACACCCCAACTCGGAATACCGTCTTTGGTTTTCATTTGAGTTCTTTCTAAGGCATAATACTGCCTGAATGCCAAAGCATGCCCATCTATTAATAATAAAGTTTTTGATTCTTTCATAAACTATTAATTTTCACTATTTTCAGATGATTCATCTAAAAGACTTGTTTGTTGAATATCTTCCGATTCAGAATCTTGTGACGGTGCAATTTTTATTGTAACGTCATCTTCATCAGGATTTAGAATCTTGTTAACAGAAACAACAGAATCATTATCATTCAAATTTTGAGCCCTGACACCTGTTGCAGGTCTTCCCTGTTGAGAAATTGATCCGGCATTAATTCTTGTTACAACACCGTTTGCAGTAACTAACATAATATCATCAGTATCTTTTACAATAGTCAAAGCAACAAGACGTGATGAAGAAGTTTTGAATTTAGTTGCAATTAATCCGATTCCGCCTCTGTTTTGACTTCTGAATTCAGATAATTTTGTACGTTTCCCGAATCCGTCTGAAGTTACTACAAGTAAGTCAGCGTCATAATCTTGAGGAACAATATCACATCCGACAATTTCGTCACCGGATCTTAATTTCATTGAAATAACACCCTTCGCACTTCTTCCTAAAGGTCTTAAATCTTGAATAGGGAATCTTATTGCCATACCGCAAGATGTTCCGATAATTATTTCATCACGTGCTGTGGCAAGTTTTACCCAATTCAAACTATCCCCTTCGTCTAAGCCGATAGCAATAATTCCGTTTCGTCTTATATTTGAGAAATTATCAAGTTCTATACGTTTTATATTACCTTTTTTGGTCAACATAATAAGATTTAATTCTTTAGAAAATGTTGAAACCGGAACAACAGCAGTAATTTTTTCATCCTGTTCAATCGGTAATACGTTAATTATCGGCAAGCCTTTTGACTGTCTGCCGCCTTCAGGAAAATCATATACATTCAAGCTGTAAACTGTACCTTTTGATGAGAAGAATAATACTTTATCATGCATCATCGCAGTGAAGAAATGCTGAATATCATCATCTTCTTTTGTTTTAATTCCTGATTTTCCGCGTGTTGCACGGTTTTGACGTTCAAAAGTATCTAACGAAATACGTTTCAAATATCCTTGGTGAGTGATAAACACCGCCATCGGAGTATTTGGAGTCAAATCTTCAATTGTTACTTCACCTTTTTCAGGAACGATTTGAGTTTTTCTTTCATCTCCGTATTTTTCTTTATCTTCTAATAATTCTTTTTTGATAATATCTAAAATTCTTTGACGGCTTGCCAAAATTGATTCATAATCTTCGATTTTTTTCAATAAATCATCATATTCAGCTTTAACTTTGTCTTGTTCTAAACCTGTCAAACGTCTTAATTGCATTTCCAAAATAGCATTTGCCTGATCAGCGTCAAGTCCGAATCTGCTCATCAAACCGTCACGAGCATCATCTGTAGTTTTTGATTTTTTAATAAGTTCAATAACTTCATCAATTGAACCCAATGCTATCATTAAACCTGCCAAAATATGCGCTCTTACTTTAGCTTTTTTCAAATAAAAAATTGTACGTCTTGTTACGATTTCGATTCTGTGTTCAACAAATTCATTCAAAACTTCATAAAGATTCATTAATCTTGGTTGCTGCCCGCATAAAGCAACCATATTAACGCCAAAAGTAGTTTCTAATTGTGTGAATTTGTACAAATTATTTCGAACTACATCAGGTTTTGCATCTCTTTTCAACTCGATAACAATTCTCATTCCTTCTCGGTCTGATTCATCTCTGATATCAGAAATACCGTTGATTCTTTGATCTTTAACAAGTTCAGCTATTTTTTCAATTAACTGAGCCTTATTTACCTGATAAGGAATTTCTGTTACAACAATTGCTGTTCTTGACTGACGTCCTGCACCGCCTGAAATTTCTTCAAACCCTGAAACAGCAGACATTGTAATAGATCCTCTGCCGGTTTCGTATGCTTGCTTAATATCATTTAGTCCGACAATCGTTGCTGCAGTCGGGAAATCAGGGCCTTTAATATGTTCCATAAGTTCAGGGATAGTAATTTGCGGATTATCAATCAACGCAATAGTTCCGTCAACTATTTCACACAAATTGTGAGGAGGAATATTTGTTGCCATACCAACGGCAATACCTGAAACACCGTTTAATAAAAGCATTGGCAATCTTACAGGCAAAACTGAAGGCTCTTGCAAAGATCCGTCAAAGTTCGGAACAAATTCAACTGTTTCATTATCAATATCAGCGAGCATAGATTGAGTAATTTTGTGCATACGCGCTTCGGTATAACGCATTGCAGCAGCTCCGTCGCCATCAACTGATCCGAAGTTTCCGTGACCGTCAACCATCAAATAACGGGTTGAAAAGTCTTGTGCCATACGAACGAGCGCTTCATATACAGAACTATCTCCATGCGGGTGATATTTACCTAAAACTTCCCCAACAATACGAGCACATTTTTTAAACGGTTTATCAGGAGTCATACCTAATTCATTCATCGCAAAAAGAATTCTGCGGTGAACAGGTTTCAATCCGTCACGAACATCCGGCAATGCACGTCCTACAATTACACTCATCGCATAATCAATATATGAACGTTTCATTTCCTCTCTTATATTAACCGGAACTATTTTACCGTCCCCGAACATATTTTGCTGAGTAGTCAAATCTAAATCCCTCCCTAATCTATAAAGTGTTCTATAAAAACATTTTAGCACAAAAAAGCCAAATTGCACCAATATCTTTACAAATGGTTAAGAATAATTAGGAAT
>CAMNNA010000033.1 GCA_946545285.1 uncultured cyanobacterium | reverse complement strand
TGTTGGTTTGAACCAAACGGAAAATGTTTCACAGGCATGCCGTTTGTCGCAACAGAAGAACAAGGCAAGGCAGTAGGAAAAGATGGAGCATGCTCAAGCATACTATCATCTAAAAAATATACAGATACAAACAATCTATTTGGGGCAGGAGCAGGCGCAGAAATATCTGTAACAATAAATGGGGATTACGGTACAAGCTGTTATTATGCAGACGACCGATGGCTAGCTGCAGCAGTGCAATGCGGAGCAAAGGGAATGAGATTACCGAGCGACAGTGAACTTGATGCCCTTGCAGCAGAACTGTATCCGAACGCAAGCGTAACAAAATACAACGGCAGACCAAGATACGACGGTTCTATCACAACAAACCTGCCAACAAGCCTTTCCGGCTTAGGCTCTTCCGGGTTCGGCGGATTGTGGTCCAGTTCAGCCGGCCGCTCTGACGAAGCCTTGCCCCGGTACTTCTTCTCGTCGAACTCGTACATGAGCTCCGGCGGTCGCTGCAGCTCGGATGGTGTTCGGGCTGTTTGCGTAGCGGACTGATGTTGGATAGGCTAGATGCCACGAGACCTGTCTTGAAGTAGGATAAGTTTGATAAATCCGTTACAATTTTGCACCCAAGGGTCATAAATTCTGTAAAGAACTACTCACCACTCACCATTCACTACTCACTGTCATGAAGCGAGATTGGGCATATTTGCTCAACAATAGTCTCAGCAAAATAAGTCGATAGGACTATAGGACGATAAGACGTTGGGTGACTTTAGTATTCAGTTTGTGTATAATATTTATTATGATAATTACTAAAAACGAACTGGACTTACTTGTCGAAAAATACGAAACTCCCGAATTTATTAAAGATGATCCTGTGCAGTTTGTGCACAAATTTCATTCAAAAAAAGATATTGAACTTGCAGGATTTATTGCATCACTTTTAGCATACGGGAGTAGAAAGCAGTTTATTTCAAAGTTAAATTATTTATTTTTTGAAATTATGCAGGGAGATATTTTAAACTTTATCCAAAATTTTGAACCGAATTCTATAGGAAATTTTAATTACCGATTTGGGAAACCGAACGATTTTAGAGAAATATTTTCTATACTAAAAACTTTGTATACGACATCAAACGGCTTGGAAGAACTATTTAGTTATAGTTTTAGCAAAGGAAAAATGTTTGAAGGGGTAGTTGATTATTTTTATTCAAAAGTCGATAAATCGGCAGGACAAGGATTTTACCATATGATTCCAAACCCGCAAAACGGCGGAGCAATGAAAAGAATGTGCATGTACTTAAGGTGGATGATAAGAAAAGGACCGGTGGATGTCGGAATTTGGGATTTTATTACTCCTGCGCAATTATATATTCCGTTAGATGTGCATGTAGGCAGAATTTCAAGGCAAATGGGATTGTTAAAAAGAAATGCAAATGATTTTAAATCAGTAATTGAATTAACCGAAAAATTAAAAGAATTTTGCCCGCAAGATCCGGTAAAATATGATTTTGCAATGTTTGGCTACGGGGTAAATAACAAAACTCAATCCCAAAATCCCGCACTTGTAAAATAATTTTGAAATGATAAAGTGTAAAAGTAAAAAGCAACTAATCCCGGATCGTCTAGCGGCAGGACGAAAGATTCTGGCTCTTTTGACGGTGGTTCGAATCCATCTCCGGGAGTTACCTTAAAAACATGGCTTATGCCATGTTTTTAAGGTATGTTTTCGCAGGAATAGTACGAACCACACTGACCGACAGGTCAGTCATGGTTCGAGCGCGAGTGAGCCGAGTGCGAAGCCTTGAAGGCTTGAAAAAATTTTTTTATTCAAGGCTTCAAGCGAAGTCACGTTTATGGCGAACGAGCAAGACAATCCATCTCCGGGAGAATTTAGCACCCGATGCCTTTGGTATCGGGTGCTAAGTATTTTGTGAAAATGATACGAACCACACTGACCGACAGGTCAGTCATGGTTCGAGCGCGAGTGAGCCGAGTGCGAAGCCTTGAAGGCTTGAAAAAATTTTTTATTCAAGACTTCAAGCGAAGTCACGTTTATGGCGAACGAGCAAGACAATCCATCTTTGGGAGATAAATAAGACCGAACAATAAGTGCCGGTCTTATTTATTTTGGAAAGTCTTCTCACACAAAAGATTTTTATTGTTAAAGAAAAATCTTTTGTGGTTCTTCAGAATATGTGTTATTAAAAGGAAAAGGTACATTTTTTAAGAATTTACGTTATAGTCTGTTAATATGGTATGAAATGAAAATTAAATATCCGGAATTAAACAAAAGTTCATTGAAATATATGAAATTCATAAATATACACTTATGAATTTGTGTTAATATTATTCATATGATTAAGTCCTTCAAGTGCAAAGAAACGGAAAAGATTTTTCGCGGGGTGTTCTCAAAGAAAATCCCTCAAGATTTGCAACAACGGGCGTTAATCAAATTGCACATGATAGACACTGCTGAAAATATTTCAGACCTGCGCATCCCCCCTGCAAATTTTCTTGAACAGTTACAGGGCGACAGAGCCGGACAATATTCTATCCGTATAAATCAGCAATACCGCATATGTTTTAAATGGCTTGATAACAATGCTTTTGATGTTGAAATTGTTGATTACCACAAATAACCTGCTGCACAGACACACTACTGGCATGTTAATTTTTATAAAATTAATCCCTACAGGCACTTGATTTTATGTTGTACGTAGTACATAATATGTATAGATAATTTAAAGGTGATAATTATGGCAAAGTATATTGAAATTCCACATATTGGAGAAGTATTGCAAGAGGAATTTTTAGAACCGCTTGCGCTATCTCAAAATGCACTAGCAACTGCGATCGGTGTTCCGTCAAATCGAATTAATGCGATAATACGCGGACAGCGGTCGATTACAGCTGATACGGATTTAAGACTAACAAAATACTTTGGATTATCAAAAGGTTATTTCTTACGCTTGCAGAACAACTTTGAACTTTTGCAAGCTGAACAAAAGATTGCAGACGAGGTTTCAAACATTGTACCGTTTGACTTTTCAAAAAAAAGAAAAGTTATGTAACTTCTAAAATTAGCCATTTCAATTAATAGCAAAAATTTTTATTTACGGAAGTTATTTATCATGTAATATATGAATCATATTTAAAATGAATAATCCAATTTCCATAAATAATTTTTCTAAAAATGATGTTTTTAGATATAAATATAATTTTTCAGTTTCTGATAACAATTTTGTTAAAGCTGATTATAACCAAAACAAACCAACCATAGATGAAAATAAGCTAAGACAAAAATTTGTAAATGCAGGATTAATAATTATTGCCGGTACAATATTACTTTTTTCAAAGGGAATGCCGTTAAAATCAAAAAAAACTCTTGAAAATTTTAAAGATTACTTGGGAAATAAACAGGGAAAATATTTTGCGGATTTAAACAATCCAAAATTATCTTTTTACGAATACTCCATTAGAAAAATTAATTCCTTTATCAAAAAACTTGATGGCATAAATAACATAAATTCACTTAAAGATATATTATTTATGAAATTGATGTATAAAAACAAATTTACAAAAAAAATTCATCAAGGAATAAGCAGATTTTTTGAATTTTTATCTAAAAATACCGTCTCTAAATCTTATGAACAGACCAAAAAACGTTTTGAAAAAATGTATTCAATTTTTGATAAATTAGATGAATATATTTTGAAAAATGCAACTGACGAAACTTTTGAATTTGGGAAAAAACAATACAGTGCAAAGGAACTTGTTAAAAAAGCTAAAGAACACCGAGAAACAATCAAAACAGTAGTAGACATTTTTATTGCCGAATCTGCGCAAAAAGACAGATATAATTATATTAAAACCTCTACATCCGCACTTTATTCAAAATTTTGGAATAACACTTTCAAAGATTTTTGGACTAAAAACAATCATTTTAAAAGAAAAGAAATGTGGCAGACATTTGTTGCCGCAGAACAAGTAAAAAATAACAAAACAGCATTAAATGCAGGTGCGGCATTTTCCAGAAATTTACTTTCTTACACAGATGCCGAAAAAAAATCTTATATTGCGGAATATATAACAAATTTAAACAGTTTAATTTCAGAAAAAGACAACTTATCTGTTAACATTTTAAAGAAATTAAAATGGTTTATTAAAGATTCATCAAACATTAGCGAAAACAAAGAAGTATTTTTAAAAGAACTTGAAAATTTAGAAAAAAATACTTCTCAAACGCAAATAAATAAAACTATAAAACCTGAAGAACTCGAAGATATCAATACAAATATAAAACTTATAAGAAATATTTTAAAAGAAGATGCACCGGGCGATATTGAAGTTATGTTATCGATTTACAGAAAAATTGCGCCATATGAACTTGCAAAATCCGGAGCCTTAAAAAGTTTAAAAAAAGCTATTAAATCTTTTGATAAATCATTGAAGTTGGAAATGAGCGAATTATTTGACAAATTAAGAGATTTAGAAATAGGTTCCGCACCAACTGATATTCTTTCAATTTTATTATCTTCCGCAATGATTACATACGCGCTAAAAAAGGCGAAAAATCAGGATGAACGCCGATCCGTGCTTTTACAATCAGGTATTCCTATAATCGGAGCAATTGCAGTCACGTTTATTTCGGCAACAAAACTTGTTTCGGGAAACAAATCAATTATTATGGGGGTTGTTTCCGGATTTTTATTGAACAAAATTGGAAAAGCCATTGATAACCATCTAAAAGGGGATTTAAAAAAGGTAAAAAATGGATAATTTTTCACGAACAGAATTATTAATAGGAAAACAGAATCTTGAAAGACTTTCAAAATGCAAAGTTGCTGTATTTGGAGCAGGCGGAGTCGGCGGATACTGTATTGAAGCATTAGTAAGAAGCGGTATAGGAGCACTTGATATCATTGACAATGACAAAGTAAGCCCATCAAATATAAACAGACAAATCATTGCTACGCAGGATACTATAGGCAAATACAAGGTTGATGTAGCTAAAGAAAGAATTTTGAGTATTAACCCGAATGTAAAAGTGAACACTTTTAAAACATTTTACACCCCGCAAACATCAGACGAATTTGATTTTTCAAATTATGATTATGTAATAGATGCAATTGACACAGTTGTTGGTAAACTTTCGCTAATAGAAGAATCAAAAAAAACTAATACACCGATAATATGCGCAATGGGAGCAGGGAACAAACTTGACCCGACAAAATTTGAAGTAGCGGATATTTCTCAAACATCAGTCTGTCCGCTTGCAAGAGTAATAAGAACAGAATTAAAAAAGCGAAAAATCAGCGGAGTGAAAGTGGTTTATTCAAAAGAAACCCCTATAAAACCTCTAAATGAAAATATATCAGAACAAAATTCCGGTAAAAAACAAATTCCCGGAAGCATTTCATTTGTCCCCTCAGTTGCCGGACTAATTATCGCCGGCGAAGTAATTAAAGATTTGATTAGTGGGGCAAAAAGTAAGTAGCGGGAAATAAGTGGTTCATTACATTGTCATTGTGAGGGTAAAATCCGAAGAATCTCACTATGTTTAAAAAATTTATTTGCGATCGCAGACGCACTTGAAGTTGATTTTTGTAATTTAACAGATTTTAATAAAATATTAGAAATACTCAACAAAACTAAATTACCGTTTATCTGTAGTTTTGATAATATGCCACCCGAACTTTGTGCCGACAGGTTTAGATATTTCTCCGATTTTTAGATCAAAAGCCGTATCAGAAAACTGCTGATCCATTTTCTTGCGGTTAAAGTACCCCAAATCTCCCCCCATCATTCCTGAAGGGCAAAGAGAATACTTCATTGCAGCATCTTCAAAGGATATTTTCCCATCAACAATATCTTTTCTTAACGCCACAGCTTCTTTTCTTGTCTTTAATAATATATGACTTGCACGAACTTCTGATACATCAAGATTCGGATTTAAATAATCACCCAAAGACGCAAACGCACCCAAACCTGAAAACATTATAGCAATTACAGCAAAAATATTTATTATAAATTTCATTTTAATCTCCTTTTAAAAACATTTTATTACAAGAATTAAAAAAAATAAACTCTACAGTTGAATAGAACGAAGTACCATATAATATCTGTAATTACCCCAATAAACAATTACTGAGATAAAATTATTATCTAAATCAGACGCATCAAGATAAGTATTGGGGGTAGGTTCTCTTTTTGATGAATTAAAATGTTTTCCGACAAAATTGAGAGTTTTTTCTCTTATAAGCTGGAATGTAGACATTTTAATTTGAGGGAGATTATTTTTATAAAAATCCATCGGAACCATTTCTTTTTTGTAGCAAGGAACTATATACTTAACTTTGCCAGCCTCCTTAAATAAAATATACCATTTACCTTCATGTTCTCGTGGAGTTAAAAGATAATACCCCGGCTCAATTGCAATTGATTTAAAATATAACGGTGCAACCAACCTAAATAAAGGATACGGAGACCATGTAGAATTTTTTATATCTTGATATTCTCCGGGGTCAGCATTATGAACATATCTAAATTCAGGAACCGGCATATCACGATACATCTGTTCAATATCAATAGTTTCAACATACTCACCCTGAATAATAGGTTCTGAATCCAAATCATCAGGATATGTCACTTCACTGTTTTGATTATTCGATTGAGATTGGTTTTGTGTATTATTCTGAGGCTGAGGAGTAGCTTTTTTACCCCAAAACTTAGCATCCGCAACCATCGGAAACATTATTAATGCTAAAATTGTAATTAAAATCTTTTTCATAACCTTATTTTAATTAACATAATCCAAAAATCAATCAATCACATATTTGATATTTTAATGTTTTACACAGATTCATAAACTTTACAAATTTCATAACATATGTTTTAATATTTTAGAATTTACGGGGGTACGATGAGAATTTCAAAACTAAACAAACTGTTAAATCTTTGGGAAATGAATAATTTAATTTCATCCGAACAAAATAAAAGTATTTCTGAATTTATGAAAGAAAGGCAGAAAGAACAATTTTTCAGATTCATAAAATGGTTCTTTATCATCGGGGCTTTTTGGCTATTATTTGGCTTTATTGCAACAGTTATTCAATTTTTTGATTTGTCCTTTATGGAAAGCATTAAAGATTTTATAGTAAAAGTATTCACAGCGATTACTCAACCGTTTATAGATTTTATAACATTTGTTTTTGGTGATAATTGCGGATACTTTTTAGGCGGAGTTGCTTGTTTTGCGCTGTCTGCCCCTGCCATATATTTTTCAACAAAAACAAAAAATAATCCTATTGTTGAGAAATTGAATCTGTCTGAAAGTCAAAAAAATATTTTAAAAAATAACACAACCTTAGAAGTTATAGGTTGTATTTTGCTTGGTGCAGGTTTTTTGTTTTTTAATAAGCTGCTAATTCCATCCGGAGTTAATTATTACAATTATGCAAATAAGATTTTCCCTATTTGGCATGTTTTTGGCGCAGGAACTTTTATTTATTTAGCCTACAAATTTTTAAAGGTTTCATATTTATTATTTGGACTGTATTTTGTATCATTAAGTGTTGGGATGTTCTCAGGATACGGCTATGCTTGCTACTGGATTGGAGCATCACGCCCTATTGTACAACTATTAACAGGAATTATATTAATTCTCATCGGCTATATTGCTGAAACAAAAATTACCGATACCTCAAACGATACAGTTAAGGAGAAATTCGCTCAAACCTACAACTGGACCGGATTACTGATTTCATTTATTGCATTATGGATAATATCATTTTGGGGATTTGACTTCGGCTATGAAAGTCATTATAGTCCGTCAAATACGGAACTATGGGTTGCAAATATAATGTTTATCGCATCTTGCATTGGTTCAATGTATTACGGTGCAAAAAATGAACATAAACTGTTTTTTAATTACGGATTAACGTTTTTAATTATCGAATCATATACATTATTTTGTTCAAGATTGTGGGATAAACTACCTTTTGCCGCAGCATCATTATTATTTGGAATACTTCTTATAGGGACGGGAAAACTTCTTATAAAAATTTATTTGAAAAAGAAATAATGTATCATAATTTTCTGTTTTATTATATAATCAGCATATGATAAAGATATTAATTTTGGCAGTTATAATACTTGCGGGGATTTTTAATTTTTGGTTATTATACGGAATATTAACAACAGTTTTGTTTTCTTTGTTAATGCCGATTTATGCAATCATTCGAGCAATACAGAAAAAATATTTACCCGGATTTAAAGAAAAATGCGGATTTTTCAAAAAACCTGAATTAGGGGATAAGATAATTATGTTTCACGGTGTTTCAGTAGGAGAAATTATAGCACTTGAAAACTTAATTAAAAAGACTAAAGAAACTTTCCCGCAATATAAAATAGTAATTACTACAGGAACAAAAACCGGACAAGAAATCGCTCATAAAAAATATGATAAAATTGCTGATTTTATAACATATTTTCCATATGATATACCGATTTTTGTTAATAATTTTTTAAATAAAATTCACCCGAATATTATTCTTATTGCAGAAACAGAATTATGGCCAATGTTTACATATATAAGCAATAAGAAAAGCATTCCACTGTTTTGTATTAACGGAAGAATGTCCGACTCAACTTTTAGATTGTATAAAATACTAAAACCGTTTTTTAAGCATGTTTTAAATAAATATACCAAAATACTAACCCAAAGCGAAATTGATAATCAAAAACTTATCGCAGCAGGTTCACCTAAAGAAAAAACATCTGTTATGAAAAACTTAAAGTTTGATATTAAAAAAGTTGAATCAAATATAGATTTAGGTCAAAAAGATTTTCGTGTAATTATTGCAGGCAGCACACACCAAGGTGAAGATGAAATAATTTTAGAAGTATTTAAACAAAAGCTCAAAAATTACAACAATATAAAACTTTTACTTGTTCCTCGGCACACTCAGCGAATACCGAAAATCGAAGATATTTTAAAAAATTTAGGACTAAATTACGGTTTCAGATCTAAAAATGATAATTTTAAAGATTTTGATGTAATTATCCTTGATACGATGGGGGAATTATCCAAAATGTATTCTATTTGTGATTTTGCGTTCATTGGCGGTAGTTTTAACAAAACCGGAGGACATAATCCGCTTGAAGCAACTGTTTATAACAAACCAGTTATAACAGGTCCATCAATTCACAATTTCAGAGATATTTACGGAATTTTATCCCGCTCATCTGCCGGTAAAATCGTAAAAAATCAAAATGAATTGAGCGACTATATTGAAAAATTGCTATCAGACACAGATTTTTATAAAAATGCCTGCAAAGACTGCGAAGTTGTATTTAATGACCAGCAAGGAGCTATGGATATTGTCATAAAAGAAATAAATCAATATCTGAATTAGGCATTTGAACGGTTTTACCTAATTTTGCGAAGATGTTAAAAATTGTAACAAAAGGAGGAAATTTATTAAAGTTAGCCTGCAAATTTTCCGATAACAAATTTGTAAGAACGATAAATAATTTTCCTCCTTTTCCTACTACTAAATAATAACGGAACCTTAAAAACGGTTCCTTTTTTATTGTCAAAAAGGGCAAAAAGCGTTAATTATCAATACCTTTAACTAATTACAGGTAATATCATCTTTTTAAATGATGTCTAAATTTAAGTATTGTATAGAATTAAAATGTAACGTAGATAGAGTTGGGCAGGTTAATGGAAACAAATATTGATTTTTCATCATACAACAACATAAAACGCTTATCTGAAAGTGATTTAACTTTGTTATGGGAAAAATATCTAAACAATAAATCTGATAAATCAGCTCGGGACGAAATTATAATCCAATATATTTATTTAGTTCGGTACGTTGTAAACAGAGTAAGGGTTACCCTACCGGAAACAATATCGGTAGAAGACATTGCAGGATATGGGGTTGAAGGATTAATTAATGCGGTAGAAAGATTTTCTCCTCAAAAAAATACAAGATTTGAAACGTATGCTTTAATCAGAATTCGCGGTTCAATAATAGACCGAATTCGTTCGCAGGATTTTTTACCGCGCAGTGTCAGAAAGAAAATTAAAGATATTAAACAAGCATCAGAACTTTTAAAACAACAGCTTGGAAGAACACCTACAACAACTGAGATTGCAAATTATTTAGACATGGATCCTGATAAAGTTAATACACTGATATCAGAAGATGTAACTATAATGTCTATTTACGATAAACGCGGGACATCAGATGATAGCATGGAAATAGTTGATACTATTGAATCCCAAAAACAAACACCGCACGAACGAATGGAAGAACAAAATGTAAAAACAGACTTGCAGAGGGCGCTTATGAAATTACCGGAAAGAGAAAGAATTCTAATGGTTCTATATTATCAAGAGAATATGACAATGAAAGAAATCGGACAAACGTTAAATATGTCTGAATCAAGAGTTTGTCAATTACATGCGCAAGGGCTTATGAAATTAAAAAACATATTAAGCGAAAATCGCTCCGCAAGATTACAACAAGCAATAGTATAGATAGTTTAATTGGGATTTTAATTTTTTTTAATATTTAATATTTTCGAAAAATCAGCGTGTTAATATTTTTTTATGGCGGAAGGAATGCAGTACGTACCGTTGCATTTGCACACGGAATATTCATTATTAGACGGCGCAATCAGAATAGGGGATTTGTGTAAGTTTTGTCTTGAAAATAATATGCCGGGTGTTGCAATTACAGATCACGGTGTTATGTACGGTGCAATGGACTTGTATATTGAAGCCGATAAAATAAATTCAGCACAACGCGCTAAAGCAGAAGCTGATCCGAATTATAAACCAAAATATTTTAATCCGATTGTCGGAGAAGAATTTTATGTTCACGATGGTCCTATTGAAGAACACGATCAAATGAATAATCCTCGCTATCACTTAATTCTTCTTGTAAAAAACAATACCGGTTATAAAAATCTTGTTAAACTTTCATCTATTTCTCATATTAAAGGATTTTATGTAAAACCTCGTATAAATTTTGAATTACTGGAAAAATATCACGAAGGATTAATATGTTGCAGTGCATGTTTAGGCGGAGAAGTTTTACAACATCTTTTAAAAAGCGATTATGACGGTGCAAAAGCAATTGCTCAAAAATATAAAGATTTATTTGGTGATGACTATTATATAGAACTTCAAGACCATGGATTAGAAGAACAAAAAAGAACAAATCCGGAATTAATACGTCTTGCAAAAGAACTTGGAATAAAAATGATAATCACAAATGATTCTCATTACTTAAAAAAAGAAGATGCCGATTGGCACGATACACTTCTTTGTATGCAAACAAAATCATCAAAATCAGACCCGAATCGTTTTCATTTTTCTAATAACGAATTTTACGTAAAAACAGTTCCTGAATTAAGAGAGGCATTCAAATGGCTTGATAGTGAAACATTTGAACAATGTATTAAAAATACTGTTGAAATTTGTAATCAATGCCACATAACAGTGGAATGGAAAGCGCCGCTGCCTGATTTTCCTGTTCCGGAAGGTCATACGACTGATACATATTTAGAACTTTTAGTTCAACAGGGAATGAAAAGGAAATATAGCGAAGATAAAATTACAGATGAATTAAAACAACGCGCAAAATATGAACTCGGCGTCATCCAAAAAATGGGATTTAGCGCATATTTTCTTATAACTTGGGATTTTATTCATTATGCTAAAACTCATAATATTCCTGTAGGCCCCGGAAGAGGATCCGCAGCAGGTTCGCTAGTTGCGTATTGCCTTGATATAACAGATCTTGACCCAATCGAACATCATTTATTGTTTGAAAGATTTTTAAACCCAGAAAGATTTTCAATGCCCGATATTGATACGGATTTTTGTATTGATAAAAGAGGTCAGGTTATTGATTATGTTGTTCAAAAATACGGTGAAGATAAAGTTTGTCAGATAATTACATTCCAAACTCTAGCAGCAAGAAATGCAATGAAAAGTGTAGCCAGAGTTTTTGATATTCCATATGCAAGAAGTAAGGAGTTGTCTGATTTAATTTCGCCTGATCCGGGGGCAAAAATTTCAGATGCACTTCAAGACGGAATGGAGTTAAAAAAACTTTATGATTCTGATCCTGAAGTTAAAAGACTTGTTGATACAGCATTACACGTTGAAGGATTGAAAAACGGAACAGGAATGCACGCAGCGGGAGTAATTATTTCATATAAACCATTAGATGAAATAGTTCCTGTTCAATACGGAAAAGACGGGATTGTAGTTACTCAATACCACAGAGAAATTTTAGAAAAAATGAAACTTCTGAAAATGGACTTTTTGGGCTTGAGAAACCTTACTATGATTTCAAAAACCGTGGAATTAATCAAGCAATGCCAAGGTATAGAAATAGACATTAACCATATACCTCTTGATGACAAACCGACATATGACATGTTGATTAGAGGAGAAACAGTCGGGGTTTTTCAATTGGAATCACAGGGAATGACGAATTTAGTCAAAAAACTTCAGCCTGACGTTTTTGAAGATTTAGGGGCGTTAGTTGCGCTATTTCGTCCCGGACCTTTAGGATCAGGAATGGTTGATGAATTCGTTGACAGAAAACACGGAAGAAAAAAAATCACATATCCTCATCCTCGATTGGAACCCGTATTAAAAGATACATACGGTACAATGGTTTATCAAGAGCAGATAATGCAGATATTTCAAGTTATGGCGGATTACTCACTCGGTCAGGCCGATCAAGTACGCCGTATGATGGGGCATAAAGACCCTGCCGCAATGGCTGCCCAAGAAGGTAAACTAATTGAAGGTGCAGCTAAATACGGGATGAAAAAAGAAGATGCAAAGACTTTATTTGAACAAATACAAAACTTTGCAGCATATTGCTTTAACAGAGCACATTCATCGGCTTATGCTTTTGTTGCATATCAGACTGCTTATTTAAAATGTCATTATCCTGTTGAATATCTTTGCGCATTATTATCAAGTGTACCGGGAGATCAGGATAAAACTCAAGCTTATATTGAAGAAGCGCTAAAATACGGAATAAAAGTCTTACCGCCGGATATTAACAAATCATACTTAGAATATACCCCTGACGGAAAAAATATCAGGTTTGGATTAGCCTCAATAAAACAAGTCGGAGAAGGTGTTATAGATGCGATTATTCAAGAAAGAGAAGAACATGGTGAATATAAATCAATTTATGATTATATAAAAAGATTGGATATCAAATGTTCAAATAAAAAAACTCTTGAAGGTTTAATTAAATCAGGAGCATTTTCAACAATTGAAAAAAGCCGCAAACAATTGATGGATAATATAGAATATATTATTGCAACGGCATCAAAAGAATCAAAACAGAAAGAATCCGGTCAAGGAAGTCTTTTTGATATGCTTGGAGATTCATCTTCGGTCGAAGAGGCTAAATTCAAATTAGCCGGATCGGATGAAGAATATGATGAACGCCAAATTCAAATTTTTGAAAAAGAATTTTTAGGATTTTATGTAACAAGCCACCCGTTATCGACAATCAGAGATAAATTACCGTTTTTAATGACCCATAAAATATCACAAATACAGGCATTACCAAACGATAAAGTCGTAACAATATGCGGGCTGGTTTCCGGAATGCGCCAAATACCGACTAAAAATGATCCGACAAAATTTATCAGATTTGCAACAATCGAAGATTTGACAGGCAAAATTGACACGATAATGTTTAACAAAATTATTGCTCAATATGGCGAACTTATGCAAAATGAACAAAGAGTTATTGTTTCAGGAAAAGTTAGCCGCAGGCAAGGGGATGAATCGTCAGTAATACTTGTTGATACTGTTAAACCGGTTGATAATACAAATATTTTTACTATTGAATTGAAAGATGATTTTAAATTTGAAGAACTAATAATGCTGAAACAAATTTTATGCCAAAATTCAGGCTCCGATCCTGTAATGTTAAAAATGACAGATTTAACCGGAGACATAAAAATTCTTACTTCATCTATATTTTGGGTAAACACCACAAATTCTTTGGTCCATACGTTAGAAAAAGACTTTGAAAACAGAATAAAAGTAAGTATAAAATCAATGGATAAAAAGTGGTAAAAACTTTAAAATAAATTATTTTTTATGGACATATAATTCGTAGTTTAAAATATCTAAAATTTCTGCAATTTCTGATACTCTGATAGTTTTGTTTCTGAACTTGTTACTTAAATTTCGGTTGCTGTCTTTTTTGTTGTATTTTTTATTAACTTCTTCTTTCACTTTTGTTACAGTTAATGCTTCAAGCGCAGCTAAATATTTTATTTGATGTGCTAAATTTTCCAGTTCGAGCTTTATATATCCGTCCATTTTATAATTATATAATTTGCACTGCAGAATACACATGAATTGACATTATTCATTATATAATGTATAATGTAATTATATAATGAATTTTAAAATTAAATGAAAGGAAGTATATTATGAAAAA
>CAMNNA010000032.1 GCA_946545285.1 uncultured cyanobacterium | reverse complement strand
GAGTTATTGATTTTGATGCACCGGCTTTTTTGTTAGACAGAAATCCGCGATATGTCGGAAATCCCAGACTTGACTCACTTCCTTTGGAATACCCGATTTACCCTGAAGGACAAGTTAGTTTAAATAATTTACCTCCGGTTGATGAATTCAAAAAAGAAGAAAAAGGATTAAACTTAGTCGAAAATCCTTCTTGGAAAAAATGGCTGTTTGGAGGATTTATAGCAACTGCAATCGGATACGGGATTTATCTTTTGACTAAAGGTAAAATAAAACCTAATGCCGCAACCGGCGCAGCTTCTACAATTGCATCCGGAGCACCTGCATCAGGAACAGCAATTCCTAAATTTGATTTTAGTAAATTGAAAGCAGGGTTTACAAATTTTATTAATAACATAAAATCAATGTTTAACAAAACAGGTTCAACTACCGGTGGAGGAATGACTCCGTAATTACCTTTTTTAATTTATTTATTCCGTTAAGATTTAATTATTTTTTGTAATTTACTCTGATTATTTATTGAATTAAACTGAGTTGAAGAAAATGCCGGCGGAACAGTTGCTGTTTCAATAGGTTTAACTTCATAAGTTTTTATTGAACGTTTACCGGTCAATCTTTGCATAAAGTTATAATATTTTTTCTTAAACCCTGTTGAATTATTTTGTTTAGTTTCAATATCAATCAATTCTTGACGGGTATGAGTTTTGGTCGGAATTCCGACAGAACTTCTTGTTAATATTTCCCCTAATGTTGTATCTGCTAATGTTACCCAGCTCATTCCCCACAACGCCGCATTATACTGTTTACAGAAGGTAGAATTGAATAAGTCAATCAACAATGTTTGATAGAATAATCTTGACCCTTCCTGAACAAAACGTTCGGTAAATTTAGTTTTAGCACCTTCTTTATCGTTGCCGTTGGATTTTAACATTACCATATTATAGTTATCTGTCATTAAGAACCAAATCGTTGCAATTGAGGCTGCTGTTTTTGCAAGATTTGATAATTCCGCATTTGAAACACTGGATAAAGAATCAGCATTAAATGCTCTTGCCAAATTTACTTCTATAAAATCTTGGAATTTATTTTTATCAATTTTTCCTGCAATTAAATCTTCAACTTTTTTACTTATTTTTTCAAAACTTTTATTTAATGCTTGAATATCTTTCGGTGCAGATTTTGGTTTAGCTTTTTTAAATACACTTAAAATCTTTTCATCAATCATCCAATATGGCAAAGTAACAGTATTCCACATAAATTTAAACGGCGCAATCACAAAATTAACAAGCGGTTTGATTTTTCTGTCTTTTAACCCCAAATCAATCACTTGTTTTCCGTCAACCTGTTTTAACACTGTTTTGCCAAGTTTTTCATAAGCATCAGCCTGAACTTTAAATCCGTTTTCCCGAAGAACTTCAACCGTTTTATTAAATTTTTCAGGATTTATCAAATAAGCATCAGTTGTAATCTTTTTATAAAAATCAGTGAACGGTTTATAAATCACATTATCTTCAAAAAGCTTAACCGCTTTTTCCGGTTTTAGATCTTCCGTTTTAATTCCCAGTTTAGCCAATTTTTCAGGATTCATATTTTTAAAATATTCCAACGCAGAATTTTTTACCGCAGGAAGATGTTTAAACCCTTTAATTCCGTACCCGAGAGCCAAAACAACGGCAGATGCCTTCATCAATGTATCAAAGGACAATAATGGTTTTTGAGTTTCTTTTGATTTATCCTGAATTGGCGCACCTGTTGAAGAAACTTGCGCTGATTTTTTATTATCTATCGGTTTAATTTCTGCTTCAGGAGCATGCATTCTTTGGTTTTCAAGTCTTGCTTGTTCAGGAGTTAATCTTGTAATATGTTTTCCGTTTGATAGCCTTGAAAACATTTCTGTTAATAATACGGTTATACCCGTTGTTAAAACAATTCCCATTTTTGAATTGTTAATAAATTTTTGGAATGCGCCCATTGTAATCAATGTTAAATATCCGCTTGTTAAAATTCTGCTTGTTTCTTGACGGAACCTTGTTTTTTGTTCTTTTTTTGCTGCTTTTGGATCATCATCCATCATTCTTGACAGGTTATAAGCATCATTTGCCAAAAATATTGCAGGCGGTAATCCGGAAACTAATCGGTTTAGTGCGCGTTCATGTTTTGTATCATAATTACCTGTTTTATAATCAAACGGTTTTACTGATGTTTGGAATGTCATTGATTCGAGATTTTCGGTAACTTTTTGTTTTAAATTTTCAATAATTTTTTCATCAGCTTTTACACCGTTTACACTTTCGTATTCTCTTATGGCTTGTGCAAGTTTTTCATCTCTGTATGTGATCATACCGATTAAAGAATTAACTTTTGAATCGATTTTAGACCGTTGTCTGATATTTTTAAATAACGAATGATTTAAAGTTTTTTTAGACCAATCTTTTAAAAACGGGATTTTACCAAGACTTTCTACCACACCGTTTAAAATATCTCCCGGAAGAATTTTAAACGGATACAAAATTCCATCCCATGCCAGATGCGGAATTGATTTTTTATAAAGGGTGATATTGTCACCATCAATTTTAATTAAATCTTTTGTTCTGTCTGATCTTGCAACAGTTAAATCATGTAAAAGTTTTCTGCCGATCGGTCCGATGTATTTATCTGCAAACTCTAAAAAATCACTTTTACTGTAAACCTTATCTACTGCATTATATAAAGAAAGACCTTTAAAGCTTAAATCTGAAGTCTTTAAAGGTCTCTCAATATCTCGATAGTTATTTTGTGAAACGGAGGTAGTAATTCCGTCATGAATTTTGTGAATAGCGGATAGGTCTCCCTCCCTGTATTTTCGCTTATCTATTCGTAATGTTGTAATGTTATTTACCAGCATTTTTCCTTCCCCATCCAGGTTATCTTCTTACATTTTAAAACCAAAGGCAAGTAATTTTTGCTAAAACTTTACGTAATTTTACAATTATTTTTTTTATATTTATTAAAAACATTAAATAAACATTAATTCGGGTATTAACTTCTTTTTTTTATATATAATATAATTAAGGTACAGATTAGGTGAAAGGAAATTAATATGTGGGATTACTCGGAAAAAGTCATGGATCACTACAGGAATCCCCGAAACGTCGGTTCAATAGAAGATGCAGACGCTGTCGGTTTAGCGGGATCTTTGACATGCGGAGATCAACTTAAAATATATTTAAAAATAAAAGATAATATTGTGACAGATGCAAAATTTCAAACATTTGGGTGCGGATCAGCAGTTGCGAGTTCTAGTATTTTAACAGAAATGATAATAGGAAAAACCGTTGATGAAGTAAGAAAAATTACAAACAAAGATATCGCAGATGAACTAGGCGGATTACCTCCTGAAAAAATGCACTGCTCTGTTATGGGATATGAGGCATTGGAAGATGCATTAAAAAATTACAAAAAAGACGGTTACGTCGATTTAGATGAATTAAATAATGTCAATAACCCTCAATCAGATGAAAACAAAATTATTTGCACATGTTTTCAGGTCACGAAAAAGGTTATTATTGATGCGATAAAAAATAATAACTTAAAAACAGTTGATGAAATAACAAATTATACAAAAGCAGGCGGTGCTTGCGGACGGTGCCGCGGAGATATTCAAAAAGTTATTGATGAATACTATCAAAATATTAAGCCTGAAGTAAAAGAACTAACACCAACACAGTGGATTTTAAAAGTAAACAACATTATTGAAACTCAAATTTCCCCTGAACTTGTAAAAGACGGAGGAGATATTGAACTTGTTGATATCAAAGATAAAAAAGTTTATGTAAAACTTCATGGAATGTGTTCGGGGTGTAAAAATTCCACTATGACATTAAAATTATTTGTTGAAACAACTTTAAAAAATGCTTTAGGCGACGATATTGAAGTTATTGAGGTAAATTAAAATGGAAGAAAGACTTATATATTTAGATAATAATGCAACTACAAAAATTGATGAAAGAGTACTGGAAGCTATGATGCCGTATTTTAAACAAGAATATGCAAATCCTTCCAGCATGTACAATTTTAGTAAAAAATCATCAAATGCCATAAAAGAAGCGCGCGGAAAAGTTAAAGATTTTTTAAATGCAAAAGATGAAAAAGAGATTATTTTTACTTCTTGCGGTTCTGAAAGCGCAAATACTGCTATTCGAGGTTTTTTAAATTATAATGATAAGACTAAAAAACACATTATAACTTCAGCAGTTGAACATCCTTGTGTTTTAAATGTTTACAGAAACCTTGAAAAACAAGGATATAAAGTCGATTATATCGGTGTTAATTCCAACGGAGAGATTAATCTCGAAGAATTAAAAGACAAGGTTAAACAAGATACAGCATTGGTTTCTATAATGTGGGCAAATAATGAAACAGGAATTTTAAATCCGATTGAAAAAATATCTGATATAGTTAAAACAAAAAATCCTGATACAAAATTATTTGTAGACGGAGTTCAAGCGGCAGGAAAAGTTCCTATAGATGTTCAAAGTGCAAATGTTGATATGCTTGGGATTTCAGGTCATAAATTTCACGCACCAAAAGGCATCGGAGCCTTATATATAAATTCTAAAACTATGATAACCCCTCTTATTATCGGAGGACATCAAGAACGAGGGAAACGAGCAGGAACAGAAAATACCCCTTATATTGTCGGGATAGGAAAAGCCGCAGAACTTGCGTGTGATAATTTGCAATATGAAATGACCGAAGTTAAAAGATTAAGAGATAAATTAGAATCAGGAATTGTTAAAAGCATATATAATGCAAGAGTTAATACAGGTGCAGCGCAAAGAGTACCAAATACAACCAATATAGGATTTGAGTATATTGAAGGCGAATTAATTTTACTTCACCTGTCTGATTTGGGGATTTGCGCATCATCAGGTTCAGCTTGTACTTCAGGATCTTTAGAACCAAGCCATGTTTTAAGAGCTATGAATGTTCCGTTTACAGCAATTCACGGAAGTATAAGGTGGAGTTTAAGCCGTTTTACAACTGAATCTGAAATTGATTATGTATTGGAAAAGCTTCCGCAAGTTATTGAATCTATTGCAAAAATTTCTCCATATCAAAAAGAATTAGCGCAGTTAAAATCTTTGAGAGCATAAAAAACTAATTAATTTTAATTATCGCAACATTTTCAACATGGTAAGAGTGGCAAAACATGTCAAACGGCTGGATGGAAAGTATTTTTGCGCCTTTTTTACTTAAATATTTTAAATCTCTTGCTAAAGTTGCAGGATTACAAGAAACATAAATTATTGTATCTTTGCAAACTCTGTAAGCATTATCTAACGAAATTTCACTGCAACCTTTTCGCGGAGGATCTAAAATTACAACGTCAAATTTTCTTTTTTCATTTTGGAAAAATTTACCCGCATCCATATTGTTGATTTCAATATTTTTTACACCGTTAAATTCTGCGCTTAACTTTGCAAGTTCTGTGGATTTTGCATTTTCTTCGACGCATACAACCTCTTTTGAAATATCTGCCATACATATTCCAAAGGTACTTATTCCGGCATAAGCATCTAACAACATCGGTGATTTAAAATTCGTTCCTATATAATTTTTTACGTATTTAAAAATATTGTTTGCGCTTGAAGGGTTTACCTGAAAAAAAGTTTCTGCACCTATAAAAAATGTTTTATCAAGCAATTGTTCTTTTATATAAGGTTCTCCAACAATACAAATCGTTTCATTTCCCATAATAACATTCGTTTTTTTAGAATTAAAATTTACACAAACGCCTGAAACATCGGCAAATTCTGAATATATTTTTTTACAAAATAATTTAACAGATTCGGTTGCTTTGTTATCATTGAAAACCAGTGTGACCAAATTTTCACCTGTTTTTAAACTGTTTCTTATTACAATATGTCTTAATTCTCCGCTATTATTTTTTTCATCATAAGCGCTTATTTTAAAATCATTTAAATTATTGCGAATGAATTCAACTATTTTATCACAAATCTGCGGTTGAATCGGACAGTATTTGATATTCACAATTTCGTGCGTTGAAGGCTTGAAATAACCCGCTAATACTCTTTTTGAATTTTTTGTCTGTGATACAGGGTATTGAATTTTATGTCGATATCCCTTTATTTGCGGGCTTCTAATCGTAAGAGGAATTTCAATAGATAATCCTCCGATTTTATTTATTGCATCTTTTACTATTTCCCTTTTTAGTTCAAGTTGGTAATCATAATCTATAAACTGAATTTGACAAGCCCCGCAAACCCTTTGCATAGGACAAAAACCATCAGTTCTGTATTTAGACGGAGCAATAATATTTATAATTTTCCCGTTTGCAAAATTTTTGTTTAATTTTGAAATTTCGATTTCTAAAACATCCTCAGGGCAAGCACCTTCAACAAAAACAACAAATCCGTCAATTTTTGCTAATCCGACACCAAGATTAGTCAGTTTTTCTATATTAACAGTATACTTTTCGCCTAAGTTCATAAAAAAATGTTATCATAAAATTATTTTATTTATTTTCTTTTTTCAACAAATCATCTATAAATGAACTGATCTTCCCGATTACTGCAGTTGAAATACTACTCATTAACAATGATTTTGAGCCGGCAAATAATCTTGCATTACAATACAATGCCGTTCCGATACCTGAAATGGCAGGAATACCGTATTTTACAGCAACAGATTGTTTTTTATCTTTTCCTTCTGTAGTACCAACATAGTAACCCAATGTTAAAAATCCCATTAATATAGACAAAATATCTGTCGGAGCACTGCCCATTGTTAAATCTCTTACTTTATTTACAAAATCTTCTGTTTCGATATTTATAGATGAATCCAGTTTTGATAAGAATTTTTTATATTGTTTTTCTAATTTTTTATAATCAGACGGAGGTAATATTTTTCTGTAAATATCGAGTAAATCTTCGATTTGTCCTTGCTTGTAATTTGTAAATAAGCTTTTCATTTCTATGATTCTTGAAATATTATTTTGCACGGAAATTAATTTTTCTGAACCGTTTTTATCCTTTACCAAATTCATTCTTTCGACAATTTCAGTTAAATGATTAACCAAAATATCCATCTGCTTTATTATTTCAATTTTTAATTTAGGATTATTTTTGGAATTCAATGAATATTTTTTGATATTTTGCTGAATTCTTTGGAGAATTTTAATTGACTCAATATCATTATAATCAATATCTTCCATTATTTTTAAAATATTTTTATCAAATTCATTTGCCAAATCACCTAAATTAAACGACAAATTTTTTCTTAATTTTGAAACATTGTTTTTTAATAATGTTTTTTCATTTAAAATTTCAGATTCTGCGACAAAAGAATTTAGAGTTTCTTTAGACCAAAACCAAAAATGACCGCGATTTTTGAAATTATTATCAAGCGCTTTTGATGCTCTTTTTAAACCCAGATATCTTGAATTTAGCGCATTTTGACCAAAATAACGATTATACGACAATTCTAAATTTGCACTCATTTTTGTCAACAATTGAAGCCACTGTACGCGAGTTTTTGTCATTCCGTTTATTTGAACCAACTCTTTCGGATTCGAAGATAAAATTTTTATATTCATATCGTTCATCAAAAGTTTTGTTTTCAAAAAACTTTTTAGGGATGATGAATAAGAAGCTTTAACTGTATTTCTCCCGATTTTTTCAAATGTTTTAGTGATTGCTCTGTGTGTCTTACCAAAAGTCTTATCCAAATTTTTTGAAAAGAATACTTCCTTTAGGGCATAATCTTTTAGGGTAGTTAAATTATTAATAGCCTCAAATTTATTTACTAAAATATTCAATTTTCCAAGAAGAAACAAATAAAAACCGCTAGCCTGTGCCAGATTAGGTTTATTTAATCGTGATTGCAAAACTTTTCTTTGGACGTAATTTCTTAATTTTATAAAATTTTTAGACAAACTTTTAGGTCCGCCTTTCAACAGGAAAAATATTGCTGATGCGGATAAAATCGTTGCACCTGCAATTGATAAACCAATAATTTTCATATTATTGGTTTTTCTGGCTTTTTCAGGAGTCATTATTTCAATAGGAATAAAATCTTTTAAACTGCTTGTTCCTAAAATATATTCGTCTTTTTTTTCTTTTTCTTCTTTTAAAATCCAATATTTGTCAATAGAATTTGCGATTTTAAAATTTTCAAAACCGCCGAAATGATTGCTATTTACTACACTAATTTTTTCTGTCATGACTTTATTATGGAATTTTTGCGCGCTATTTTTGTAAAAACAAAACCTTGCTAAAATTGCCTTTATTTAAAGTTTTATTACGAAAAAAGAGCCTCATCAATAACTTTTGCAGCTTCAAAAGAACTTTTTTTATCAGACAATAAATTTTTAACATCCCCTAAATCTTTAATCATTTTTTTATTAGCCGATTCATCGTACAATATTTTTTCAATTTCGGCGCAAATAACATCCGTTCTGACTTTATTTTGAATTATCTCCGGAACTATAGATTTATCTGAAATAATATTTGGTAAAGAAACTCTTTTTATGCACCTAACTAAAAGATAAATCCAGTATAAAATTTTTGGACCGCGATAAGCAATTATCATAGGGGTTTTGTATAAACACGCTTCTAAAGCTACCGTACCTGAAGCTAAAATCAAAGCATCCGATACACTTAATAGCGCTTGATTTTCACCTTTTATAACCGGAATATCTCTGTCTTTTAAATATTTATCATAAACTTCATCTGACAAATTCGGTGCATGTGATATGCAAAATTGAAGTTCAGGATGACGGGCCTTCAGTTTTCTTGCAGATTCCACAAAAACATTCATAAGATTTTTCAATTCAAACTCTCTTGATCCTGGGAAAATAGAAATAAGTTTTCTTTCAGTATCAAAACCATGTTTTGAAAAAAAAGTTACTCTCCCTGCCTTTGGGGCTAAAGACGATATTAACGGATGACCGCAATAAACATTATCTATTCCATATTGTGCATAAAGTTTTGGTTCAAACGGAAAAATACACAAAACTTTATCCACATATTTTTTAATTCTTTTTATTCTATATTTTCTGCTTGCCCAAACTTGCGGCGGTATATAATAAAAAACTTTCGCTTTAAGATCTTTTTTCAGATACTTTGCAATTGACAAATTAAATCCGCCATAATCAACAAGAAGAACCAAATCAGGCTTGTAAACATTTTTTAAATAATCTAATAATGTTTTGCCTAATTTAAAATGTTTCCATATTATTTTTGGTGAAATTCCAACAGAAGAAAGGTTTTTTATATTTTCAAATAATTTAACCCCGCAAGAAGCCAGATCATCTCCGCCGATTCCTTCTATTTCAACGTCAGCACCTATTTTTTGTAACTCTTTTACAACATTTGCCGCATGTATATTTCCTGAATATTCACCCGAAATTATAAAAATTCTTTTTGTCATTACACCGCCATAATTACAATATTATTTTTATCAGCATATTCAATTACTTTATCTTGGTCTAAAATAATTGTTTCATTTGCCTCAAGCGCAATTAAAGAAGCTTTATTATGTTTCATATTTCTCAAAGTTTTCATACCTATTACAGGAATGTCAAATCGCTTATCTTGCTCAGGCTTTGCAACTTTTACAACAACAGCATTTTTTTTAGCTAACTTACACCCTCTTTTTATACAAACATCTGTCCCTTCAATTGCTTCAACTGCCATAATCATTTTATCTTTAATTACTACAGATTGTCCGACATCAAGTTTTCCCATTTGTTTTGCAAGCCAAAATCCGTAATTAACATCATCAATCTGCTGTTGAGTCGGCTTATGCTTACCCAACACACCGGACGGGATCATAAGATTTTTTATAAAAATAGTTTGATCGAGAATTTCAATGCCGATTTTTTCCATTTCTTCAATTATAATAAGCATAACCTTATCATCATTTAATCTTACAGCAGTTTTTAAAACATCAATAGCTCTTTTATCAAATTTGTGCAATTGCAACAGAACTTTTTTATGAACCTTACCCAAGAAAGTTAACTGTTTTATTTCTTCATCTTTTAAAATTGATTCAATTTTGTTAACTTCTCCCGGATGACAAGAATATACCTTAGAGCAATATTTTTTTAATTCGTTATAATTATCCTTTGCTAAAGATATACAAATCACTTCAAAACCGTTTTCTTTTGCATTTTTAGCCATTCTCACAGGTAAAATTCCATCCCCGGCTATTAATCCTTGTTTATTTTCCAATGTTATTCCCACTATATTATCCTCTTAAATTATATATATCCAGAACATCTTTTTCATTTAACATTTTAGCACCGTCAAGAAATTTTGTAAAAAATAAAGTTTTTGCATAATTTTCACACAATTCCATTTTCAAAAAAGCATCTTTTATATCTTTCCCGCCAACAATTACACCATGATTGGCCATTAATACAACATCATATTTATCAAAATAAATTGAAGTATTTTCAACCAGTTTTTCAGACCCGGGAATTGCATAATCTGCACAAGGAATTTCTCCAAAACAATATACAATTTCTGCCAACACTTTTTCATCAATATTTTTATGACACGCAGCAAATGAAGTTAAATATGGCGGATGAAAATGAAAAACAGAATTTATATCCGAGCGTTTTTTATAAAATTCTAAATGTAATTTATACTCGGTTGAAGGTTTTTTATTACCTTCTAAAATATTTCCCCAAAAATCAATTACCAACAAATCGTCTTTGTCTAAAAAACCATTTGCAGAACCGGACGCAGTAATAATTATATTATCTGAAGATCTGACAGAAATATTTCCGCTAAATCCTGGAGTAAGACCTCTTTTACCTGATATTTTACCGTATTTTTCTAATTCTTTTTTTAAATCATCTAACATAATTATTCAATAGTTTCCTTGTCTGGATCTTCAATTTCAATAATTTGAGCGTATTTCAAGATTTCAGGCTTCGGCTTAACATTTTTTGATCCGAACAATGACCTTTGCGAAGCCGGAACCTCAGGCCTTTGCTGTGCTTTAACAAAAGCTAATTGCTTTGATCGTTCTTCTTCTTCGGAAATATTTTGTTTTCCTAACCTTTCAGGGTTTTTAATAATCATTTTTTGGAAATTTATATTAGTTCCTTTCGGATTAAACGCTGCTGTCAAACCAACATAAGTCGCTTCTCTTACAAAATCATATCCAAAAATAAATTTCAAATCATCAGGACCGACTGCGACCAAAAATGCATTTTCTTGGAACATTTTACCGTTTGGAGAATCATTAGACAAATTAATATAACCGGACCAACCGACAGATAAGTATTTGTTTATCCTAAAAGCTTCTGTCAAATTAATACTTTGAGTCCCATACCTATAACTGTCATAAATCGGCATCGGAGTATGATCATCATACCCTGTTAAATAATAATTTATGTCCTGCATCCATCTTTTATATTGGATATGAAGATTCGGCCCCATTCTACCGATAAATTGAGTGTCCCCTGTGCCATATAACGCAGCAGAACCCTGCATTATAAAATTAGCACTCACATTAATTTTCTTTTTCTTATTAACATAAGAATATAAATTTTGGGACAATTCTGCCATATATCTGGTTCTTGTTGTAGACATTTCAGATGAACTGATATGTTCCCCGTTATAATTGGTATTATCATCTTTCATAAATCCAAACCCAATTCTGTGGCGGAATGATAAATTTCTTTTTTCCCCAAGGAAATTAGGAAGCTCATATTGTTTATCATAAGATGCTTCAACCATATATTTTGCCATTCTAGCACCAATAAACCATTCATCCGAATATGAATTCATGGAATATTGCAAAAACAAATTATCATCTAAAACTTGACGCCCCTTTAAGAAAAAGACATTATTAGCTGAACCATAACCTACTTCTGTAGTGTTATAAGTATTAACATATCTGACAATACCTCCGATGCCAAATTTATTTTTATAATTTAAAAACGGAATAAGTTTTATAACAGAACCGTTCGGACCGCCCAAAACAAACCCTGGTCCTATAAACATACCGATTTTTCTTCTTGTCCCTAATTCCGGATAACTTCCTTCAAAATAAGTTCTTTGCTTATCGGTAAATACAGTCATCCCCGGCCAGGTAAATAAATACTTATTACCTCTGTATACTCTTATTTTTTCAGCAGAAATCTTATCATGATTTTTACGAGCCTCAATTTTTATATTTTTTATATTTAAAGTTAGTTTATCTCCGTTAGGATTACCAAAAAACAAAGAGTTGAGGTCTTTATCAACGATCATATCTTGAAATTTTGGGCCAGAATATCTTGTTTCAATCCTTGTAACAGATTTTTTATCTGATGATATCATACCATTTGTAAATATCAGCAAACCATCCTTTTGAATCCCTTGTTCAGATGTCAACTTCATTTCAGATGCCTCAGATGAAACATCATCCATAACAACAGTTTCTTCATTCATATTAATTTCTAAATAACTGCCCAAAGACGGAATTCCATCCCTATACACAATAACATTTCCGGTAGCTTTTAAAATATTAGATGTTTCATTGTAAGTCATTTTATCAGCCACAACACGAATTTTTTGAGGAGGGATCTCTAGTATCGGATGACCTGTTGCAACAACATCACCTGTTTCATCATCGTAATTCAAATTCTCAGAATCAAGATACATCTGTTTTTCAGTTTCTTCTTTTTGAATTGAACCTTCTAAAGATAATGTTTTTTCACTTAATTGAGAACTTGTTTCAGACTCAATTTCTTTTGTTAATTCACTATCAGAAGGAATCTGATTATCCACCTGTTGGACCTGTTGAGTTTTTTTATCCCAAAACTTCAAATTACGAGTTTTTTTATTAGCCTTATCAGCATTTTTGTATTGATTTTCAAGAATTTTGTTTGATAATCTCAAACGCATTTGCTTAAAGAAAGGCATATTATTCTTATCTACTTCTTGATAAGTTCTTTCATCGTCATAAAAAATTTTCGGTTCAGCCGGAACAAAATTTTGTTTATTTTCAGAATTTTTATCTTTGCTTGAATTAGTTGTATCAACATCTTCATCATCTTGGTCAAAATCATCATCGCTATATTCTTTTTCCGGAATGACAGAACGGAAAATAACATCTAAAGGACCTGATTCGGCATAATTATTCAACCCGCCATCTATTGCATAAGATGATGGGGAAAATAAGAATATTAAAATTATTAAAATCAGATATTTTTTCAATTTATTTTATTCCTTTTAAATATAATGCATTGGATTTGTCGGTTTTCCGTTTACACGGACTTCAAAGTGGCAGTGAGGTCCGGTGCTGTAACCGGTAGAACCTTCAAGTCCGATAGTTTGACCTTTTTTGACCATTTGCCCGTTACTAACATTTATTGAAGACATATGACCATACAAGGTAGTAATCGGCTGACCGTTTATTACCCCGTGATCTAAGATTACGCATTTACCATACCCCCCGTACCAGCCGGAATATATAACTTTACCGTCATTTGACGCATGAATTGCACCTCTGTTTGGTCCGCCTATATCAATACCGGAGTGAAAAATTCTGCTCTTAAATATAGGATGTGTTCTCCAACCAAACGGAGATGTTATAGGACCGCTTATCGGTCGCATAAATCCGGTAGATATTATTTTAACCGTTGTACCTGCCTTCGAATTTGATTTTGTCAACTTTGCAATCATACTTTGAATATTTTCCGATTGACGAGCCAATTCTTTTTCTGTTTTTTCGTAATAATTTTTATCTTTATTCAACCGTTCAATCATATTTTTATTTTCAGCGATTGAATTTTGAATTGAATTTTTCTGACTATTAATTTCGCGCATAGACGCTTCAACAAGACGCTTTTGATTTTCAACCTGAGCTTTTAATTTTGCTAATTCATCAGCTTTAGCTTTTACAGCCTGCATTCTTCGGTAATCTTCCTGAATAACAAGCTTTTCAAAATAAAAAGTATCAAGTAAAGAGCTTAAATCATGGGCCGACAAAATCAATTCAAACATACCAGTTCTCTGATGCATAAAAACTTCAGTTATTCTTGATCTCATAGCACGGTCTATATCTTGGAATTCAATATTAGCCTGATTTAGTCTGGCTTGCATTAAAGAAAGATTTGAAACTAATCCATTGTATTTTTGGGTCGTTGCCCTTAACTCATTTTGAGTACGTTCAAGTTTTTGCTGATTGTTGCTTAATTTTGATTTTTCTTTTTTTAATTTTAAATCAGCCTGACGTTTTTTTTGCTGCATTTGATTAATTTTTTTGTTAGTGGCTTTTAACTTTTGATCAAGCGTCTGATTTGCAGCCAAAACACTACCGCCACCGCTCAAAAAAAGCATTGACAAAAACATCCAGCATATAAGTGTATATTTCAATAATCTTTTTATATTCATTTTTAATCTTATTTTGCAATTATCGGTAATAGCATCAAACCAATAGTCCACGCCAAAAATGTCAGTGAGATTACGGCAATGATTGCTTTTTGATGATTTCTAAAAAATTCCATTTTTATCCCCTTATACCTAACATTATTATATAATCAAAATTATGCAGGTGCAAGTAAAATTGGAATTGTGTAAAGTTTTTTTGAATAAAATATGAATTTAAATATTGAATAGA
>CAMNNA010000031.1 GCA_946545285.1 uncultured cyanobacterium | reverse complement strand
AGGCATTATATATCTCACGTTTGCAAAAAGATTTAACCAAACGATATAAGTTGCTCCAAACATTACATATAAAAACAGAATCGGTTTAAAAGATTCTTTCATAAATCTTTCACGCCAGTTTTTAAATAAACTGAATACAATAAAAAATATTGAACTGATATACAATAAACATAATCTGTAATCTTGGAACAGCCGTTCAAATCCGTGTCTGTTTAATTTATCCATAAATAAAAACGGATACAAGATAAAATCTTTAATTCCTCTTGGTAAAAGTGCTTTGAAATCAGACTGCAATACATTATCACTTGAGATTAAATCAGATTTAAATATCCCGTTGAGATATGGAAACATCGGATTGTGGAAATTTATCCATAATTTGTACATCCACGAAAAATCCGTTATCAAAAACGCTAAAATTGTAATACTTAACCACAAAAAAGCTCTTTTAAATCTGCTGTTTTTAATTACTAATAGTCCTGCAAATATTCCGGGGATAAAAATTCCGTTTGTAAGTTTTAATGTAACCGATACCCCTAATATCAGTGCTGAAATTATTAAATACTTTAATTTCTCGGAATTTATGTATTTCAATATCAAATATATTGATAAAAGAGTAAAATCCGCAACAATTATATCATTGTTAGTTGCTCCGATATTAAATATAACTATACTGCTTGTTATTCCGATTAAAAATGAAAGCCAAAGTTTAAATTTATCGTTTTGGAATATGAATTTTGCAATTTTATAAGTTAAAAGAGTAAAAAATCCGTAAAATATCGCACATACAAATAAATAAACATAAGGAAAATTATTTAAAATTCTTATTAAAAAATAATTACAAAGATCTAAATAAGGATTAAAATAAGATTCAACGCATGCCGGCATAACATCAAACCCCACTCTGCCGGTTATAAATGCCCACGGATTATAAAAATGATAATTATGAAAATCATACATAAAATCCAAACCGAAATAACAGTTTGAAATTCCGCCAAACAGCCATGAGTAAATAAAAACTAAAACTTCAACAGCATTTTTTTTCAATTCTTAATTTCCTATAAATATTTTTTACATATCAAGACCCAAATCAAGAGTCGGAGCTTTTGCAACAATTGCGCTTGTAGAAATTATATCAACACCGCATTGTGCAATTTGTTTGACAGAATCCAATGTTACATTTCCGCTTGCCTCAACAATTGCTCTGTGATTAATGATTTTAACCGCTTCTTTCATTTCATCCAAATTCATATTATCAAGCATAATTATATCTACACCTGAATTTAAACCTTCTTTAACCTGATCCAAAGTATCACATTCAAGTTCAATCTTATGAGCGTGAGAAAGATTCTTTTTAACAAGCTCAATTGCTTTTGTAACAGAACCGGCAACTTTTATATGATTATCTTTAATCATGGCGCAATCTGACAGATTGAATCTGTGCAAAGCTCCGCCTCCGCATTTTACCGCATATTTTTCAAAGGCTCTAAAGTTTGGAGTAGTTTTTCTTGTATCAACAACTTTGCAGGGCAAATCGCCTATAGCTTGTTGATATTTATTAGTTTCCGTTGCGATTCCGCTAAGTCGCTGAATGTAATTTAATGAAACTCTTTCGCCCAATAAAATGTATTTCCCTGAACCTTTAATTTCTGCTAAAATATCACCTTTTCTTATTTTATCGCCATCTTTAAAAAACAATTTAACCTCAATTTTATCAGATAGTATTTCATATACTTTTTTAAAGATTTCCAATCCGCAAACAATTCCTTCAGCACGTGAAGTCAGTTTTGCTTCAAAAACTTTATCTTCAGTAATAATACTTTCTGTTGTAACATCCCCAAATCCTATATCTTCATTTAGAGCTGATTTTATATGATCCGTTAAATAAAAATCTGTTAACAAAATATAATTTCTCCTTCTTTTTTATTTATTAAACTGTGACAAGCTTTTTGATTTGTATTTAAATAATCTGTCCTATAGTGCGCTCCTCTGGATTCTTTTCTTTTCAGAGCGCAATTTATAATGAGTTTTGAAACTGTAATCATATTTTTTAATTCATATTCTTCTTTTGAATTACAAACATCTTTTTTCCCGTAATTGTTTTCCAATTCGCGGATTTTTTTCAATGCCGTATTTAAACCTTTTTCATCCCTGAAAATTCCGACATTTTCCCACATAATTTCTTTCAGTTCATCTTTTGCTTTTTTTATATCAAAAGAAATATTTTTATCAGATTTATCGGAGTATTTTGAAATTATATTTTCAAAATCCGATTCCGGAATATTTTCAAATTCAATATTTTTAACTATATTGTATGCGCAAACAACGCATTCTAAAAGCGAATTACTTGCTAATCTATTTGCGCCATGCAGACCCGTTGAAGAAACTTCCCCTATTGCATAAAGGTTTTTTAGTGATGTTTCGAAATTGAGATTGGTTTTAACCCCCCCCATAAAATAATGTGCAGCAGGCGCTACAGGAATAAAGTCTTTTGTTATATCTATATCATTTTCCAAACATTTTTTTGCAATTGTCGGGAATCTTTTTAATAATTTTTCTTTGCCGATATTAATTGCATTTAAATATACGTTAGGAACATTGTTTTTTTTCATTTCACTATAGATAGAGCGAGCAACAATATCTCTTGGTGCAAGTTCTTTTTTGGGGTCATATTTTTCCATAAATTCATTACCGAATTTGTCGCAAAGTTTTGCCCCTTCACCTCTTACGGCTTCACTAATTAAAAAACGATTTTTGTGGATTTTATCATCAACTGCAAACGCACTCGGATGAAACTGCACAAACTCCATATCCTGTAAATCCGCACCGGCTCTATATGCAATGGCAATCCCGTCCCCTGTTGCGCATACTGGGTTTGTAGTGTATTTATAAATCTGCCCTAAACCGCCTGAGGCAAGAATTACTTTTGAAGAATTTACGCAGTAATATTCTTTACTTTCCGAATTAAACAATACCCCGCCGCAACATTTAGATTCATTATCTGTCAATAATTCAACCGCAATAGTATTTTCAAGAATTTTAATATTTTGGTTTTTTTTGACCGCAATACATAAAGCTTTTTCAATTTCTCTGCCTGTTGCATCTCCTCCTGAATGAAGTATACGATTCACGCTGTGAGCAGCCTCTTTTGTTAAAGTAAATTTCCCAAATTCATCCTTGTCAAACTCTACTCCGAATTTTAATAAATCTTTAATGACAGTATCTGAATTTTCGCTTATAAATTTAACGGTATCAAATTCGGATAATCCGGCACCGGCTTTTAGAGTATCTTTTATATGGGATTCAATCGAGTCATTTTTGTTATCTTTTAAAACGGCAACTATACCACCCTGAGCATAATAAGAATTACTTTCATTCAATTGCGATTTTGTAACAAGTAAAATCCCGTTTTTGCATTTTTTACTTTGTTCCAATTTTAGTGCGCAATATAATCCTGAAATTCCGCTTCCTATAATTATTACCGAATATTTTAAATTTTTCACGTTTATCCTTCGTCTTTAAGTAACATTTTACTACAAAAACACCAAAACTAAGCAAAAACCTTTTTATAATCAGACCTAAAATTACAATCCAAACACGACAAATTAAAATAATTATCCTTTTTATTAAACATAATTTGGTTTCGGGGTTTGAGAATTTAAATTAATAATTATTGTAATTGAAGGAGATAATTATGATAAATACCCCAATAAAACTGTTATTAGTAGAAGATCATAAATTAATGCGTGTCGGATTAAAATCCTTGTTTGAAGAACAAGACGGTATGGAAGTAACTTCAGAAGCCCAAAGCGGTAAAGATGCAATAGAAAAATTTAAAACGACACATCCTGATGTAATTTTAATGGATATAGGACTACCGGATATTACGGGAATCGAAGCCACAAAACAAATATTAGAACAAAATACAAACGCAAAAGTTATAATTTTAACTTCTCATTTAAGCGAAAAAGAAGTTATGGATTCACTTCAATCAGGCGCTTGCGCTTATGTTATGAAAGATATTAATACCGATATTTTAAAAATGATAATAAGAACAATTAAAGACGGCGCAATGTGGATTGATCCCTTGGCAGTTCCTTTTCTGAGAGAAAAAAACTCAGGTCTTGTTCCCCAAAGACAAATGTCGCGTGCAACTTTTCGCAAAGAACACGCTGATTTAACCCAAAGAGAATATGAAGTTTTAAAACTTGTGGTAGACGGAAAATCAAACAACGAAATAGCAGAAGAATTAACTATTTCTGCACACACTGCAAAAGCGCACGTTTGTAATATTATTCAAAAACTTTTGGTTGATGATAGAACTCAAGCTGCTGTTAAAGCATTGAAAGAAGGGCTCGTTTAAAAACAGGTTATAATCCGCTTATTTCAAACGCATTATAAGAACTTCTAACTAACGGACCAATTTGAAAATTTTTAAAACCGGTGTCTTTTGCCATTTTTTTAAGAATTTCATATTCATCGGGATTATAATATTTTAAAACCGGCAAATGATTTTTAGATGGCTGAATGTATTGTCCGACAGTTAAAATATCACATCCTGAATTCTTTAAATCATCAAATGTTCTTTGAATTTGATCTAACGTTTCTCCCAATCCTATCATTAATCCGGATTTTGTAGTTATTTTGCTGTTTTGTTTGATATATTTTAAAACATTTAAAGAAGTTTGATAATTTCCTTGAGGTCTTGCGGTTTTAAAAACTTCTTTAACAGTTTCAATGTTGTGATTAAAAACATCAGGATTTGAATTTATAATAATATCAAGACTTTCTTTTTTCCCTTTAAAATCGGGAGTTAAAATTTCAATTTTAACATTAGGGGTTAAATTTTTTATTTCACTTATACAGTTTGAAAAATGTTCAGCCCCGCCGTCAGGCAAATCATCCCTTGTAACTGATGTTATAACACAATATCTCAATCCTAAATCTTTTACAGCTTTTGCAATATTTTTCGGTTCTTCAGGATTAAGAGGTTCAGGTTTTTGACAAGAAATGTTACAATATTTACAATTCCTTGTACAAACATTTCCCATAATCAAAAAAGTTGCGGTATTTTTTGTATAACACTCGTTTTTATTAGGACAGCGAGCATTTTCACAAACCGTATTTAAACAATTTTGTTTCAATATTTTACGAACATTTTTAGTAGTATCAGTGTCAATTATCGGTCTTTTTAAAAATTCCGGAAGTCGTTGGCGCAATTTTTTTCTCCTTCATGTTTTTAATAATTGTATAGCAAACTTTTTTTTGTTGTTGTTTTATGTTATAATATAAGTATAAATAAAAATAGAAAGGATGAAACAGGAGTAATAAAATGAAAAAATTTATCTTATTATCAGCAATTTTATTTACGGCATCAGGATGTGCGTTTGCAGGTGAACCGTTGATTTTGGCACCGTTAGACACAGTATTGTCAACATCTCCTGCCACAAATTCTGCGGTATATGGAGATACAACAAATCTTCCTGAATTAAATGTTAATGTTGAAAATGTTGCAAATATTGAAAATGCAGCAGGAACAGAGGTTTATGAAGGTACTTATACCCCATATATCACAGACCCGAATATGGTTCCTCAAAATGCAGCAGCTAAAGGTGAACCAATTCCGCAAAGGAAAGAAAAATGGATTAATATCAGAACAAAACAAAGAAGCCAAGGAAATGATTATTGGAATCCGGGCGGAAAAGGCAATAAAACTGCGTTTTAAAATAAATTATAAAATTTACAAAAAACCGGCAATAATATTTGTGCCGGTTTTTTATTTTCAAAATTTTAAAGTTATTGATTTATAATTGCTACAGGGCGGGTTATTGATAAAACCATTTCATCAGGAATGTAAAAATCTTTCATCCCAAAATTTGCATTTATGAATAGAAATTCTAAGGTTTCACCTTCGTTAATATCCAAAAGGCTAAACGGAATTTTTATATCCAAAACATCATCATATGCTGATTCTATAGGTCTGGAATTTTCTAAAACCCACATATCCCCCGGAATTGCTCTGATTATTCTTATAAATTTTAATTCATCATCTTTAATAGATACTTGAATTTCATTATGAAATTTTTCCATCGAAATAGGAGATACATTTTCGGTTTTATTAATCAACCTGACAGGCGCCAAAGCTTGACTTCTTCCGGCTTTTCTTAAATATATATATATTTGATAGATACGATTTGTAATTTTTTCGTTACCCTTTAGGAATTTGTTTAAATGAAATTTCAGATAAAAATTATTTTCATCATTCCCGAATCTTATTTTTTCAAACAATTTTGACTCTCTTAAAACAGGGCCGTCAGGAATTTCTATACATCCTGCATTATTCCAAACATCATCAACACTAACAATATCCTTGCCGGTTATTTCAGGCGAAATCATTGATATAGGATAATTTGAAGGTTTTGAAAGAGTAATTCCTGTCAACGGATTGTCAAGATAACTTGGGATTTCCAAATTAAAGTATTTATAGATATTTTTCAAATGATTTCTGAATAAAAAGTCAAAAATATTATCCTGACCTGAATTATTTGGCTCTCCATACCACCAGTACCAATCACTGCCTTCACAAATAAAAAGTTCTTTTCTGGCTTTCAGAATATTCGGATGAGTCGGTTCTCGTTTTACAAAATCCGAAAAATCTTTTCTTACCCGTCTTAAATATGTCCATGCCATATCTTTTAACGGTTCGTCTATCCAAAGTCTGAAGTTTCTGTTTGAAGTTGATCCCGGAACTATACGTTTTAATGGTTTATGTTCTTCTGTTTTTTCTAAATAATCACTTAATAAAACTGTTTCTAATGTTTTATCTTCTGTTATCAGTTTATATAAAGTTTCCAAAAAAGGATTTCCGTCTTCAACGTAATTTTCCCAACAATTTTCACCGTCAATTGCTATTGTTAACAAATGGTCTTTATCCGGGGATGAAAGAATTTTGCTTTGAATAACTTTAATTCTGTCATACAAATCATTGGCAGAAAGAATCGGATCATGATTGCTGTATTCAAAATTTATAAGATTATGAATTGTAGAATCTCTGAACACCATTTTAATATCAGAAGTTTTTGTTTTGTAATCATATGATTTTAATAAGTGATAAGGATCTTCAAGATATCCTTTAAAATCATGTACAAATTCAAAATTTATAGAATTTGATAAAACATTCTCATCAGAAATAGCCCACTTAACACCCAAAGAACTAAACATTTGAAGATTGGATGCACTTACACATTGTTCCGAAGGCCAAATTCCTTTAGGTCTTACCCCAAATATTTCTTCCATTCGGTCTAAAGCACTTTGGGTTTGAATTTTAGCATCAAGCTCAGTTTTTAAGCAAGACAACTCGTCTTCAGGTGAAGAATTTTTTCTTATTTTTTTATAATCGGTTAATATTGGTAATATCGGATGATAATAAGGGCTTGTTGTTATTTCTATTTTGTGTTTTTCGACAAATTGCTTTAAGGTCGGAATGATTTTTGCGATAATTTTACGTTGGATTTTGATAATATTTTCGCGGTCTTTTTGAGTATAATTTTTACCCTTTTCATAAAGCTTTTTCAAAGTTCTGTCAGAAGATCTCAAAGACGGGTCAATCCAGGAAAGATTAAATAATGCCATAAGATCAGAATATTCCTGAGAAGATAATACCTCTGTATTTTCAGTCCCTTCATGTTGGACAAGCCTGTAGAGCCTGTGATATTCATGGTTTGGCAGTATCATTGTTTTATAATTTGCATCAAAAAAGTTGTTTAAAATAAAAATCTTATCTTCGTGATTCAATTTTTCAACAGGTGTAATAGTAAGTCTTGAATGAATATCGTGCGCATCATTTTGCGAATAATCAATAATTGAATCAATTAAAACCGGCACAAAATTGAAATTTAATTTTAAATTTTTAAACTTATCAACCCACAAAACCATATCAAGGTAATCTTTGACGGCATGAAGTCTGACCCAAGGCATCAAATTATCCCCTTTCGGAGTTAATTTATAAACCGGCTGGTGCATATGCCAATAAAATGCCACCGAAAGTTTTTTAGTCGAACTCATCATACTTACCTTAACCTCTTTTTAAAAGTATTATATCATGAATTAATAAAAACTTGAAACAAAAATGATATTTCTTATTTTGGGGGATAGAAATTTTTACAATATACTGATACAATTAATTTAACAAAAGGAAATTATTATGGAAAAATTCAGATTTTTAACATCAGGAGAAAGCCACGGTAAATCTTTAACTGCAATTATAGAAGGAGTTCCTGCCGGTTTGGAGTTTGATATTGATTTTATAAACGAAGAACTACAACGAAGAAAACAAGGTCACGGCAGAGGCGCAAGAATGAAAATTGAGTCTGATACCGTACAAATTACATCAGGGGTTAGGTTTGGAAAAACGTTGGGGTCTCCGATTACTTTGGTTATAGAAAATTTAGATTTCGAAAATTGGCAAAAAATTATGAGTGTCGCCCCTGAAAATCTAACCGAAGTGAAATCGTTTTCTACGTTTCGCCCCGGACATGCCGATTATGCCGGCAGTGTTAAATACGGACATCAAGATTTAAGAAATGTTTTGGAGCGTTCAAGTGCAAGAAAAACCGCAATTGAAGTTGCAGTCGGTGCAGTTGCTAAAATGATACTAAAACAACTGGGCATTACCGGTATTTCAGAAGTTACTCAAGTCGGTTGTGCTTGTAATCAGGAAGAATTCAATAATGAAATTGACATAACCAAAGAAAAAGGAGATTCTATAGGCGGAAAATTTACCGTAATTTATAAAAATGTTCCTGTGGGTTTGGGTTCATACGTTCATTGGGACAGAGGAATTGACGGCAGATTGGCTCAAGCACTGATGAGTATTCCTGCTGTTAAAGTTGTTGAAATAGGGACAAATCCTTTGGGTTTTTACGGAAGTGATTATCATGATGAATTTGTACTTGATGATGAAGGTAATATAGATCGTCCTACAAATCACGCAGGAGGAATTGAAGGCGGAATTACAAACGGACAGGATATTGTTGTTTCTGCAGTTATGAAACCTATTCCCACAATGAAAAAAGTTTTAAAATCCGTTGATCTAAAAACAAAACAAGAATCAGTCGCGCATTATGAACGATCAGATGTTTGTGCCGTTGAATCTTGCGCTGTTGTTGCAGAATCCCGTGTTGCTTGGGTTCTGGTTAATGAAATTCTGTTAAAATATGGCGGTGATACTATGGACGAGTTAATGAAAAATTTTAAAAATTAATTTATTTAACATTTCTTTATATTTTTCAAAAATCACGCAATTTTGTTATAAAAAAATACTTTATTCTAATATAAGGAATATTTCAGGATAATATTTCTCAAAATCAATAGGATAATCAATAGAAAATTTAACAAAAGGGAGGCCAACAATGAGTATTGGTGCGGATGATTACATTGACAGAATGCTTGTAGAAAAATATCAGGAAGAAAAAGTTGACAATCATGACAACGAAGCTTCTATGGTTGATCCGAACAAAATGTTGGATACAATGAATGATTATGCATCTACATTGAAAAATATGATGAACCTTAGTCAGAGGTTAAATATTGCATGTTATGCAATTAATGCACGCTCTGCAAGATATCGAAGAAATTTAGGTCAAAGCTAAATTAAAAAAAGAATTTGCACTTTTTCAGACATTTTTGATAAGATTATGTTATGAAAAAGCAATGCACCGCGGGAAAAATTATCCTGGGCTCGAAATCACCAAGACGGGCCGATATTCTTAAAAAATTAAATATTGATTATCAAATTATACCGTCTGATTATGTTGAAAAGCATGATACGACGGTTTTTACTTATGATTTTGTCGAAAATCTTGCATATAATAAAGCACTTGCAGTCGCAAAAGAATTGAATAAAAAAGGAGAATTTTATAAAGTTCTCGGCGCAGACACAATTGTTGTTTTGGATAACAAAATTTTAGGTAAACCCAAAGATTATGATAATGCTTTTAATATGTTAAAAAGTCTTTCCGGACAAACTCATTTTGTTGTCACTGCTGTTGCTGTTATAGATAGTAAAGATTTATCTTTTAAAATCAAATCAGATACAACAAAAGTTACGTTCGAAAAATTGACAGATGAACAAATTGAATACTATCTGAAAAACTTTAAACCTTACGATAAAGCGGGTGCTTACGGAATCCAGGAGCTTCCGGACGGATTTGTGGAAAAAGTCGAAGGCTCAATTGATAACGTAATCGGTCTGCCGTCTAAAGTAGTTTTAGATTTAATTAAATAAACACATAAATCGTTCATTAAATCTTAATTATACGTGTTTTTCAATATTAGAAATAATAGTTGATTTTGGCATTAAACCTGCCATTCTTTCAACGGCTTCGCCATTTTTGAATACTAACAAACATGGAATTCCGCTGATTGAATATTTTTTAGTTGTTTCAGGGCTTTGCTCAATATTTAACTTTGTAAATTTTACTTTTCCGTCATATTCTTTTGCTATTTCATCAACAACAGGAGAAAGTTTTCTGCAAGGTCTGCACCAAGTTGCCCAAAAATCTACTACTACCGGAATGTCCGAATTCAAAACTTCTGTTTCAAAGCTTTCATCACATATTTCATTAACTGCCATAATATACTCCTTTTTCTCTTTTTATAATATACATTCTAGCATGGAAAAAATTTTTGTGCTATTATCTATTTAACGAAGGATATATGGCAGTGAGAAAAAAGGTTATAGAAATTGTTCTTGATACAGAAACAACAGGGTTAGACTATACGAGGGAGAAAATGGTTGAATTTGCCGCTTTAAGACTTGAAAACGGCAAAATTAAAGACGAATTTCAAACACTTATTAATCCTTTGCAGCATATAAGAAAATCAAGTATTGCGGTTCATGGGATTACTCAGCAGATGGTTGCGGATGCCCCGACTGAAGAAGAAATCATTCCAAAAATTCTTGAATTTATCGGAGATTATCCCATTGTTGCACACAATGCAATATTTGATTATTCATTTATAAATGAAGCTTCAAAAAGAGTTACGGGTTCTGAAATTAAAAATGAAAGAATTGACACTCAGCAAATGTTTAAAGAAGTTTATCCTGATTTGGAATCTCACGGGCTTGGAATTCTTACCGAGACATTCAATGTTGAAATTGAAGGTCGTCATCGAGCAATGGGTGATGCTATGGGATTAGCGCTTGCATATCCTTCATTAAAAAAACTTTATACTCAAAAATATGATTGGGAGAACAAACAACTTGATAACGTTGATTATCTTTTTGAACGTTATTTAAGATTGCAAAGCGCAGTGACAACTCTGCAGGCTGAAATGCAAGATCTAAAATCTATATTCAAGTTGTATTTTGAACTTGGCGGAGATCCTTTGACTTCCAATGACGGTGATATGCTTGTTTATAATTCAAAACAAACTTTTGGTTATATATTTAGTGAAGTTGAGCCGGTTTTGGCACAGATCGGGGCTTTGGAAAAAGCTGCAAAACTGAATACAGGATTTATTGACAGGCTGGTTAACGGAAAAAGTCTTGATGATGATCAAAAAGAAATTTTGAAAAATGCTCGCAAAGAATTTTCCGAAACAAGAAATGTACAAATTATAAAAAGTAATAAAATATAATACGAAAGGGATAGAATATGTTTAAAAAATTAGGCGCTTTTTTTTCAGAACCGCCGGCTATAGAAACTATCAAAGACGAAGAAAAAGTTTCATCTATGTATAAACACTGGAGATGGAGAATTTTTTATTCAAGTTTTATAGCATACGTTGTATTTCACATTTGCCGTAAAAATATAGCGGTTGCACTTCCTGCAATGGGACAGGCGCTTAATTTTTCAAACACAGAACTCGGGATTTTGGGTTCAACTCTATACGTAACTTATGGTATAGGTAAATTTATAAATGGTGTTATTGCTGATAAAGCAAATGTAAGAACGTTTTTGCCGACAGCATTAATTTTATCGGCAATATGTAACATATTTTTTGTAATAAGCGCATTGTTTATCACTCCCGGACATATAAGCTTTTTTGGTTTACCGTCAGCAACTGTTTTATTATGGCTTTTAGCATTTTTCTGGGGTGCAAACGGATGGTTTCAATCTTGCGGATTTCCGCCGGTTGCAAAGAGTCTTTCGTATTGGTTTTCAAATTCCGAACGCGGTACAAAATGGTCAATTTGGTCAACTTCACACCAAATCGGGGTATTTGCTGCCGTAACTTTGTCAGGTTTTGTTATTGAAAAATTCGGTTGGATGGGAGCATTTTATATTCCTGCTCTAATCTGTATAGTGACAGGTTTATGGTTATATGACAGATTGAGAGATAAACCGCAGTCTTTAGGTTTGCCTGATATTGAAAAATATAACAATGAACCGATTAAAGAAAAAGAAAAAGATGATGAAGATAATACTCCGTATTTTGAAATTTTCAAAAAACATATCCTTTGCAATCCTGTGATATGGATGCTTGCAATTGCATATATATTTGTTTATGTAATCAGATTCGGAACAGAGGATTGGCTTGTAAAATATTTGGTTGAAGTTAAACATAATTCATTGACTCTGGCAAGTACAAAACTTAGTTCACTTGCTTTGGTAGGTGCAGGCGGTGCAATTTTTGCCGGTGTAATTTCCGATAAAATTTATAAAGGAAACAGAACTCCTATTAATATAGTATTTTTAATTTGTTTGATATTGAGTTTGTTGGCATTTGCCTCAAACCCTGAGACAAATCATGTTTGGGATTATATATATGCCGCAATGATAGGGATGTTCACCGCAGGTCCTCAAATGTTAATTGGCGGATTATGCGCTGTTGAAAGCAGTTCCAAAAAAGTAGCCTCCGCGTCAATCGGATTTACGGGGGTATTTGGTTATGTAGGGGCTGCACTATCTTCAGGCGGAACAGGTTTTGTTGTAGATAAATTCGGTTGGAACGGCGCAATTTCATTTTGGATGATTTCAACAATGATTTGTGTTGTAATTTGTACCATACTTTTAATTTACGAAAAAATGCGTAAAAGGGGGTAATTACAGTAAAATGAAAAGATTGTTTTTAATTTTTATATTATTGTTAACGGGAATATTTTTTACAGGATTAAAAATTCAAGCAAAAGATATCGTGCCTGTTACTCCTAATATTTCTTCTGTTAGAACTGTCGGACTTTATCAGGTGGGAAACGACATTACTATCTACAAAGAACCTGACGAAAATTCTATGATTTTGTATAGAGTAAGATGGGATAAAAACGATTTTTTCCCGCAAGAAATAGGTGAAAATAATTTCTTTACTATTTTTATGCCAAATAAAGATTTAGCTTTAGTCAGTGCGACTGATATAACAGAAGATTGGGTAGAAATAGTTTATGACAATTCAACAGGCGCAACCGGTTGGATAAAAAAAGACGATCCTTATAAATTTATGACCTGGATTAATTTTTATAATGCTTACGGCAAAAAATACGGACTAAAACTTTTAAAAGGTGCTCCTGAAACTTGTAAAGATATGAAGGCATCTCCTGAGGATGAGGCTAAAACAATTTCTGTTATAAATGTGCCTCATCAAATTAAATTAGTTGTTGTGCGGGGAAATTGGGCATTAGTAAGCGTTTATGATTTAGACAAAACACCAAAAACAGGATATATAAGATATCGTTCTGACAGCGGTGTTAGATATTATTTTCCGGCGGTAAAATAAAAAAGCAGTTTCTTTCGCCGGAATTAAAAATACTTAGTTCCATTCTCAAATGATATAACAGCAAGGGTGCAAAAATGACCCCTTGCTTAAAAGTTAGCTATTTTGTGGTATTCAAAACATACGCAGCAGCATTAGACGCAGGTGAAACCGTATCATTATAAAATACAACAGGGAAAATATCAGATATACTGCTGTTATCTACAACACACGGATGTTCAGGATCTAACTTTGTTTCTTCATCCGCACAACCTGTTTCTACATTTGGCCCGTCTGTTCCGTTAACGTCTATATAGCCAATACACTCATTTTTATATAATCTATCGGTACTTTTAAGCATTTCTGTTAAAGATTCTCCGGGAGAAAGTGAACAACCATTGCCGTCACCAGTACCAGCCATATTTGAAATAAGAAACATGCTGCCATCTGGTAATGAGTATATCCTTTGCACAAGCACATTCGTTTTATATGCAAAAAAATGCTGAAAATCTTCACCGTTATGTTCTCGCGGATATTGTGCATCTTCATATGCCATGTTTTTATCATCTTCATCACCTTCTTTGTAGGCATAAACCCCACCGTGTTCGTAAAATGTTGCACCTGCTAAATTAGCGTTCAGCATGGCTGATAATGATTTTATTTTATCCGGATGGTCATGACCGGCATTGGAAACATCCCCATCCCCAGGATCAGAATCAATATCTGAAAACGTCCAATCATATCTTGCAAGGTTTAGTTTACCGACTTGGGCAAGTGTTGAGATTGATTTTTTAAATTGTGTTCTATATCTTGCGCTTTTTATATTTGCAATAAGTGTCGGGATAGTCAGCGCTGCAACAACGCCTATTACACCCATAACTATCAAGACCTCGGCTAAGGTAAAGCCTGCCCTTAATTTACCCCCTTCGGCTAAAGTAAAGGCTTTTTTAAATTTAAACTTGTTCATACTTTTTAACTTCCTTTCATTTAATATGCACTTTTATATTATACAATATTTACAATATTTTTTCAAGTGTAAATTATGGTAAAAATCATTATAAAAAAATTGATGTATTAAATTATCCAAAAATTAGTTATATTACATTTATGTTCAAAGTAGAAAAAGAAGAAATGATCAACAAGACATTTCGACTACCGTTAAAATTGGTAG
>CAMNNA010000030.1 GCA_946545285.1 uncultured cyanobacterium | reverse complement strand
TTACTAAAAAACTACTCTAAAAGTGTTGAATTCTTAATTCGGAGAAGCGGGGATTCGAACCCCGGGCGGAGTCTCCCCCGCAACGACTTTCGAGATCGTCACCTTAAACCACTCGGACACTTCTCCTTGTTGTTTATATTTACATCTTATCATAAAAATTTGCTCTTGTTTTAATTCTGAATTTTAAATAAAATCTCTGTTATGAATCTTGTTGATAAAAATCTTTATTATATCGGCGGTGTTGTAAGAGATGAAATTCTCGGAATCCCCAGTTTTGATACGGATTTTACTTATATCGGAAATGCCATTGATTTTGCCAAAACTATTGAGCATGCTAAAATTTTAAAAATTAATGAGCCTTTTGCTACCGTTAAGATTGATTATTTCGGCAACGAAATAGATATTGCCTCAACAAGAAACGAGGCTTATCCTAAAAAAGGTCATTTGCCCTTGGTTTATGATATTGGATGTAGTTTAAAAGATGATGTTTCCCGCAGAGATTTTACGATTAATGCTATGGCAAAGTCTACGTATACAGGGGAAATTATTGATTATTTTAACGGATTAGAAGATATTAAAAACAAAAAAATTCGAGTTCTTCACGACAACAGCTTTATTGATGATCCGACCAGAATTCTTCGTGCCTTAAAATTTAGGACAAGATTTGGCTTTGAACTTGAGCCTCATACACTAAAACTTCAACAAAATTATCTTAATAATATTAACTACGATATCTCTTATAAAAGGTTAAAAAAAGAACTTGTGGAAACTTTTAATCTTAATTCTCAATCGGCATTTAAAAAATTTATTGATGAAAAAATTTATAAACTTGTTTCAAAAAATGAGTTTAGGGTTGAAAATGTCAATTTAGAAAATCTTATCAATAAATATAAGCCTTCTAATATTTGGATTATATACGTTGGGCTTTTACCCGATATTTTTTGTTTACCACTGACAAAAATTGAGAAAAAAATAGTCGACGATTTTAATAATTTAAAATATAAAAATTTTGATTCCGATTACGAAATTTATAAAAGTTTTTCATCTGTAAAATTAGAATCTGTTATTATGTTTTCTGTTGTTAATGAAGATGCGGTTAAAAGATATTTGGATCATTTACAATACATTAAAATTGATATTACCGGTGATGATTTGCTAAAATTAGGCGTAAAATCAGGGCCTGATTTCCAAAAATATTTTGATATTGTTTTAAAAGAAAAAATTAAAAATCCTAAATTATCTAAAACAGATCAAATTAATATTGTTAAAAAGTGTTTCGTTCCTGGAAAATAGTTTCTTTTAATATTTTTTCTATAATTTTTATTTTATCTTCGAACATAAACGATTCAATATTTGTTTTTTCTGTTATTAATTGCGGATATTTTTCTTCTGTTTTTTTTATGAATTGATATTCTTGATTATAAGCGTTTAATTCACTTTGCAAATAATATCTCATATTTTGCAATGTAGTTATTTTTTCTTTAGAATTGTATTTTTCTAAATTTTTTTTCACTGTGTCTTCGATTGTTTTTAATACATCTTTTTTCTCGTTGTTATTACTTATGTTTATTTGTTTATATAAAAAGTTGTCGTAAGTTCTGTCCCAAGTATCGTTAAATAACCCAAGTCTGAACATATCACGCTCTTTTGCCAAATATTTCGGATGATAAATATAATCAGCTAAATGGCGAAATTCATGGATAATTGCACTCGTATTTGAAGTCTTTACGAGATAATGGTGCATTTTCAAATTCATAATATATTTGTACATATCCTTGAATATAAAAGAATACACTGTTCCTACATTAGCAATATCGTCCAATTTGTTCTTTTTTATATAGATTTTTATCGGTTCAGGCAAAATTGTATTAATAAGATGTTCTATTGTTGACGCTTTTAGTTTCTTTTTATCTATAACCTTTGGCAGAAAAATCTGAATAAATTCTTCGGTTAAATTTTGTGCTTTTGTTTGTCTTTCCAAAACAGAACCGCGGGACAATTTGTAAGGGACAATCATTGCAGAGGATAGTTTTGTTATAAATGCCATATAAATAACAAAATTCGTAAAAAAAATTTTTGCTGTTTTAGCAAATATTATAAATCAGGTAAATATCTAGTATTTACCTCAAAATACGGTTGAAACTATCAACTGTCTTAATAAATCTTAATAATTTGACAATTTTTTATTAGAAAAAATTTTTATATATACATAGAGTAAATATTAATGCGAGGAGAATTAAACTATGTCAGTATTTAAATTAACAGGGGTACAAACTGGAACTTCTACTACAGCTACACCAGGCGGGAGATCTGAACAACTTCCCCCAACTAAGCGAACATTTATAAAGTTTCCAACATCGTCCAGCAGTGGCTTATCGCAGTCTAATAATGCTAATATTACGTCAAGACTATTACCAACCCAAAAGGATAGTGAAAAATATAAAACGAGACAAGGTATAACTGTGACTAAAAATAATAATGGTTCTGTAACATATAAATTACCTAAGCAATATTGGGGTGATGATGGTTTGCTTCTAGGTGTTCAAACTACAGAATATACCGTAAAAGACGGAAAAATTAGCAACTTAAAAGTTACATATTACTATAGCCCGGATAATACAAATTATAAAAATTATGCAGATGATGTTAAAATTGAAAGCCCTGGGTATACATATACGTGGAAAAATGGCGAGGCTACATTTCCAGATAAAGAATTTGATATACATACCGGAAAATTTCGTAATATTGAAACGAAAGCACAGATACCATTATCAAAGATAACCGGCTGTACGGTTGATATGCTTCAAAAAGGGAAATTTGCCGAAATTATGGCGAATAACCCTGTTGGCTGGGGACATGTATGGCCTGAAAAAGAATAGATAAATATATTATATTTATGTAATTGCATGGCTCACGATAATCATGAGCCATTCTTTTATTTACAATGTAAGATTTCATTATGCATTTTAATGCACAATACTGACTGTTTTAGCAAATATTATAAATTATTTATCAATTCACAGATTTCTTTAAACGAATAAATATTGTTTTGAACATAAAAATTCTGTTTTGTTTTTTCTTTCACATAATCCAAATTTTTGCCGTCAAGAAAATCTTGACTGTATGGTCTTAGCATTACAGACGGTATTATAACGGTATCACATTTTTTATTTTTTACGGTATTTATTAAATCTTCAGTTGTGATTAGCCCCGCAACCGTAATATCTTCTCCCCAATAATTTGATTTTACAGGACAGATTTCAACTTCAAGATTTTTTATTTTGTTTAGTTTTTGACTAATTTTTTCAAGCATGGCTTTTGCTGCATATGAGCATGCAAAAATTATTTTATACGGTTTTGATATTGATTTTGAAAACCTCAATTTCTTAAAATCGTCATAAGTTAGTCTTAAAGCTCCAACACCATCATCTAATTGAGAAAAATTTCCGTAATACTTCGCTTTTGGTATCGGTTTACCGGCTAAAAGGAAAAATTCATCCGAGCAGCAAACTCTTTTATATTTTGAAGCGATTTCAATCGTTTCTTTTGCAACTTTTGAATCCACTCTTTTAAGCTTTTCATCTCTGAATTTTGTAATTCCTACAGGAACAATTGCAGTTGATAAAACGGTATTTTTCAGTTCCGCTAAATCAGATAAAGTTCGATCTAATTCTTTGCCGTCATTTATTCCCGGGCAAAGGACAATCTGAGCGTGAAACGGGATTCTGTTTTTTCTGAACCATTTTAAATTATCCAGAGCTTTTCCTGCATTCGGATTTCTTAGCATTTTTACTCTTAACTCAGGATTAGTGGTGTGAACAGAAACATAAAAAGGTCCGAGTCCCATTCTTTTTATTCTTGATTTATCATCTTCTGTTAAATTCGTTAACGTAATATATGTTCCTTGCAGATATGATAATCTGTAATCATCGTCTTTTATATAAAGTGTTTTCCTTAACCCTTTTGGCTGTTGATCGACAAAGCAGAATATACAGTGATTTAAACAAGGTTTAATTTTATCAAACACGGCACTTTCAAAAACAATTCCCAAATCCTGACTATAATCTTTTTCGATTTCAATTTCTTCAAGTTCTCCGCTTGCTTTTTTGATAAGGATGGTTATATTTTCGGATTTTATGTAAAAATTGTAATCTATCATATCCGACAGTTGAATTCCGTCAATCGAAATCAGTTCATCTCCTTTTGAAATTCCCAAATCCTGTGCTATCGAATCTTTAATTACGCTATCAACAATTGCACTCATTATTTTTTATAAAATCCTTCCGCAACAGAAATAAGGTTGCTGTACATACAAACGGTATTATCCAACACAATTTTTTGATAAATATCAATTGGATTATATTCATTAGTCAATGTATTTTGCGCGTTAATCTTGTGACGCATAGCGTTTGATTTGACTAAATCAAGCATTTTAATTTTGTCATCTTCATCTAAAAATCCGATACAGGACAATTTTACAGATGCATCAGAAATAAACTGAAGCGGATTTAGAGTAAAATCTTGGAGTAAAAGTTTTTTTAATTCGTTTAGACCTTCTTTAGTGATTGAATAAAATACAGAAAGTTTTCCGCCTTCGGACATGATTTTTGCGGATTTAATGCAGCCTTTTTTCTCCAATCTTACAAGAGCGGGTTTAATTGCCCCAAAGCTTGGATTTGTATATGCCCTGAAATTATCAAGAATTCTTGAATGTATCGCATACATTGTCAAATCTCTGTTTAACAATACGTATAAGATTAGCAGCTCAATCATAGAACTATATTAACACTAATATTGTAATTAAACAAATGTTAAGTATGAAGTTTAAATTTTGCACAAATAAACTTAAAAATGTAAAATAATAGTATCATGAAGATTTTAGGAATTGATCCGGGGATGGCAATAGTAGGATATAGTATTTTGGACTTTGACGGGAAAAATATAAAACTCGAACATTCCGGTTCAATCCAAACTCAAAAAGGAACTCGCGAATCATCAAGATTATTAGAAATTTTCAATGATATGAATACAATTGTTGAAAAATATAAACCTGATGTTTGCGCTATTGAAAAACTGTTTTTCTTCAGAAACTATACAACCGTTATGCCTGTTGCACATGCAAGAGGGGTAATTTTAACTGTTTTAGAAAAGTATAACGTTCCAATTTTTGAATATACTCCGATTGAGGTAAAACAAATTCTTACAGGATACGGCAGAGCATCGAAAAAAGAAGTTGAGCAAATGGTAAAAATATCTTTGGGCGGAATTGATTTACCAAAACTTGATGATACCGTTGACTCAATTGCTATCGGGATCTGTTATACAAGAAATCATTTAATAAATAACTAATTTATTTCTATCCTTGATTTATTAAATGCTGATTATACGGAATTGTTTAATATTTAATAAATTTCACCCCTGCTTTTTTAATTCAGCCTTTGCTTTTTTCCAAAGTCGGTCAAATTCTTCAAATGAGTATTGTGTCAAGGGTTTGTTTGCAAGTTCTTCCATTTTACGAAATCGCATTTCAAATTTTTTGTTTGATTTTAAAAGCGCCTGTTCTGCGTCAATTTTATTCCATCTTGCCAAATTGACAACAGCAAAAAGAATATCTCCTAATTCTTCTTCCATATTGGTTTTATCTTTACCAATTTTAGCCTGTTTAAATTCGTCAAATTCTGATTTTATACACTCATACAAAGATTCTTCATTTGGCCATTCAAACCCTGTTTTTACGGCTCGTTTTGATATTTTTTGAGCGCTCATTAATGCAGACATGCTTTTTGATAAACCATCCATTGCAGATTTTCTTTCAGTCTTTTCTTCAGCTTTTAATATATCCCAATTCTTTTTTACTTCGTCTGAATTTTTAACTGAAATATCACCAAAAACATGCGGATGCCTGTGAATAAGTTTTTCTTTCAACTCTTTTGCCACATCATCTATATTAAAATCCCCGTTTTCAGATGCAATTTGAGAATGAAGAAGAACTTGTAACAGTACATCTCCTAATTCTTCTTTTAAATGAGGCATGCTGTTTTCATCTATTGCATCAACGGCTTCGTAAGCTTCTTCAAGCATATTGGGTTTAAGAGATGAATGTGTTTGTTCTCTGTCCCATGGGCACCCGTCAGGCGCTCTTAGCTTTTTTATTACTTCTATTAATTCTTCAAGATTTTTATAATTCATATTAAAATTTTACCACAAATCCTACAAAAGGTTGATTTAATTATAGCAAGCTATGATAGACTCAGAGTGTGGATATATAAATTTTATAGAAAGAGGTAATTATGTCGACAGTAAAAAAAATAGGTCAATTAACAAGTCGAATTTTTAACAACACACTAACTGAAAAGGCAGTAAGAAGAAATGCTAACAGCCCTATCAAAGTTTCTAACTTCCAAAAAAATATTTTAATGGAAGACTTTTTTGAATCTACAAATAAAAAAATTGAAAACAATCACAAATCAATTTTACATGAAGATATAAGTGTAAGTACAAAAAGAATGTATGCAGCATTAGTCGGTTCAATCACTGATTTTGGAAACAGATTACATGACGGAATTGAGGCAATAGGCGCCTTTGGTTCAAGAGTAAAAAATAGTATTGTCGGCGTATGGAATAAAATTTATGAAGTTGGAAATACCGAAGTTACAATTGCAGGTGTAAGGAAATTGTTAGGTCGAGATATTAACTCCCTATTTGGTAATACTCATGAAAGAGAAATCTCTAAACTGGCAAAACTTGATCCGAAATCAGAAATTGCACCAATGTTTAAAGAATCATTGTCAGCACTTGAATATAGTGTGGCAGCATAAGGAGGAAATTTATAAATGAATAGTACAATTAAAACTGATAAAAATTTTACAAGAGTATCTGATATTATTGAATCATTAATGATCAATCCAAACCCTGATTCTGTTTCAGTATTGGAAGAAATAGGTACAAATTCTCATCTTGATGAAGTCAGAGAATTAACTTCAAAAGCGTTGGTTAAAAGAAATGAACATGCCTCATTATCTGTAGTAATTTGCCAAAGAGGCAAAGGTATAAATGATATGTCCACATTTGTCGCTATGAGTACAATAAACGAACTTTTATCATTAGAAGATAAGCAAGAAGCCATGAAAGTTTTAGAAAGCGTTATTTCTGATGAATCTTTTGATGCTGAAGTTAGAGAAAATGCTCGTTCAGTAAAAGCATTAATGGCTTTGAGTTAATTTTAAGAATAAAATATCACTTTTTAAAAATACGACCGGAAATTAATATATTCTGAGTCGTATTTTTTTTATGTAAAAAGTTTGACAAGCATTACTTTCATCTGCCATAATAGGCATACATATACTGTTATTAGTATTATCGGATAAATTTATGTATATAAAAAACCTAGAAATAGACAATTTTAAATCATTTGCCAGCAAAACAGATATTCCTTTATTAAAGGGGTTTACTACTGTTTCAGGTCCTAACGGTTCCGGAAAAAGTAATATTATTGATAGTGTCATGTTTGCGCTGGGCTTAAGAACAGGCAGTGCATTGCGTATTGAAAATTTGTCTGATTTTATTACCACTTTTAATAACAGAAATGAGGCATCTGTTAAAGTTACTTTCGGGGATGTAAAAGATGTCGGAGAGCTTTCTGTTACAAGACGAATACGTAAAAATTCTCAAGGTTATTCAAGTACGTATTATTTGAATGACAAAGTTGATACCTTAACAAATATTAAATCAGTATTGGAAGAATATAATATTACTCCGAATAGTTACAACGTAATTATGCAGGGTGATGTTAACAGCATTATCGGATGTTCATCAAAAGCCCGCAGAGGGATTATTGATGAAATTGCCGGTGTTGCGGATTTTGACAGAAGAATTGATCAGGCTAAAACTGAATTACAAAAAGTAGAGCAAAGGGTTGAAGCGGCGTCATTGATTCTTAGTGAGGTCGCGGCTACATTAGATCAATTAAAAGAAGAAAGAGAAGTCGCATTAAAATATAAAAAATTAAAAGATGAAAAAGACGGTTTGGAATCTCAAATTAATACGGTTAGATTTTTTGATTTGAGAAAAAATCTTGAACTTGCTCATGAAAATATATTAAAAGCTAATAAGGATTTAAAAGAAAAAGAATTAAGCAAAAAAGATATTGAAGAAAGAATTAACCTTATTAATGAAAAATATAAAGAACTTGATGATAAATTAAAAGCCGAAGGAGAAGAAGAACGCACGAAATTAAAAGATGCCCAAAGTGATTTGTCTTCACGAATTCAAACAAAGAAAAACGCTATTGATTATTCAGATGTTCAAATAAAAAAAGGTTTGCAGTCTATTGAAAATGCCAAAAACGGTATTGAAAATTTCAAGAAAAAAATTGAATCCGAAAGATTAAATATAAAACTGTCGCATGATAAACTCGGAATTATTGAATCTCAAATCAAAGAGAAAAAAGAAGAATTAGCAAAAAAATTAAAGGATATTTCTGGTTTAAGTTCTACCGCGGATAAATATATTCAGCAAAGAAATGATGTATCTTTAGAGTTAGACAGGTTAAAAGACAGGGATAACGAACTTCTAAAAGAGTCTTTACCTAAAGAAAATGAACTAAAAAATCTAAAAAAAGAAGTTGAAGATGCAAAAGTTTTTGTAGAAAATGCTTTGAAAGATAAAACAGAATTTGGGGATAAAAAGTCTTTAAAAGAACTTCAGGTTTCTGATTTAAAGCGTGAAATGGATGAGTTAAAAGAAGTTCAAACATCCACAATGAAAGCATTAGATGATGTAAAAACTTCTGTAGAAGATTATGAATACGATGTTCGTGCAGCATACAGAAAATTTTCTGACATGGAAGCACAAAAGCGTGCCAATACCAATGCGCCGTCTTCTTTACCGATAACAACCGTTATGGAAGCTAATTTGGAAGGAGTTCATGCACCTTTAATGCAATTAGGCAAGGTTGACGAAGAATATTCACTAGCTTTAAATATCGCCTTTGGCGGACGTTTATCGCATATTGTTGTCGATGATACGCATGCAGCTTATGTTGCTATGGAGTTGTTAAATTCTTCGCGTTCGGGACGGGCAACTTTTATTCCGCTAAATAAAATAAAAAAAGCTCCGTCAAAATTTCAGCTTCCAAAAAATAACGGTGTAATTGATTATGCCATAAATCTTGTTGATTTTGATGATCAGTATATTGATGCTTTTTTCTATGCGGTAGGAGATACTTTAATCGTTGAAGATTCTGATTGTGCTGAATCTTTGATGGGTAAATTCAGAATGGTAACTTTAGACGGCAAACTTTATGAGAAATCCGCTGCAATTACCGGAGGTTATGTTAAAAAATCTGCTTTTGGGTTTGGGCAAAATGATGATAAAGATTTGGAAAATGCAAAGAAAAAATTAGATGAGTTACAGAAAAAATACGAAGATGCCCGTAAAAAACGTCAAGAATTGGAAGAAAAATTAGATAAAATAAGAATTACTTATTCAAATTCTTCAACTGAATATTCAAAGGCTAAGATTGAATTAAATAATATGATTTCTCAATTCAATTCAAGTCAAGGTTTAATTGAGCAAAAAGAATCATTAATTAAAGAAAATGAACCAAAAATCGAAAAATTAAATTCCGAATTGGATAAAATTGAATCAAAAAGAATTGAGTTATCGGATAAAATTCAGCAAACTCAAGATAAATTAACTGAATTAAATAATCTTTTAAATGACAAAGATTTAAAAGACTTAAAAGAAAAGACTCAAGGAATTGAAGATGATATCAGAACTTTGAATAATAATTTAATGAATGTTAATAATGAAATTCAAGGATTTGAAAATAATATAAAATTTAATGAACAGTTAATTACATCTAAAGAAACTGATATCCAAAATACATTAAAAAATAATGAATCTTTAGAACTTGATAAAAAAACTTATAGTGAAGAAATCGTTCAATTAGAGGAACAATTAAATGCCCTATCCGATAAAATTAAAGTTATTGAAGACAAAATCGGCGAACTTTTAAAGCAAAAAGATGAAATTCATCAGAATCTTGTTGAACTTCAAACAAGCAGTGCGGTAAAAGCGTCAGAAATCGAAAGAGTTAACGAACAAATAGAATCATTTAAGACTCGCCGCAGAGAACTTGAACCTCAGTTAAAACAGGCACAAGAAATTCTTGAAGATTCCGGTATTGATACTGAAAAATTAGAGCCGGTGGAAATTTCAACAGATGAATTAAATGCTAAAATACAAAGACTTGATAAAAGGATGCAGGAGTTAGGCGACGTTAATATGCGGGCAATTCAATCTTATGAAGAAAAATCTCAAAGAAAACAAGAGTTGGATGAACAGATTCAAACACTTTCTAATGAGAGAGTTTCTATATTAGATAAGATGAATGGTTTTGAACAGCAGAAAAAAGAAGTATTTATGACAACTTATACTGCCATAAATGAAAACTTTAAAGATATTTATCACCAATTATCAGAAGGTGAAGGGCGTCTTATTTTAGAAAATGAAAAAGATCCTTTATCTGCGGGGATGACGATTGAAGCAAAACCAAGAGATAAGACAAGTAATAATAAGCTGGGTGCTTTATCAGGCGGCGAAAAAGCTTTGACTGCGTTAGCATTGGTATTTGCAATTCAAAAATATCTTCCGGCTCCTTTTTATGCGTTAGATGAAGTTGATGCGAGTTTAGATACAATGAATGTTGAACGTATTGCGGATATGATAAAAAAACAATCAATTGATACACAATTTATTGTAGTAAGCCACAGACGTCCGATGATTGAATCTGCGCAAAGGACAATTGGTGTTACCCAAAAAGAAAAAGGTAAAACTAAGGTTACAGGTGTGAAACTAAGAGATGACGACAACGAATAATGTATTAACAGATAATAATAATTGGGAAGTTTCAATATTTGGCGAAGCCGGCAAGTTTGGCGAAAACGACGGTATCGGAATTTTGGTTGAAATGGCTAAATCAGGAAAGATTGATCCTTGGAATATTGACATTGTTGATGTTACTGAAAAATATCTTCAAAAAATGATTGAAATGAAATCGTTAAATCTTCGTGTTGCAAGCAGAACTTTATTGTTTGCAGCAATCTTATGTCGTATGCAGTCAAATGTTTTGGCAGGTATTTCAATAGAAGATTTTAAAGATGAAGAAGTTGAGCCAATATATGATGAAGATGGTTTTATTGTTGATTACCCTGAGGATGAAGAATTTATTCCGACAAATAATGTTGTAAGTTTTGATGAGGCATTGCAAAGAAGAAGAAGCGTCCGATTAAACAGAAATCGTGTTGTAACTTTGAAAGATTTGATTCGTCAATTAGAGTTTTATGAAAAATTAGAAAAAAGAGCATCTATTCAAAGTGCGCATGAACGGGCAAAACGGCATGTAAGAAATTATTCGCGATTAACTCCAGAAGAAATTGTTTCTATGGCGCATGAAGAATATATTGAAGAAGCCGTTTTAAAGCTAAAAGATAATCTTGAAGAAATATTCAAAAGAGAAGATAAAATTGAATTAAATGAACTAACTATGCTTGGTATGGATAAGATTAGCGCATATATGGCATTGTTATTTTTAAGCCGTGATACTGATTACGAACTTGTGCAAAAGGAATTTTATTCTGATTTGTATGTTGTAAAAGGGGGCGCATTAAATGAATGATCTAAAGTCAAGAATTGAGGCTGTTCTTTTTGTGACGGCAAAAGCGCTGTCTTTATCTGAAATTGCACTTTATTTAGATAAAGATGAAGAAGAAATCGAACAGGCTATTTTAGAACTTATTATGGATTATTCTTCCCGCGATGGAGCATTAGAAATTGATGATGAAAATGGCTATATTTTGCAGGTAAAAGAAGAATATTCGGATATAGTTGAAAAAATTTGCCCTGTTGATTTATCTCCCGCAGTTTTAAGAACTCTTTTGGTTATCGCGTTGAAAGAACCTATCAGACAAACTGAATTAGTAAAACTGCGCTCTGCAGCTTATGAACATGTTGCAGAATTGGTTGAGCGTGGTTTTATTTCAAAACATAAAGATAAAAACGGCAGAAGTATAAATATTAAAACTACTCCAAAATTTGCGCAGTATTTTAAATTGAAAGGTGATACCAGAGCATTGGCAAAACAACTTGAAAAAGATTTGGAAGATCGTAAAAATGTTTCGTAAACTTTTTTTATTAATAATATTAATTGCTGTTTCGGCTTTTGGGTTATTATATAAATCTCCAATAGGATCTGATTATTATTACAAAAAAGGTAAGGCGGCTTATGAAGTTAAAGATTACCAAACTGCAATTTCATATTTTGAAAAATCAGTTTTTGCAAATCCTGTTAACACGCCTGCAAGATATAGCTATGTCTTAGCTTTATCAAAAGTAAAACCTGTATATTCCGTTCAAAAAAAATTATATGAAATAGCGACATCTTCTTTTAAAGATGAGGCACAAAGATATGCGCAACGTCAATGTTTAATTCTAAGACGTGAATTGCTAAAAAACTTGGAAAATAATTATATTTCAAGCGCTGAATCCGGCGGAGATATTATTCGTTGGGATATCAATTCTTTTCCGTTAAAAATATATTGGAAAAATATAGATGATGTTCCTGATTATTATCCGCAAAATATTGAAAAAGCATTCAATCTATGGAGTTCAAGAACGAATTTTTTGAGTTTTGAATATACAAAAAATGAAAAAGATGCAAATATTGTTATAAAATTTTCTGCGGTTCCTGCTGATGCCTGCACAGAAAATATTTGTAAATATACAATTGCATATACTGAACCTGTAATAAGCACCCGCAACATATTAAAACGTATGGATTTAACTTTTTATATGACTAATCCCTACGGTCAAAAATATTCTCCGCTGCAAGTTTATAATAGCGCAATTCATGAAATAGGGCATACTTTAGGGATTATGGGTCATAGCGAAAATCCAAATGATGCAATGTATGCAACAGATGTAACATCTAACAGCGTATATTCGCAATATCGTTCCGAATATCAATCGCTTTCAAACGCTGACATACAGACCCTTGTTTTATTATATAGATTAGAACCTTCTATATCAAATAAATCCGGTTTAAAAAGTGAAAATTTTTATTATCCGCCATTAATCCTTGGTGATGAAACAGAAAGATTAATGAAAAAAATTGAAGAATACGAAAAATATTTAAAACAATACCCCAATTTTGCATCAAGTTATATAAATTTAGCCTCAGTGTATTCACAAATAGGTGATAATGAAAAAGCTTTGGAATTGTTTAGTTATGGGGAACAGTTTGCTAAAGGGAAAGATGATAAATATTTGATAAAATATAATACCGCTATAGTGTATTACAATATGAAAAACTATTCGAAAGCTTTGGATTATGCCTTTAGTGCGAAAAATATAAAATCAACTGTTGAAATTGATGAATTTATATCTGAAGTAAATAAGTTAATAAATTAATTTCTGTAACAAAAATTAATAAAATCGCATTTCTCTTTCCAAAAAATACTTTATATGAGTATAAGTAGGAGAAAATATAATGAATTGGAAAGAACAATTTTTAAAGGAAGGCTATAAAATATTAAAAGGCCCTTTGGACGTGCTAAAACAAACCGTAATCGAAGGAGAAAGTGTAATTACGAGATTTAAAATTTTTGATGATTTAGGAAATTTTAGAAATGTTGTACGAAGAAGCCGAAAGAATCAATCAAGTTGGGTAATTACAAAACCTGATGGCACAAATGTCGGTGTGGATATTCATCCGCATACCTTGCATATCACAAAAAGCAGCCCTCATTTTTTGGGAGAGGAAAAATATGTTTTTTTATCATCAGATTGCAAAAATGTGGACTATATTCAAGAACGCTGGGGGAATCGATACAGAACACGTGATTTTTACAGAGGGGAACTTACTGAGTCTAATAATCCCAATGTTGTAAACAATTTAAAACCAATGCCATGGGTTTCATTAGGACATTTAAAATTAAAATAAAAATAAAGTGACATCAAAATATGACATCACTTTGATAAAAATCGAGATGATATTTAATTTTCTATATAAGTCCTCAACTGTCTGAATTTTGTATTATGTCTGATTTTTTCTAATGCACACCCTTCAATCTGTCTTATTCTTTCTTTAGAATACCCAAGATAATTTCCGAGTTGTGCAAGTGTTTTGCCTTTTTCATCATTTAATCCGAATCTGTTTTCTAAAATTATACGTTCCCTTTCGGTTAAAGTATTTAACATTTCAGGGACACTTTTTCTTAAAAAATTTTTATCTGTTTGATTGTCAGGAGAATTGCAGTTTTTGTCTTCGACAAAATCTTCCAAACATAAATCGTCTGTTACACTTGTTTCTAAGCTGATTGGTTCTAAATTAAGAGATTGTTTAATTTTTTTTAATTTATTTTCGCTCAAATCTAAATAAGCACAAAGTTCATTATCAGATGGTTCTCTATCATATTTAGAATATAAAAATGAGTATGCATTTTTATATTTTTTGATTTTGTCTGCCATATGAACAGGAATTCTTATCAATTTTGAGTGATTAGCAATTGCTCTTACAATAGACTGTTTTATCCACCAAGTCGCATACGTAGAGAACTTAAAATTTTTGGAGTAGTCAAATTTTTCAGCAGCCCTCATAAGCCCGATAGAGCCTTCTTGCAGCAGATCCATAAATAAAACTCCACGTCCTGCGTAGCGTTTAGCGATACTTACAACTAATCTCAGATTAGCCTGAACAAGTTTTTTTTTCGCTGTGTCATTGTTTTGTTCCTTTATTAATTTACCGAGCTCCTTTTCTTCTTCTGATTTAAGTAGTTTGATTTTCCCTATTTCTTTTAAATATGTTTGCAAAATGTCATCTTCTCTTGCGATTACATCAAAAGTTTGAACATTTGCATCATTAGTCAAATCAATTTTTTCTAAAACTTCTTGTTCAAGATTTAAATCCATAAATCCAACTCCTCTCTTATTTATATTTCCAGATATAAGATATGACGAAAACATTAAAAAAAAGTTTCCAATAAAAAACACTTGACATAAAAAAATGTTCCTGATAGTATCAGCTTAGCGGGGGTGAGTAAAACCCTTTTGCAAGCCGAAAAAAGGGCGTTTAGCTCAGTTGGTAGAGCGTCTCCCTTACAAGGAGAGGGTCATAAGTTCGAGTCTTATAACGCCCACCATAGAAAAGACAAAGGTTAAGACCATTGTCTTTTTTATTTTTATATGAAGCAGATTGGGCATTCAAGAAACCCAAA
>CAMNNA010000029.1 GCA_946545285.1 uncultured cyanobacterium | reverse complement strand
TGAGCCCCCTCTCCCTAACCCTCTCCCTCAATGGGGCGAGGGAATTGACTTCGGCAAGCGTAAAGGCTGCTTTACGGGTGTCGTTTGACCTGCGGGGCTCCAATATATATTTACCCCTACCCCCTGCCCTTGATTTACCCCCTTCTGCAAGAGTAAATCCTTTTTTTAAATTTCTCATACAGTCTCCTAGTAATAAAATACATCTAATTATGTATATTATAATATACATAATTGTACTTGTCAATATTATTTATATAGTAATAAATTACTGATAGCATATACTCGTGAGTTATCAGGATTTTTGTAAAAAATTTGGAGTAAAATTTAAGTATTATAGACTTCTGAAAAATTTAACTCAGGAGCAGGTAGCAGAAAAAATAGGGGTAAATGCTCACTATATCAGCGATATAGAGTGCGGGCGAAGAAATATTACCTTTAAGACGTTATATAAATTATCAACGACCTTAGGTTTAGATGTTTATAAAATTTTTCAATTTGAATAAAAACTAAAGATCCAAATCTTTATCAGACTCTTTTATTGGGGCACCGACTACTCGTTCAAGTTCGGCTGCGTGGATGTTGTATTGCAAAAGTGTTTGATAATAACTTAATTGTGCATTTAAATAAGTATTTTCAGAATCTTTAAATTCTATCGCATCTCCCAATCCTACCTGATATCTTCTAAATGCTTGATATTGTTGTTCTTTTGCTTGTTGTAGCGCAAGTTTGGCAACGGCAATTGAATCGTGTGAATTTAATAAGTTTATGTACGCACTTTTTACTTCCAAATAAACATCTTGTTTTTCTTTTTCGTAATCTGCTACATATTTTTTATAGGTCGCATTTGCTTCATCTACTTGTTTTTTCAAAAGCATTAAATTTACTCCGGAATATTTCAATTCAAGACCAAACTGGTATCCATTATCTTGATTAATTTCATGTCCGCCATGTTGAAATGAGCCGAATGCACCAAGATTTGGTGTAAATGCTCTTTTAGCGCTTCTAACTGCGATTTCTGCCGAATCCATACGTTTTTTTGAGGCTAATAGCGATGGTCTTGAACTTTGAGCTGTTTCAATGAGATTTTCAAAATCAACTGTATATTCTTTTGTATTTAGTTCGTCTTTTAATACGACATTTGCTAATTCAGGTATTCCCACAGCATTTGCAAGCCCAACAGATGCTAATTCCAATGTGTTTTTTGCTTTTATAAGATTTAATTTTGCATTTCCGTAGTTGTACTCAGCATAAGTTACATCAATTTTTGCCTTTTTACCAATATCAAAAAAGGCCCGTGCTTGTTTTAGCTGTAGTTCGTAATCATTTACGGTATCTTCATAAACTGTTTGCTGTAATTTTGCAAAAAGCAAATTGTAATAAGCTAATTTTACGTTATAAATAACATTTTCAATACTTGTTTCAGCATCATATCTTGATGATTCATAAACTTTTCTTGCAGTATCCGCATAGGCTTTTGTTTTTCCGAAATCAAATAAAAGCATATTAGCTGACATTGTTGGCATATAAAAAAGATTGTATTTTTGCGGAATTATGCTTGCCATATCTTTACCCATTGTCATTAGCATATCGTTTCTTGAATAACTTAAACCTGCGCTAAATGTTGGAAAATAGTTTGACCATGCTTGTCCTATTTTTGATTTGTAGACTTCTGCATTGCTTATAGCAGACATAATCCCCGGATGATGAGTAAGAGCTAACTTTATACAATCGTCTAGTGTAACTTCGCCATCCATACTATTGTAATCAATCTTACTGTTTATTGTCGGAAATTTCGTTTCATACATACCTTCTGCTTCTATTGAAGATGATTTTTGGTTCTTTTTTTTCCAGTTTAATTTCTTTAGTTCTTTTTTTGTATTAACTTTTTCATTTTTGATTTTTACAATTTGAATAGGTTCATCCTTTTTGGCCAATTTCTTTTCATCCGCAGATTGGGATTTTTTTGCAAATACAATATTTCCAAATCCTACAATTAAAGCTGATACTAAAATTAAATTTATAAATTTTTTCATTATACTTCAAGCTCCAAATCTTTTTCAGTTATTTCACGTTTAGGGAATTTATCAACAAATTCCTGAACTAAAACATAAAATGCCGGTGTTAAAACAGCCCCGATTGTTGCTGCCGCAACCATACCGCCAAAAACGGTTGAACCAACAGATATTCTTGAATTTGCACCGGCGCCTGATGCAAATATCATTGGTAATACACCGATAATAAATGCTAATTCTGTCATCATAATCGCACGGAATCTCAATTTTGCTGCTTTAACAGCCGCATCTTTAACCGATAATCCGTTGTTTTCATGTTCGGATTTTGCAAATTCTACAATCAAAATAGATTGTTTTGCTGCCAAACCGATTAATGTTATCATCCCAACCTGAGAATAAATATCAAATGCTTGATTTATCATCAATTGGAAAATCAATGCGCCTAACGCAGCAACCGGTGAAATTAATAATACGGCAAACGGAATTGTATAGCTTTCATACAGTGCAACCAAAAACAGATATACAAATATTAAAGCAAAACTTACAATCATTATCGTTTGACCGGATGCTTCTTTTTCTTGTGCTGATGTTCCGGACCAATCAAATGTCATATCTGAAGGTAAAACTCTTTTTGATACTTCTTCCATCGCGTTCATCGCATCACCTGAACTTTTACCCGGTGCCTGCTGGCCTTGAATTTGAACGGATTTATAAAGATTATATCTTGAAATTGATGCGGTACCTATTGTTTGCCGTAGTTTTATAATTGATAAAACCGGAACCTGAACACCGTTTCTGTTTGTTACATATATCCCTTCCAAATCAGTTGCTTTATCACGGAATCTGCTTTCTGCTTGTAATTCAACTTTAAATACACGTCCGTATTTATTAAAGTCGTTAACATAATAAGTCCCCAACATTGAAGATAACGTTGCATAAAGTTCTTGCAAATCAACATTCTGTGCTAAAGCTTTTGCATAATCTATGTCTAGAATGTATTGCGGCACATTTGCCTGAAATGAGGTATTAACGTTTGATAAGGTACTATCTTCATTTGCTGCCGCAATCAGTTTATTTGCCCACGTTTCCATTTCTTGAGGTGTATAATCTCCTTGCGAGAGCATTTGAAATTCGAAACCGCCCATCATACTCATCCCCATAATTGCAGGAGGTGAAAATGCCATAATTGATGCTTCTTTTGTATTTGCAGCGATTTGTCTTATTTTATCCAGTATCGCAACATGAGTTAAATTAGTCGGTCGTCCTTGTATTTTTCGTTTAATCCATCTTAACGGTCCGATTTTTCTGTATTCATATCCTTTTAAAAGGATAATTACTGTTGAAGAATTTGATGCTCCATGCCCTCCAAAAACTGTCAATTTTTCTTTATCTACTCCGTCAATTTCACTTATTTGTGAGATAAATCTTCTTGAAACTTCTTCAGTTCTCGGTAATGATGCACCATCCGGCAATGTGATTGTTGCAAGTAAAACTTTTTGATCTTCATCAGGGATAAATCCTGTTGAAGTTATTTTAAATGCAAACATCGTCAGTAAAATTATTCCTATGTAAAAAGTTATGGTTAATTTTTTATTATAAACAAATTTTTCAACAAATTCCATATAGAAATTTTCCAGTTTGTCGAATATTTTGTTGAATTTTACAACCCAGCGCAATGTCCTGCGGTTAATTCTTGATAAAATATGTTTGCAGTGTGAAAATAATCCGTTATCATTCGGGTCACATTCTTTTTCGGTTTTTCTGCCCAAAAAGTGTGAACACATCGCAGGGGATAATGATAATGCACAAATCGCAGATATAGCAATAGATACAGCTATACAAACAGCAAACTGTTTATACATAACCCCCGTCATTCCGCCCATAAATATAATAGGGACAAATACCGCCATCAACACCATTGCCATTGCAACTAATGATGAACCGACTTCTTCCATTGTCAATTGTGTTGCTACAATTGCGGATTTGCCTTCATCAACGTGCCGTTTAACATTTTCAATTACAACGATAGCATCATCAACTACAACCCCTACCGCTAACACCAGTGCAAACAGCGATAATAGGTTTATTGACATTCCAAACATTTTTAAAGCAAAAAATGTCCCGATTAAAGAGACAGGAATTGTTGCGCATGGTACTAATGTTGCCATCCCATCACCTAAAAACAGGTAAATGATTAATACAACGATTAATGCTGTTAGTAAAATTGTAAATTCAACTTCATTCATTGATTCTTCAATATAATCAGCATCATTTTTAATGGTAACTATTTTCAATCCGTTACTCATTCTTGAATTCAATTCATCAACTTTTTTGAGGACGGCTTCTGACATATCTATTACGTTTGCGTCCGGAAGTTGAGAGATTACTATAACCGCAGAAGGCTTTCCGTTAACCAAACCTAAGTTTTGATATGTTTGCGCTCCCAATTCAACACGAGCAATATCTTTTATTTTAACGTTTGAACCGTCCATATTTGAACGGATAATTATATTTTCAAATTCTTTGACATCTTGCAAACGACCTTTTGTTTTTAATGTGATTTGCAGGGCTTGTTCATCATCTGTTGGTCTTTGTCCTAAAGCCCCCGCTGTTACTTGAGTGTTTTGAGCGTTGATTGCAGCCCTTACTTCACTTGTGGAAACTTTCAAGCCTGCCATTTTTTGAGGATCAAGCCATATTCTCATTGAATAATCTCCTGATCCGTAAACATCAACATCTGCTACACCTTCAACACGTTTTAATTCGTCTTTTACGTAAATTGCTCCGTAGTTTGTGAGGTCTAATTGTGACCAATTCCCGCGTTCAGGAATTAGTGTTAAAATGACGGCACCGGAACCTGATGATCTGCTTATTGCCGTAACACCGGTTCTTTGAACATCTTCCGGCAATTGAGATTGAACTTGTTGAATTCTGTTTTGAACATTCATTAAGTTAACGTTTTTGTCAGACCCAACTTTAAAGTACATTCTTAATTCATACATTCCATCATATGATGTTGATGTCATATATGTAAGATTTTCAACCCCGTTTAGTTTCTGTTCCAGTACAGTTGCAACTGTTGATTCAACAACTTCCGCACTTGCACCCATATAATTTGCGCTGACAGTAATCTGCGGAGGGGTTACATCAGGATAACTTTCCTGCTTTAGTGTTGACACCGAAATCAAACCCATAATAACAATACAAATTGATATTACAAGCGCAAATCTGGGTTTTTGTATAAAGAAATATAATTTTGCTTTATCTAATATTTTTTTCATAATATTAAAAGTCGTTAAGTTGTTAAGACGTTATGTTCGTATAGTCCTAACGTATTAGAGCCTAACGAACTTTATCCCCCTCCTGTTTTTTATCATATTCTTTTTTCGTCAAAATTTTTACTTTTTGTCCTTCCGCACTTACATTTTGAACTCCGGCTACAACAACTTTATCTGATTGGTTAAGGCCTGATTCTACAATCCAAGCATTATCAATTTCATCAGAAACTTTTATATCTTTTCTGACAACAGTATTGTCATCTTTTACTACCCAGACATAATAACCGCTCATAGCGTCTCCTTTAGTGCAAGCCTGAGGAATTGTCATGAATTTTACTTTTTTAGGAGCTATAAGTGAAACTTTCATGTAATCTCCGGGAACTAAATAGCTTTTAGGATTTTCAAAAGTCGCTCTCATTGGGATTGCGCCGGAGTCTTTATCCATTTGGTTGTCGACAAAATCAATTTTACCGATTTTTTCGTATTTTTCTCCGCTTTCAAATGTTGCTACAACTTCTACATCTTTGAATTCGTCGCTTGCTTGTAAAAGCTTGATAAAATCTGAACTTCTCAAACTGAATGAAACATATACAGGATCTATACTTGAAATATTTGCGATAGGTCCTGAAGTCAAAGTTACATAGTTCCCTTCAGTTATTTTAATTTTACCGATTCTTCCGTCAATCGGTGAAACTATTGATGTATATCCAAGATTTACTTTTGCAAGTGCAAGTTTTTGTTTGGCAGCGTCTAACAGTGCTTTATTAGAATTTCTTGCGGCTAAACTTTCATCAACATAAGAATGTGATACCAAATCTTCTTTAATAAGTGCTTGTGCTCTGTTTAATTCTTGTTGAGCATTTTTTAAAAGTGCGCTGTATTGATTTACGCTTGCCTGAGAATTATTTACTTCCAATTTGTATTCTTGAGGGTCAATTTGGAATAATAATTGACCTTTTTTTACGTAATCGCCTTCATTAAAAAATTTTTTCTGCAAAAATCCTGATACTCTTGCAATTAAATCAACAGAATATTTTGCCTCAACTCTGCCTGTTGAAACTGCTGAAATATTAGAATCTACCAATTGAGGATTATCAACAACAACTTCTTTTGGCATTTTCATCATTTGCTGAATAACCATTCCCATCACTAAGCCTGATGCCTTATTATAGATAATAGGGGCAATTATTATTAATAGCACAACTATTGCAAGTTTCTTCCTTGTAATTTTTATATTCATACATCCTTCTCCATCTTTTGAGTATATGTATATTTTATGAGAATTTTACCAAAATTGTCAAGAACATAAAATAAAACAGGTATAACGATGTATTTTTTTTATTTTAATTTTGCAATATCAAATCCGAAAATAGTTTTCAAATCAATTTTTTCAAGTGTTTGCTCAATAAAAGTATATGGATTAAATAATTCTTTTGTGTAATATGGAATTTCTCCTAAAATTTTTGCACTGGTATATTGTTGGATTAATTCTTTTATATATTTTTCTTCAGAGTCAGCGGAGTTCATATTATATTCGTTTAAAATTATTCCTAAAAAATTAACTCTGTTTGAATAAATAAAGTTAATTGCGCAAATAATATCTCCTATTGAATCGCATTTTGGATTAACAACTAAAACCAACGGTAAACCTAATGCTTTAACTATGTCAATTTCGGTTGACTTTTCATCAATAGGTGTAGAAATTCCGTTTGAGCCTTCAACTATCGCACATTCATTCATTTTTATTTCAGTTTTAAAATCATTCATAATTTGATGAATTTTAATGCGCTTAATATCGCTTTCGTAAGCTCCTGTAATCGGTGATTTCGGGCTTTCAAATGAATAAGTTGAAAAAGTCAATATATTCGAGTCAATTTTATTTATAAAAACTGTGTCAGAACTTTTAGGAAACCCGTTCAATGTTTCAGATCCTGTGTGGATAGGTTTGTAATACCCCACAGAATAATTAAGACTTTGCATAACCCCGGCAATACCGCCTGCTATAACGGTCTTTCCTGTTTGTTTCTTTAAACTTGATATAAACACTCCGAACATACAAAAATCCTATCATGAAGCTTTGTTAATTGCAAAATATACTTCTTTAAGCCGTTTTTTGGTTATGTGAGTGTATAATTGCGTTGTTGCAACATCACTATGCCCTAAAAGCTCTTGAACAACTCTTAAATCAGCTCCGTTTTCCAATAAATGTGTCGCAAAACTGTGTCTTAAGGTATGAGGATATATGTGTTTGTGAAGTCTTTGTCCTTGTTTTTTTATAAAATTATAGACATCTTGTCTTGTAACTTCTTTTCCGTTTTCTTTCAGTAATAGTTTTTTAGAATCTGTTTGATAATTTAAAGTTATCAATTCTCTTGATTTTAGATAATTATTGATTGAATATAGTGCTTTTCCCCCAAACGGAACAATTCTTTCTTTAGAACCTTTTCCAAGACATTTTACAAATTTTGACCCTAAATCAACATTGTTTAATTTTAAATTAACCAATTCTGATACTCTCAATCCGCAACCATAAAGTAATTCGACTATTACGGATTCCAAGGTGTTTAAATTGTCGTTTAAGATATTATTTATTTCTTCGATTGTTAAAACTTTAGGTAATTTTTTAGGTAATTTAGGTTGTTCAAGAGTTTGGGAAGGGTCGTTTTTAATAAAAGAATTTGAATAAAGATATTTAAAAAATCCCCTCAAAGATGCGATTTTTCTAACTACGCTTGTTGGATTAAATTTTCTTTCATGTAAATTTAATATATAAGAATTTAAGATATTTCTTGAAACTGATTCTAAATTTTCAATATTTTTTGATTCGCAAAAATTTAAAAAATCAGTTAAATCGGTTTTGTAGGCTTCTAATGTATTTAGGCTAAGCCCCTTTTCGATTTCAATATATTCAAGATAATCCGATAAAATTTGAATATCCATAATTAAAAATTATCCGTTTATTTGAGAATTTGCTATTTTATATAAATAATCGTCTTGAGAGCCGTTGTTAAAACCTACAGGAATAAAGTTTTCTTTGTATCTTTCAATTGCATACCGATCTGTCATTCCGGAAATATAATCTGTTACTACTCGTTGAGCTTTATCATAATCACACAGATTCTTTATTTTATCTATATACAAGTAAAATAGTTCTTTAATAACTCTTTTAGCTTTTGATTCTTCGAGTTTTGCCGGCGAATCAGTATAAACATTATCAAACATCCATTTTCTAAGTTCTGTTGTATATCCCCAAGCTTCTTCGCTCATAGAAATATTTGGTGTATTTTGTGAATTATTTACAATTTCAGTTATCATTTTATTTAATCGCAGACCTTGATTTGATGAAAAATAATTAATGCAATCTTTGGGTAAATCGCTTTCTGAAATTACACCGGCTCTTATTGAGTCGTCAATATCATGGTTAATATAAGCAATTTTATCCGCAAGTTGAACAACCTTCCCTTCAGGTGTTGTGGGTTCATATCCCCAAGAATGCGTTCTTATTCCTTCAATTGTTGCGGTACAAAGATTTAATTTTTCTAATACTTCAACTACTCGAACACTTTGTATATTATGGTGAAAACCTCCTTCAACAAGTTCGTTTAAAACTCCTTCTCCGCAGTGCCCGAATGGTGTATGCCCTAAATCATGACCAAGTGCGATTGCTTCTGTTAAGTCTTCATTCAAATTTAATGCACGTGAAATTGTTCTTGCGATTTGTGAAACTTCCAGTGTATGTGTTAGTCTTGTTCTGAAATGATCATCAAACGGGGATAAAAATACTTGAGTTTTATGTTTTAGACGTCTAAATGCTTTTGAATGGAGAATTCTGTCTCTGTCTCTTTGAAATTCTGTTCTGAATTCACAAGGGTCTTCATATATTTTTCTTTGCGCATCTTTTGATTTTGTCGCATATTCACTTAAGTACGAATTTTCGCGATCTTCAATATTTTGTTTTATAGTTTTAGTCATAATATTCCCTTTTATCATTAGTTTATCAGATTAAAAGCAATTATTCATACTATATTTAAGGGATATTTTGATTTTATAAATTTAAAAACAACGGACAGTTTCGTAATTACTGTCCGTTGTAAAAATTTTTGTATTAAAAATTAAATTATTGTTCTTGATGTTCTTCGTTTTCTTTATTGTCTTTTTGTTTATTCATAATATCTTGAATTTTAGTCTTAATTTCTTCGCCTTTTTTCTGAAGTTCAGTTACGGCATCATCAGCTTTTGATTGAATTTGTTTAGCTGTTTCATCTGCCTTTTTCATTAATTCTTGCGCTCCGTTGGCTAAATCACGTCTTGTTTCTTCACCTGATTTAGGGGCTAACAAAATTCCGGCAACTGCGCCAATCGCACCGCCAATTGCAAAACCTGCTATAAATCTTGATAATGACATAATAATTTCTCCTTTATTTTTTATTAGTATAAACCGTTTTTTTTAATATTAAATTATCCTAAATGCTTATTTTTTTCTTGAAAACAATGAGTACATTGCCATAAAACCTTTCAAAAAACCTCCGAATATGTTTTGGGAGAGCAGTTTTGTTTTTGAAAAAGCATTTTCAATGCCTGTTTTAACATTCCCCATTCCTTCTCCCGTATTTTGAACAAGCGCATTGACAGAGGCTAATGTTTTATTTAATTCTGTAATTGTAGGTTTTAATTCATCATTTAAAATTATTGATGTTTCGTTTATATTTTTTGCAAATGCAGATAAATCAATAAGTAATTTTATCAAAAAACCGCCTGTAATAATCACAACAAAACCAGTAGCTATCGCAAGAAAAGTTAAACCATGATTTAGTGTGATTTGAGAAAGTTCAAGTTCCATTGATAATCCTTTCTTTTTATATTAGTAATCAAATTCACTGTCATTGTTGCCGCAAATTTCAGAATCTTCAAGCTCTTTTGCTTTTAGCATTTTTTGAGATTTTACTGAATTATTAATTTTTCTGAATTGGCGCTCTAACTTGTATTTCACCAAATCTAAAGATTCCATCGCTTGTTTTTTTGCTTCTTCAATTTGAGGTGCGTGTTTTTCATAAAACTCGCAAGCCGCCTCTTTAATTTCTTTTCTTGATTCTTCTCCCGGCTTTGGAGCATAAAGTACGCCGGCTACAATCCCGCCGACAACTCCTGCTATAACTCCAAGACAGAAAGTAAAACCGTTGTTGTTTTTTTCACACATAGTCGTAAACCTCGTTTATAAATTACTTCGTTATATTAACATATTTTTTGAAAAATTTCAATAGTGCAGATGGATTTTCAATGTATAATTAATTTTTTTTAATTTTTTAAATCGCTTAATAAATTGCTTACAGATAAAATGATATCAACTATTGTTATTGCATGTTTACCGTTTTTATTTAGCATCAGAAAAATAATTAAAGTTAAAATATTCTTTATTAACAAGTTTTTATATCTGTTTTTTTGCTTTTCATAGAATAGTTCGGTAGTTCTTACTACGTTTGCAAATTTTTTTACAAAAATTCCGACAGTTTCCACATTCTTTTTTAATTCCGGTTGAAAAGACAAAACTTTTTCATTTACAGATAAAATGCATCTGTCGGCTTTCATTATTAAATTAATTATTTGAACCGTAATTATTATTTCCGCTATAAAAACTATTATAAAAAATATCATTAACATTTTATTTTTAATTATTTTGTATTATTTTAGCAGTATAGCGTATCAGATATTTTTTTGTAAATACGTTATAAGGATTATTTTTATGGGAAAAATCAGATTCTTTACAGCTTTAATTTCGGCGAAAATTGTATATTATTTAATCAGAATAATTAAGCATTCTGGTGGAACTTCTCTGGCCGGGATGATTGCTCTGAAAATATGCCCTGATTTTATAAAATATTGTCAGCCATATACATCTACTGTCTTTACAATAACCGGAACAAACGGTAAAACGACAACTTCAGGCATACTTGCTCATATCTTAGGCAATGACGGCTGTAAAATTATCCACAACGTAAAAGGCGCAAATATGCTAACAGGAATTGCTAATGCTTTTGCTCTTTCAATTTTGCCGTTCAAAAAATATGATTATGCCGTTTTAGAATCAGATGAAGCTTATTTGACAAAATTATACGATTATTTATGCGCTGATTTTCTTCTGGTAACAAATCTTTTCAGAGATCAATTAGACAGATACGGAGAACTTGAGACAACTGCCGGTTATATAAAAAATGCAATAAATAAAAATCCTGAATTGATACTATTATTAAATGCCGATGATCCGCTGGTTACAAATTTGGGAAAAAATTGTCAGGCTATGTATTACGGGTTTGAAGAAATTGAATTTTGTTCCGAAAATCAAAAATCAAAATCATCTGCGCCGTCTGAAAATTTCAGATGCCCTTGCGGAAACGATTTAGAATATACCCAAATATTTTTTGCTCAGCAAGGTCATTATTTCTGTCCAAAATGCGGATATAAAAGACCTAAGCCTGATTTTAAAGGAAAATTAAAAGTATACGATGATTATTCTGTTTTAAATATTGAATTTGAAGGGAAAAATTATGAATTCAAAATAAATTTAGTCGGATTATATAATGCATACAATGCTTTAGCTGCTATATCGCAAGCAATTGCTGCCGGAGTGGACTATGAAACAATTTACACAGGTGTCGAATCTTATAAATCTGTTTTTGGCAGAGCGGAAAAAAGAGTTATTAACGGGCATGAAACATTGATTCAATTAATAAAAAATCCTACAGGTGCGAGTGAAGTTTTAAAAACTGTCGATTTGAATTCAAATATTTTAATTGCAATAAATGATAACTACGCTGACGGAAGAGATATTTCATGGCTTTGGGATAGCGATTTTGAACAATTAAAAGGTGCAAGTAAATTAATTGTAACCTCAGGAACAAGGGCAAAAGATATGGCGTTAAGGCTAAAATATGCCGGAATTTCCCAAGATAGGATTATTGTTAATGAAAATATCGCGCAAGCGCTTGCAGTTGTCTGTTCTTCTGATAATATAGAAGAAAAAGTTACAATATTGCCTTCGTATACGGCATTGTTGGAAATTACAAAAATAAAATTTTAAAGGAGAAATAAATGCTTTTAGGTGTAAATATAGATCACGTTGCAACGTTAAGAAATGCAAGAGGAGGAGTTGAGCCTCAGCCTATTAATGCTGCAAAAATTTGTCAAAATTGCGGAGCTTCTTCTATTACAACACATTTAAGAGAGGACAGACGTCATATAACAGATGAAGATGTGGAATTGATTTCAAAAACAATTTCGACTCCGTTGAATTTAGAAATGGCGGTAACGGATGAGATGGGTGAAATTGCATTAAGAATTAAACCTCATTCTGTTTGTTTAGTACCTGAAAAAAGGCAAGAAGTAACAACAGAAGGCGGGCTTGATGTTGCACGACAGTTAGATAAAATTACGGAGTTTGTAAAACCTTTAGTAAATGCGGGAATTGAAGTCAGTCTTTTTATTGACCCGTCTGAATCTCAAGTAAAAGCAAGTGCTAAAACGGGCGCGCAATTTATTGAATTGCACACAGGTTCATATTCAAATGCGTTTGGGACTGAAAATGAAGAAATAGAATTTCAAAAATTGAAAAATTCAGCAAAACTTGCCCAAAGTCTTGGATTAAAGGTAAATGCCGGTCATGGTCTTGATTATGAAAATGTTTCAAGAATGCACGAAATTCCTGAATTAAATGAATTAAATATAGGGCACAGTATAATTTCACGTTCTATTTTTACAGGGCTTGAATCGGCTGTTAAAGAAATGATGGAACTTATAAAATAAAAATAAGGTATAAAATTATGACAAAGTCGAATGAAGAAATAATAGCCGAAATGCAAATAGTTACAGAGCAAATGGTAAAAGATGATTTAGAAGAAAATCCTGATTTGGCGGATGAATTTTTTGATTGTGATTGCTGCGGTCAAAATAAATGTTTAGCCGGTTCAATTCAATACGGAGATTACAGATTATGTAATGATTGCGTTTTATTGGCTGAAACCGGTTTTGCCCTAAACAAATTCACTGACATAAAACAATTGATTGATGCTAAAGAAGACGATAGATTAGCGTTTGATTGTGAATTTATAAAAAATGAAGAACAAAGAAATAATTCTTAATTTTTTAAAAATTTTTTAAAATTGATTTCTTCTACTTTATATCCGCACCCTTGGTGTAATTTACCGGGATAATTAATTTTTTTTGCAGGGTAATTTTTGCACATTTTCAGCCGATGTTTATAGTCAGAACAAAGCCCTTCAGGAGTCACAAGTTTACATGCAAAAATTAAATTTCCTTGTTCATCTTTACCTTTAATATAAAATCTTTTATATTTCGGAAAAATCATTTGCATAATTTTGAATTCTTTTTCGGTATAAGTATCTTTGCTATACATGTAATTGCAGCATTTTCCGCATTTTTTGCATTCCCCGGAGATTTTATATTCTACTTTTTCCGGTACAAAATATGATAAAAATTCATAAATTATTGATTTTATAAAATCCATAGATGTTAACATAATACCTAAAAACTAAAATTTTGTGTATAATGTTTTTATGAAGAAATTATCAAATATAAGATTATATGCATGGCTTGAATTTGTTATATGGCTTTTGATAATTTCTATTGTTGTTTTTGGAATAAGATTCTATAATTATGAAGTACAAAAACAGTATAAAAGTTATCAAATATTTCTGCATGATGCTGACGGTTTAATAGAAGGTTCTCCTGTAAGATTTTTGGGTATTCAAATCGGTCATGTTACTAAAATCCAAATAGTATCATCAAAAGTATATATTAAATTTATAGTGACGCAAAAAGGTTTGGAATTGCCTTTAGGTGTTGTTGCAACAGTTGAAGGTTCAGGGCTTGGCGGTTCAAAATCAGTAGAAATTTATCCTCCGTCAAAGGCAGATGATAATCGTAATATTATTCAATCAAAAGATCCTGTGAGATTGGGCAGAGTTATTAGTTTGTTTAAAAATATTTTTAAAGAGTTGGATGGGATTATTACAACTTTTAATTATGCTTCAAAATCTTTGGATTTGGAAAATCAAATCCCTGAAAATGTTGTTATTCCGAACGGGAAAGCGGATGCATTTATTAAAATTGATCAAAGTATAGATTCATTACAAAGCGGAGAAAAAACAATAAGAGACACTTTAAAACTTGATAAATTGGAGAAAAGAAATGACGAATTTTTGCAACGTGAGAGTGATTAGTAATCCTGTTGTATTACTGAATCTTTGTAAAATGAGAGATAAAAACACAGATGCTCAAGGGGTAAGAATTGCAACCAGAAAAATAACAAGATGTTTATTATATGAAGCATCTAAAAATCTTCCGCTTGTTGAAAAAGAAATTTCAACTCCTATTGCGACCTTTAAGGCTAAAACGGTTGATGAAAATATAAATCTTATTATTTCTCCTATCCTTCGTGCAGGATTAATTTTTACGGATGAAGCTATTGATATCCTTCCTCAGGCAACAATAAGACATTTGGGAATGTATAGAGATGAAAAAACGCTAAAACCTGTTTGGTATTATAATAAAGTTCCGTTGGAAGCTCCCGAACCTGAAAAATTTTATGTATATATTACTGACCCGATGCTTGCTACCGGTAATTCATTGCTGGGTGCGATAGAATTATATGTAAATAAAGGTATTCCGATAAAAAATATAAAATGCATTTGTATAATTGCCGCACCGGAAGGTATTAAAAATATTCAATCTCATTATCCGGATATCGAAATTATAACAGCCGCAATTGATGAAAAATTAAACGATAAAGGCTATATAGTTCCGGGAATGGGTGATGCCGGAGACAGAATATTTAATACTTTGTAACAAAATCTTAACATATCTGACTAAAATTCTAAAGTTTTCATATCTCAATGCCGTAAACAATAACAGATAAGGAAACTAAGAAAGGAAAGCAGCTAGATATGGGTCTTTCAGCATCACAAGGAAAATTGCTATTTATGACCGCTCGTATGTCTAATAACGAGTTCCAACAGCAGTCTATTGCTTATACAAAAGAAAGACTTGCCAACAGATCTCAAGATGCAAACGATCGTTATTTAGAAGCTTTGAATTCAACTAAGTTTCAATTGATTACCGGTTATAATAATAACAGCGCAAACTACGAAGATTTAACCTACAATATGCTGACAAGCTATAATACTGTTGCTTCAGGTCAGCAATATATAGTTAAAGATGATAAGAACAAAGTTTTAGTATCTTCTGCCGTTGCCGATGCATTCAGAAATTATAACGGTGATTTTAACAAATTCTTAGAAGAACTTGGGTATACTCAGGTTAATATTGATACTACAAAAGATAAAGAATCTACTCAGGCTATCCATAACGCTTGGGATAAATACTTAACATCAGTCGGTGAAAGTGCAGATGATGTTGACGGAGAACATATTTTAGGATTTAGCTGGTATTCAAGTGCTAATTTTAGCAGCCCTGTCTATGGTACAGCAATTGCATATGCTGCTACAAATCCTACATCTAAGGGATCAAAATTAGGATTATCAAAAGATGCCAACGGCTATTTTACAACTAAAGACGGTCAAAGAAATTATCTTCATAAAGTTGATGCTTATCAAGATATGACTGGAAAAATTTATTCTTCAACAGAAGGTTTT
>CAMNNA010000028.1 GCA_946545285.1 uncultured cyanobacterium | reverse complement strand
CTAATAGGTGATCAGAATCACATTTTGAGATGATTTTCATATCTTTTGAAAGTTCATCAATAAACGCTGATGTTGTTGGATAGTTTTCCAACAGTGCACCGCGAACTTGCATTCCTTCTGTACCTTGATTGATTTTTCGCTGAATTACTTGAATTTGGCGCTCAACAACTTTGTCATGGACATTTGAAATCAATGTCGGCAGTGTCAACGCTGCAACCACGCCAATTACACCTAAAACAATCAAGACCTCTGCAAGAGTGAAACCAATTCTTTTCATCACTGTATTTCCTTTCTATAATATATACTTTATGTCTAATAAAAGAATAATAATATATCGAAATAGCTTTGTCAAGACGATATTATTAAATAATGGATAAACAAGAATTTTTGAAATTGGGATATAAAATTAAATATGAAAGAATCAAAAAAGAAATTTCACAATTTGATTTATCTTTAAAAACCGGACTTACGACAAGGACAATTAGTCGTATTGAATGCGGAGTAATTGATCCGAAGTATTCAACTTTAAAGAAAATTTCGGATGCATTAAATATAGAATTAAAAGATTTATTAACTTTTACATTATAAACAAAAAACCCTTCAATATTTGAAAGGTTTTTTATCGCTTATTAATAATTGAAAAATTATTCAGCCATCAATTCTTTTTTAGCTTCTTCGATAGCTTCTGTTAAAATATCAAGTTGTTCAGCGGTAAAAGTTACACCTTTTTTTGTCGGAATCCAAGTTGCACCGCCATCATTTGTAAAAAATATTCGCATATTCAAATAACTTGTTCCTTTGTATTCGCTTAACGATATTTGTAATTGTTCAGTTTCCGAACGTTCAATTGTTGCTAAAACTTTTGCATCAGCCATTTTCTTCTCCTTATTTAAAAATATTTACTAACAAAACAGAGTTTAGCACGAAGTAATAAAAAGTTGCAAGCAATCATTTAACATGATAAAATTTCGCTATGAAAACAGGAATTGAAACCGTAACAATAAAAAAAATGACTAAAGATGATATTGATGCGGTTATTTCTATTGAAGAAAAGGCTTATGGTCCTCATCATTGGTCTAAAAAATCATTTTTGGATGAAATAAGTAACGAACTTGCTTGGTATTATTCTTTATTTAATTCTGACGGGAAACTTGTTGCTTATGCGGGTACTTGGCATATTTTGGAAGAAGCTCATATTACAAATATTGCAGTTGACATCGACTATAGAAGAAAAAATTACGGTCAAGCACTTCTTTCAAAAATAATTGATGATTGTTATAGTGAAAAAATTAAATATATTACTCTAGAAGTTAGGGTTAGTAACGTTCCTGCTATAAATTTGTATGAAAAATTCGGTTTTAAATCATTTGGTATTCGTAAAAAGTATTACCAAGACAATGATGAAGATGCTAATATTATGTGGACTGAAAATATTTTTTACGAAAAATTTAAATCTCGATATCTAAATATAAAAAATGAGCTGAACAAAAGGATTGAAATATTATGAGCCAAGAAGTTTTAATCCCAAAAATGAATCGTATCAGAAAGAAAAAAAGACAGTATCGTGTGCCGTTTTTCAATCTAATATTGGTTATATGTGCAATTTTGGCAATAATAGGATCAACTTTTGTCGATGTTACTATAAAACATTATGTCTGGCCAAATGGCGGATTTGCTCAAAGTTTGGATCCGCAGGATTATATAAAAAGTTTTAGTATTGTCCCTCAAATTCCGGTTTTAATGTTTATTTGCTCGGCTTTAGGCAAAAGAATGGCAACTTCAGCCGTTACTTTATACATAATATTAGGATTATTTTTTGCTCCGTTATTTGCACTTGGAGGCGGAAGTATTATGTATATCGGTGAATATGGTTTTGGCTATATTTTGTCTTATATTGTTGCAGTTTTGCTTGCAGGTGCAATATTATCCGAAAAATACTCTTTTAAAAATATGATTTTTGCCTCATTTGTCGGAGTTTTAATAATTCACATATTTGGCATATTTTACATGTTTATTATTGCAATGCTAAAACATGACGGAATGACATTTGTTTCCGGCTGGATAAACGCTCAAAGCGGAATAAAAATAATCTATGATTTTATATTGAGCTTTGTCGGTATTTTAATCGGAAAATATGTCCACGAATTTTTAGAGTTCAGTATTAAATAAATTTATTATATTATTTTAAAATTATGCTTTTTTATCGGCATTTTTTGCATTAACCCGATTGATTATTTCATCAACCAAAGTGCCCGCAAGTAAACCCACACCTGTTAAAAATACTATTCCTGCACCTAATACTGTTTTTGTACCGACATTTAGTGCCTTAGAGCGAAATTTTCCTCTGAATAATTCTTCCGCTTCCGGTAAATGTTTTAAATCAAAACTGTCTGTAATTCCTTTCCAAGTCGCAACAATTATTTTTTTAAAATCTATTGTTTTAATAGTCTTAGAAACACCATGGGTAAGTATTGCAGATGCTCCTAACCCTAAAGCCGTGCCTGTAACTTTACCAATATCAGTTTCGTTATAGTCATTGCCTTTTTGAGTTTTTCTTGTACGAATTAAACCGATATTTTTAATTGCATCAATTGCCATAAATTACCACTCCTATACTTACCTAAAAATATTAAACCCTCTAAAAAATTTTTGTTGTCATGTTGTGAAATATTTTTTACATAATTTAATATAGTAAATGTTGAGTAAGGAGTAGTTCGTTACAGGGTTTTAATCCCTGTAACGAACATATCGGATATATTTTGTTGAGTTTCCATCCAACTTACAGATAAAGTACGCAAAAAAATTAATTTGGGGGGCACGCTTTGTATTTGTTACTTTATTCATTTTCCCGATCTTAAAGCGGCTTTGCCACTTTACGCACTTTTCTAATTATTCAATATTTGTAAATTATTATTTTAAATAACCCATATTTTTGAGCTCAACCGCATAAATGTCATGTAAAACTATTCTCGCGTTTGTAAATGGTTGAGATTTTGTAAATCTTTCAAATACTTTGGTTACACCCTCAGCACCATATTTTTTTCTGTAATAACCTAATGACTTAATTGCATTAGTTGTGGCACTTAAATATTCTATTGCTCCCGGTGCTAAATAATTTCCTAACCTTAATTCTGCCAAAACATGTTCCGCTGTTTCAGGTTTTGTTGTTGTTAATTTTTGAATTGAATTATTTAGTTTGAAGGATTGCCCTGCTGCACGAATTCTTAATTTATTTAGTGCATTCAAAGTTTGTTTACTACCAATAAAAGGTATTCCTTTACGCATCATAATTGATTCAATAGACATAACTAATTTCCCTTTCCGCCATTTAGCCTTTAAAAATTTTTTACCTTGTATAAAACAAAACCATTAATAATTTTCCCGTACATATATAAAAAAAATTTAAACAAAAAAATTGCTAAGACACACCCACCACCCCACATCATATAGCAGAGTATAACTGGGTTTGATGGGTTTTAAATCTGTATTTACAAAACTTTATATTAAATCTTTATTTGTAAAGCGGCTTTGCTCACTCTTGCACCGTTAAATGAACGAATAAGACTTGGCTTAACTCAATCACAACTTGCAGAACGCTTAGAAGTTCATGAAAAACACATATGCAAAATCGAAACGGGTCATCAAAATGTAACAATAAAAACACTTAGTAAAATCGCAAAAGCATTAGAAACTGATGAATGTACCCTTTTAATTCACAACAAAAAGAAATTAAAAAAAGTCGGAATTAATTAGAAATTCCGACTAATCGATTTATAAATAGTTTAAACAATAAAAAGTGAATATACTAAGCTTGTTGGCTATCTTCCATTTCTCTGATTGTTTCTTTTCCGGAAGAAATATTTTTATCTTTAAATTTTGTAATTTGTCTTGCGAATTTATCTGCCAGCAAATCTATACTTGCATACATTGATTCTGCCGCTTCTTCGCATCTTACAACACCTGTACTCATTTTGCAGTTTAATTCTGCAATGTTTTTCCCTTCGGCTGATGGGTTTTTAATTACAGTCAAAATTACGTCAATACCTTGAATTTGATCATAACGTGCTGCTACTTTGCCGATTTTTTCTTTTACATAAGCTTTGATTGCTTCTGTAATTTCAATGTTTTTTCCGTTTACGTGAATGTGCATTTAAACCTCCGAATTTTACCTATATACTGCTTTGTCAGTATAGCACAGATTAACAAATTTTTAAAGGGGTAAAAGATTATTTCTTATTATTTATTAATCTTCCAAAAATTGAGGTAATTCCACATCCGGAGTACCTATTACCCTTACCAATTCCAATACTGATGCTTTCATTTGACATCTTTGGGATGAACCGCTAAAGAAATCTTTATAAAAACATCCCTCGCAATTACAACCCCTTTTATAACATTCAAGTGCAGTGGTAGTCCATCTTCTTACCGCTACAGCTCTGCCCATATCCCTGCTTCTAAACAATTTACCTAATCTCCACTTATTTTATCTGATTACCATCTATCCCGATATAGCCTTGCAGATATACCGACATATCTCCCCAAAAGTAGTCGTATCAATGACTTTCAACTTTTATAAACCAATTATAGAAAATCAGTTTTATTTTTCAAGAGTAGTCCATGTACTTATTAAGTTTTGTTACAGCGTTTAAATCCCTTGACTGGCAAGGATTTTAGCGTATTCCAAATCCTTAAAACCATGTCCTGACATGCTTTTAATAAGACCTGCCACCCCTAAAACCATGCTCTGACATGCTTTTGTATGGTTTTTTAATAAGTTAAGTTTTGTAAATTTATACTGAAATTTTGATATTTGCAAGATAAAAGGCATGCCGATGTTGGAGCTAAGCATGCCTTTTCCCAAACAACTCACCCAAAGTCAGGTCATGCAATTTCTGAACACATACAGGTAAATCGTTTGTCTGCACCCTGCCCGCATCGTTGCATGGTCCGTAATAGTCACGGAGTAACCGGGGCCGTATTTAAGGGTACATATAAAATATAATCGGTTTTTTACAATTTTTCATCAGTAAAAACGGCTAGCTATACTGTATAAGTTTTTACCTGATTTTCAATTTCTTTTATGTACTCGCAAACTTTTTTATAATCATTTTCCAAAACCAGCACAGCGCGCATCTTAACAGCATTTGGAATACTCGAAATATAAAATGGATAAAGTTTTCTGAAAAATTTAACTCCCACTCTTTCACCTCTCAATTCAATTTCACGATTCAAATGTTCTTTCATCATTTGTAATTTTTGAATCGGAGTAGGCGCAGGAAGCATTTTTCCTGTTTTTAAATATTCCGATACTCGACCAATCAATGTCGGATCACCTAAAATTCCTCTGCCAATAGCTATTCCATCCGCATTACTTTGTTCAAAACATTTTTTTGCATCTTCAACTGATTTTATATCCCCATTTGCAAAAACCGGAATATCAACATTGTTTTTTAAGTCTTTAATTTTTGCCCAATCTGCAGACCCTGAATACATTTGAGATCTTGTTCTTGCATGAAGTGTAATTAATTCAGCACCGGCTTGCTGCATAGCTTGTCCAAATTCAACATAATTCATCTCATCTTGACTAAATCCTAATCGAAATTTTACACTAACAGGTTTTGTTGTACCTTCTTTTACCGCAATAACAATTTCTTTTGCTAATTCTACATTACGCATTAAAGCAGAACCGTCATTTCCGCCGACAACTTTTCTGACAGGGCAACCCATATTTATATCAATAATATCAGCATATTCTGACAACTGAATCGCAGCTTTTTGCATAAGATAAGGTTTGTGGCCGCAAATTTGATAGGCTATCGGATGATGATCGGGGTTTAGTTTTAAAATTTCGTTTTGATTTCTGTTCTGATTCAAAAACTCCGAACTTATCATTTCTGTAGTTAAAAGACAGTCAGGGCAGTATTGTCTAACCATACTTCTTAATACATAATCCGTTAAACCTGCCATCGGGGCTAATGAAACTTTACTTTTTATAAGTTCTAAAACTGTGCTTTTATTTTTTGTTTGCATAATCTTTTAGTTCTTGTGCTCTATCTTTAGCGTATTTTTTATATTCATCTTCCGGAACGTCTGAATTTGCATAGCTCAGATAATAATTATATGCTTCTTTATATTTGCCCAATTCATCATAATCTGACGCTATCAAATAATTGCAAATAGTAAAATCTTTATTCAAATCATAGGCTTTTTTCAAATCATTTATGGCTTCTTGTTTTTTACCTTTTGAATCAAATATCATGCCGCGGTAATACAATGCATAAGAATTTTTCGAATCTTTTGACAATAACTGATTAAATTTTGCCAAACTTTCATCAAACTGATTGTTATCATACAAAGAAATTGCATCATTCAACAGATTAGATTTATCCATTTCTTCAATTTGAGCCAGATAATTTGCCGCGTCTTTGTTATTTTTATTGAAAGTTACGGCTTTGGTCATGTAAATTTTTGCATTGTCATAATCTTCCAATTCCGAATACAAAGCCCCGATATAATATGCAATATCAGAATCTACGGGTTTTAATTCCAGTGCTTTTTTGTAATATTCAATAGCTGTTTTCTTATCCCCTAATTCCTGATAAGAAGTCGCAGCGCCAAGCATTGAATCAACAGTTGCAGGATTTATTGCAAGATAAGCTTGTATAGCATTTTGATAGTCTTTATTTTTATAAAAATCAGATGCCAAATTCATTTGCGAATTCAATTTCATTTTGTTAATATCTGCTAATTTGTCTGAAATTGTTTTATTATTCGGGAATTTAGCTTTTGCAGATTGCAAAGTAGAAATCGCACCTTCATAATTTTGTCCTTGAGCCTGTGCAAGTGCCAAATTTACAAAAATTTCGGGGTTTGTTCCTTTAGAAGTTTTTAATGCTTGGTTATACATAAAAATAGAGTCTTCAAGTTTATTTGCCTTATGAAGTTCTAATGCATAATCATAAAAAATACCTGATGCGTCATTTGGCTCAAAATTCTGTCCCACATACATTGCAAACTGTTCAGGTGTTGACGTTAATTTAACATTATCAAGCATTTGAGCTTTAATCATGGAATTATTCGGATCAAGCGCCAATACTTTTTTATAACCATCTTGAGCAATTTTGGATTCGCCGATTTTGTCATAACATTGGGCGCGGTAAAAATTTGCATTCACATTATTCGGATCAACGATTAAAACCGATTCATACATTTTTATAGCAGTTCGGTAATCTTGTTTTTGCTGATATAAAGTTCCGATATTAATTCTTGTATTAATGTTTGAAGGATCAAGAGATTCTGATTTCATGTAATAATTTAGCGCTTCATCATATTTTTCCTGTTTTTGCATAATTGCACCCATATTGGCTGCCAAATTTGCATTATTAGGTTCTGATTCTAATTTTTTGCTAAAAGTTCTTTCTAAAATATACAATATTTCTTTGTTATCAGAATTTGTGTGTTCAAGAACATAACTATACTGCTGATTCGCTAAATCAAATTCCTTATTTGATTCCAAAACTTTAGCATAGGTCAATCTTAAATTTAAATCATTTCCCCCAACGGCGACCGCTTTTGAATAATATTCCTGAGCTTTCGGCAAATTACCCAAAAGTTTCATAATATCACCGATCTGAGAAAAACTGTCCTTTTGTAAATCTTTATCCCCTAAAGCCTGCTGAAATTCGTAAGCTGATGCTGTAAAATTTCCTTCCGCTCTGAGTTTTTTTCCTGTTGAAAATCTGTTTTTTGAAGAAAAATCAAACTTTAACGCCTCTAAACATTTTTCAAGGTTTGAACTTACCTGCGAAATTGCTTGCGCGGAATTTTGAACATCACCCTGATTAGGATAATATTTCAGATAAAATAATGCCGAACGAAAATCATCCGCCGCTTTTGAATAGTTTTTATCTTTATTTGCATAATCAACCCCGCGTGCTAAATATGAATTAACAAGCCCGATTCTTGCGGATTTATCCATATAGTTTATTCTTAAGGCGCTTTTAAATTCAGTAATCGCAGCAGAATATTGGTATTGCGAAAGATAGTTCTGACCTAAATCAAAATGCTGGCGAAAATCCGCAAACACAATATTTCCGCATAAAACAGCCGTCAATATAATAAAAGAACCTAAAGATTTTTTCATATAATTTCCTCTTTTTTTAAACATTTTATTACAAGAGTAATTTTATGTATATACTCACTAAGATAAATTTACAATTTATCTTTATAAACTAAAAGTATTAATTCTGAAAAATTTTACTTTTCTCCTCCAAATGGAGGATTTTTTACAAGTGATTAAAGTTTTTTAAATTTTATCCGATAGTCAAGATAAGAAGGCTTATAAACTTAAAAAAGGAAAAGAAATGGATAAACAAGACAGAAAGCAAACCGGTATATCTCTTTTCGGACAGTCTGATTATTTTGTGGAAAATGATCCGATGGCTGAAATGTTTGCTCTGAATCTGGGAGATTTTTTATCTCAAGATTTGATATCACAGGATTTGGCAAAAAAAATCAGTATAAAATCCAATAAAAAAGAGCGCCTGACTAACCAGTTATCAGAATTAATCGACATTTACTCATCTAAAAATACATTGTGTGTGTTGAATTTTAACGAAAAGGAAGAACAGGCAATCTACTCTTCTGTTGCAAAATCTATTTTACAAATGATTGAAACAGAATGCTGTAAGATTTATTTTATTAAAGATAAAAATTTAACTCTAATCGGAAATTCCTCTGATGATAATTCCGATTCTGTTTTTGAAACGGAAGATTTTATAAATGATGATGTTTTACAAAAAAATAACTTTATAGGGATTCCTATAAGAAATTCTAACAGCGTAATCGGTATTATAGAAATAAAATCATCAAAACAGTTGGATGAAAACTTTTCTGAGCTTGTTATAAGTATTGCTAACCTTTTGGGAACAACAATTACCCTCCAAAAAGTTATTGATATCTCTCAGCAAAAAATTGAAAATCCTGAAACATCAGAATTTGAACTAAAATCCTTAAGAGGCGAATTAACCGCATTAATCGGCGATTTGTGCGATTATCAGCAGAATTTTGTTGAAGCTTTAGCTAATGCGGTTGATTTTAAAGGGCAATATACCGTTTCTCATTCAAGAAACAGCGCAAAATTAGCAAGAAAAATATGTAACAAACTCGGACTAAACGAAAAAACTACAGACCTTATTTATTATTCCGCATTATTACAAAATATCGGAAAAATTACTCTGCCGGAAAAACTTTTTGCTACAAACGGCAAACTTTCTGCAGAAGAATTCAAAAAGATTAAAAACCACACAAATGTCGGTGTTAACCTTTTGATGAATATTAACTTCCTATCAGAAGTAGTTCCCTATATTACATACCAAACCGAAAGATATGACGGCTCAGGTTCTCCTGAAGGATTAAAAGCACAATCTATCCCGCTTGGATCAAGAATTATTGCGGTATCAGATGCATACTGTGCCATGATCTCAGACAGACCTTACAGAAAAGCTATGTCTAAAGAAAATGCACTGGCAATTCTGAAAGAAGAGTCCGGTATAAAATGGGATCCTGATGTTATTAATTCCCTTTCTTTAGCTATATCGGAATTGTAATATAAATTTTTTGTAAATTTTTTGTAAAATAACTTGTAAAATTTTTATTTTATATTACAATGTTAGTAGTTAAAAATTAATTAGGAGAAAATATGGTTTGCGGATCTTTAGAAATAGAAATTTTAAATTCATTTTGGAATATAACTTCAGTTGATGAAGATGCTGAAATTTCAATCCAAGACGTAGTTAATGAACTTGCAAAAAACGGACTTAACCGCGCATACACAACAATTAAAACCGTTATGGACAGATTAGTTGCAAAAAGTATTCTTGTTCGTTATAAATCAGGCAAAAAGTTTTTCTATAAAACCACAATGGATAAAAGAGAAATGGCTTTGAGCATGATGAAAGAATTTACTGATTACTTTTTTGATGGTAATACTGCTGATATGGTCAGATTTGTTGAAAAAGAAACAATTGAACTTCTTGTAAAATAATGCCTGAAGAAATTGATAACAGAAAAAAAGTTGCGCGACTTTTAGCTATGGTGCGTGTCGGAAATATTTCGGTACGACAGGCTTTGTTGTCTTATCCCAAAGATGTTCAAGATGAGAGTTTAATTGCGGCTTATCACGCACTGATACATTATGAAGCTGATGAAGATTTGAGAATTAAAGATTCTTTATATAAACAAGAACAAGATGATTATATCGAATTCTTATCTCAAACTTTGGGAAACGGAGAAGATTTACCGCAAAATATTATAAATAATTACAAAAAATTTTACGACAGCGCCCCGATTCTGCACGAAAATAATCAAAAAGGATTTTGGAAAAGTTTTTGGAAAAACTTAAATATAAAATAAATTGAAAATCATTTACAAATTATTATGAAGCTTTTTCAATTCTTTCTTTTGCTTGCAATCTTTTTTCAATTGCAGAATTGGTTTTAGATTCTTCTTTTTCATATTGAGAATTCAAAAGTTCTTGAGCAAAATCATTGACTGTCATTAATGGAGAAGTGGCTGTAATTTTTTGACGTAATTGCTTTGAAACATCAGTTGCATAATCTTTTGCACTTACGCATCCGGATTCATAATATCCGATTTCTTCAACTCTGTAGCTGTAATCTCTTACTGTTAATAAATCTTTTTTCATTTTATATTCTCCTTTTCCCCAAATTTTATTGTTCTAATAAGTTTTCCATAATCTTAACCGCTGTATTGTGTCTTTGTTTAACTGTATAACGGTCAGATATTATTTTTTCGATTTCCTGTTGCTGTCGTGATTCCTGATCAAGGATTTCAATATATCCTTTTACGGTAATCATTTCATAATCTTTTTCCATATATCATCCGCCCTTGAGAACCCCGTGTCCCCATGTTTACAAAGTATTATTTCGGTCAAAAATTGCCAAAAGTTTAAACATGAAACTACATTTTGTAACAAAAGTTAATATTTTTTTAATTTGAAACCGGATTTGCGCTATGATAAAAGAAATTCAGCAAAAGAAGGAATATAAATATGCTAAGAACAGGGATAGTAGGATTACCTAACGTTGGAAAATCAACATTATTTAACGCTTTAACAAGTACAAGAAACGCACAAAGTGCAAATTATCCGTTTTGTACAATTGAACCTAATATCGGAGTTGTGGAAGTTCCGGATGAAAGACTCCCGATACTTGCAAAATTGTGTAAAACAAATAATATTATCCCCACAGCAATTGAATTTGTAGATATTGCAGGGCTTGTAAAAGGCGCAAGCAAAGGTGAAGGATTGGGGAATCAGTTTTTACAAAACATAAGAGAGGTTGATGCCATAATTCAAGTTGTCAGATGTTTTGATGACCCAAACACTATTCACGTTGAAGGAAAAGTCGACCCGTTAAGCGATATTGAAGTTATTAACACCGAACTTGCATTAGCTGATATGGCTTCTATTGAACGTCGTCAGGCAAGGATTTTGAAATCCGTAAAAGGCGGGGATAAAGATGCAATTTTAGAAAATAACGTTTTAACAAAATTAAATGAACTTTTGCAAGGATGTTCATTTATAAATTTATCCGAACATTTTGAAGACGATGAATTAAAACTGGCAAAAACATTGAATTTAATGTCAACAAAACCTGTCATATATTGTGCAAATGTTTCTGAATACGATTTAAAAGAAGGAAATGATTATACAAAAAAAGTTGATGAATACGCAAAAACACATGGCGCAAAAATGGTTATAATTTCCGCAAAAATAGAAGAAGAACTTGCGGATTTGGGACAAGCAGAAGCACAAGAATATTTAAAAGATTTAGGAATTGAAGACAGCGGGATTAATCGAATGATTAAATCGGTATATAGCCTGCTAAAACTTCGCACATTTATAACAGCAGGCGAAAAAGAAGTCCGTGCATGGACAATAACAGAAGGAACAAAAGCTCCCCAAGCAGCGGGTGTTATTCATACAGATTTTGAAAAAGGTTTTATCAGAGCCGAAATTACTCCGTACGAAGATTTTGTAAAATACGGTTCTTATCCTGCTTGTAAAGAAAAAGGTGTTACAAGATTAGAAGGTAAAGACTACGTTGTACAAGACGGGGATTTGGTTTATTTCAGATTTGCTGTTTAGTATTAGCGTGTAAAACAGCAAAACAAAAAGGCGGTTTAAAAACCGCCTGATTAACCAGATTTACACTATGTAAGTGTTCAGAAAGGAATTTTTTTATTATATTACTCTCCCAAATCAAGATGAGAGAATTGTATAATTTTGTTTTTACCGCGTTTTTTTGCATTATACAACGCGTGTTCAGCGTATCTTATAATAGTATTTGCATCTTCTTCACTGTCTTTTATACAAGGGAATGTTGAAATTCCGCCCGAAATTGTAATCGGATGACGTTCTTCTTCTCCTGCAGGAATAAATTCCATACGTTCAACTTCTTTTCTGAATCTTTCCGCAAATAAAAATGCGTTATCTTCTGTAGTATTTGGCAACGCTACAACAAATTCTTCATCTCCGTATCGGGTTAAAATATCTTCTTTTCTTATTACTTGTTTTAATTTATCAGCAATAGATTTTAATAAAACATCACCCCATTCATAACCGTAAATATCATTTACGACTTTGAAAAAGTCTAAATCAAACATTAACAAAGATAACGGAGTTCCGTAACGTTTTGAACGGGAAATTTCTTGATCCATACGTTCCAATAAATATCTTCTGTTATGCAAACCTGTTAATTCATCAGTTGTTGACAGCATTTTTAATTTATCTCTCAAATCACGAATTCTTAATAGGTTTTTTGCACGAATTAAAATTTCATCCTTATCAGTTAAAGACTTAACATAATCATATGCTACAGCTCTGACTGTATATGATTTAAAACTTTCACCGATAAATAATATCGGGAATTTGAATTTTGTAACAGCAAATGTATCTGCCAAATTTATATCATCTATAACAATTAAAGATGGGTTTAAAACTTCGTAATCTTTAAGATTGTGAGAATCTTCCAATCTAATCTCAGATTCCTCGATTGAATTCAAAATCTCAGCAACCGGAGATGATTTTTGCGAAGTATAAATTACAATATTTTTCATTTCTCTCCCTTTTCATCTACAAATTAGCATATCATTTTATATCAGGCAAAATTGTAAAAAATTGTAAAAATTATTAAACTTAACGAAATATAACAATTTTGGTAATTTTAAATTTTTTCTGATACTATGTAAACGAGGCAAGCTTCAGGGTTATTTTAAAATTATGTCTATAGATATAAATATCCAGTTAAGAGATTACAAACAGTTAATAGAAATTATTGCAAAAGTTGAGTACCAAAGGTTTTCGAATTCGCATCTTATTGAATTACCCGAACTTATAAATATCGGAACTCACGCTCTTTATATACTGTTTAAGCATAATCCGCCTGAAAAGTATAACAATACTTATCTGTCAACTGCAATAAAATGGGCAATAAGAAACGAAGTTCGCCGGCGCTATAAATGGTATACAATGAAAAACAAGGAAGAATCCGACATTGAATCCGAAACTGATCAAGCAGAATTAAGAGCGGATGTTTACAAAAATATTTTATCCATTGATGAATTGCAAAGCGCCGAAGTTCCTACTCAAATTAAGTCCAAAGACAGAAACCCTGAAGAATCTATTGAATTCGGGGAATTAAAACAAGGAATTTTGGATGCGATGGAAAAACTTCCTCCAAGACAAAAAGAACTTATTGAACAAAAGTTTTTTAAAGAGAAAAAATTGAGAGAAATTGCTGACGAATTTGACATTTCTCAATCGAGAATTTCAAGAATTATTCAATCCGGTTTGGATAAAATCAAAAAGGATTTAGCAAGACAGGGAATTATTTAAGGGGTTAAAATGAAAACTATTTTTGAAAAAAGTAACGGAACTGACGGAATAAATTTAACTGAAAAAACCGATAAAATTGATTTTTTACCTTCTAATTTGTTAAGACAAGGAAAAGTGGGACTTCCTCAAGTTTCTGAATTAGAAGTTATGCGTCACTATAAAGAACTATCTGATAGAAATTTTTGTATTGAAAAGGGATTTTATCCTTTAGGTTCTTGTACAATGAAATATAATCCGAAAGTTAATGAATTTTTATCAGCTTTAGAAGGATTCAACATACACCCGAATGTTTCTGATGATATGGCTCAGGGATCACTGAAACTTATGTATAATCTTGGGGAAATGTTATTGAAAATTACGGGAATGGACGGAATTACCCTTCAGCCTTCTGCCGGCGCTCACGGGGAAATGACCGGAATGATGATTATCAAAAAATATTTCCAAACCATCGGTCAAGACAGAAAAATCGTTATTATTCCTGACTCTGCTCACGGAACTAATCCGGCAAGTGCAAAGATGGCAGGATTTGATACTGTTGAAATTAAATCAAATTCCAAAGGTCAAGTTGATATTGAAGAATTAAAAAAAGTTTTGAATGAAAATGTTGCAGCGATTATGATGACGAACCCTAACACTTTAGGCATTTTTGAAGAAGGGGTAAAAGAAATTTCTGAATTAATGCATAAAAACGGGTCGCTTTTATACTATGACGGAGCAAATTTTAATGCTATCATGGGCTATACAAATCCAAAACTTATGGGGTTTGACGTTGTACATTTGAACCTTCACAAAACATTTTCAACTCCACACGGAGGAGGTGGACCCGGAGCCGGAGTGGTTTGCGTTAATGAAAAATTAAAAGATTATTTGCCAACTCCGATTATTGATTTTAAAGACGGAAAATATTTCAGAAACTATGATATAAAACATTCAATAGGAAGTGTGAAAGATTTTTATGGTAATTTTTCTGTTCTGGTCAGAGCATATTGCTACATTTTAATGATGGGAAATTCATTAAAAAATGTTAGTGAAAACGCAGTATTAAACGCAAACTATTTGAAAGAAAAATTAAAAAAATATTATGACTTACCATACGATGAACCTTGTATGCACGAATTTGTAATAACAGGAGAAAAACAAAAACACGAAAACGGTGTTTCTACACTGCATATTGCAAAGGCCTTGATGGATTCAAACACTCATCCGCCAACGGTTTATTTCCCTTTAATTGTTCATGAAGCAATGATGATTGAACCTACAGAATCCGAAGGGAAAGAAAAATTAGATGAATTTGTCGATATTATGATAAAAATTGCAAACGAATGCAAAAATAATCCTGAATACATATTGGCAAGTCCTCATACAACACCGGTGAAAAAAATAGACGAAGTAACCGCTGCAAGAAAACCTGATTTGAACAAAAAAGACTAAAGCTTAACGACATTACTTTAAACCTATGGTCAAAAAGTTAATGCAATATTTTTTTCAAAATTAGTAGCAAAAAATTTTTTTATGGTTTTTATTATGCGCAAAAAAGGAGCAATAAATGCCATTAAACAGATTAGAAATTTACAGAGCACGTCAAGACTACAAACGCAATAATGCGATTCAAAGACTTGCAGGGAAAAAACCTGCAACTGAAGCAGAACTTATCTTATCAGAATTAAGATTAGTAGAAGATTTAGATCCAAGAGCAACAATGCTTGCAGATAAAATTACAAAAGCAAGTAAATCGTTAAAATATTATAGAAAAAAATATAATGATGAAGGTGTGACTAAAATATTTGATAAATTTACAAAATCCAAACCGTTTACAAATGCAAGAAAAATTATAAATGCTTTAGGTTTGGATGCGATGAAAAAAGTTATGAGTTCCGTAAAATAATAATTTACGGTTATTTAACAATTAGAAAAATCTAAAATATCTTACTTATTCTACAGATTTAATTACACCGCCGCCAAGGACAATATCTTCATCATAAAATACGGCGGACTGCCCTATGGCGATTGATTTTTGCAAATCATCAAATATCACTTTCACTTCACCGTTGGCAAGCGGCTGCAATTCAACTCCGACCGGCTGTTGAGTTGAACGGATTTTTGCTGTAGCCTTAATATTTTGGGTTAAATTTTCAATTCCTATCCAGTTTAGATCACATGCAATCAGTGATTTTTTAAATGTTTTATCAGCATGCCCGACAACAACTTCATTTTTGTCTTTGTCAAGCGAAATAACATATAAAGGTTCCGTTGAGGAAACGCCCAGTCCTTTTCTTTGTCCGATTGTATAATTCCAAATTCCTTTATGAGTGCCTAAAATTTTACCGTTTGTGTCAACGATATTACCGATTTTTTCTTCTACCCCCAAA
>CAMNNA010000027.1 GCA_946545285.1 uncultured cyanobacterium | reverse complement strand
TAAAATTATATAAACAATGAAAGCATTAATACAAAGAGTAAAAAGAGCATCTGTCACAATAGGGGGTGAATTATTTTCTTCTATTGATAAAGGATTGCTTGTGTTTTTAGGTGTTCAAAAAGGCGACAGTCAGGAAAACGCCGATAAATTGGCTCAAAAACTTGTTAATCTTCGCATATTTGAAGATGAAAACGAAAAAATGAATTTATCTGTTAAAGATGTTAACGGTCAAATGCTTGTAGTTTCGCAATTTACACTGTGCGGTGATTGTAAAAAAGGAACTCGCCCAAGTTTTGATAATGCGGAATTACCGAACAAAGCAAATGAACTTTATGAATATTTTGTTTCCCAAATTAAAAAACAAGGAATTGAAACTCAAACCGGCAGTTTTGGGGCTATGATGGATGTTGAACTCATTAATGACGGCCCTGTTACATTTATGGTTGAAAAATAAGCTTATTTTCGTTAAAAAAAGGTCTTTCCCAAATTTGGAAAAGACCTTTTTAGTATTATGTTTTTACGATTTAATTAGTCTTTAGCGTGTCCTGCTGTACCTAATACGTCGCGCATTTTGTGCATAACCATTTCTTTAACGGCTGTTCTTCCCGGTCCCATATATTCTCTCGGGTCAAATTTTTCAGGGTGTTCAATAAAGAATTCTCTGATTGTAGATGTCATTGCAAGTCTTAAATCAGTATCAATATTGATTTTAGCAACACCGTGTTTTGAAGCATAATTAAGCATTTCTTCAGGAACACCTTGAGCATCAGGCAAGTTTCCGCCAAATTTATTACATTTTTCAACAAATTCTTTCGGAACTGATGATGAACCGTGTAATACAATCGGATAATCACCAAAACCTGCTTCTTTCAATGCATCTTTAATTTCTTTCAATCTTTCAAAGTCTAATTTAGCTTCGCCTTTGAATTTGTAAGCACCGTGAGAAGTACCGATAGCAATAGCTAATGAATCACAGCCTGTTTGTTTAACAAATTCAACAGCTTCTTTAACGTTTGTATATTTAGCATCTTTTGCAGAAACATTAACGTCATCTTCAACACCTGCTAATTTACCCAATTCAGCTTCAACTGAAACTCCGCGTTCGTGAGCATAATCAACAACTTGTTTTGTAACTCTAACGTTTTCTTCAAACGGGAATCTTGATCCGTCAATCATAACTGATGAGAATCCGCCGTCAATACATGCTTTACAAATTTCAAAATCAGCACCGTGATCTAAGTGTAGTGCGATAGGTACTGTTGTTGTAGCTAATGCAGCTTCAACTAATTTGATAAGGTAAGTTTGATTAGCGTATTTTCTTGCACCTGCTGAAACTTGCAAAATAATAGGTGATTGAGTTTCTTCTGCAGCTTCTGCAATACCTTGTAAAATTTCCATGTTGTTAACATTGTAAGCACCGATAGCGTATCCGCCGGCTAATGCTTTTTTGAACATTTCGTTTGTTCCGACTAATTTTCTTTCAGCCATTTTGACTTTCTCCTTCTTTTTATCCTTTTGTCAAACTAAAAGCTTGACACTACTACTTTTTGTAATTTCTATACACATTTAGGCTACAACAAAAAAATTTTTTATTCAAGTTAAATAAAAAAAGCCGGAGAAAAAATCTTTTTCTCCGGACGGATGATTATATGAAAAATCTAAGTTTTACTTAGTTTCAATGAATTCAGTGTTAATCTTATATTCTGAATTTTGTTCGTTGATATTAATTTTATTAACAATCATAGCGCGTTTTTTCCTAAACAGCATATCTACAAATGCTTCCAGCCTTGTGACAAAACCTGCTTCTCCTGTTTGTTCATCAATAGTCAAATTCAAAAGCGGTTTATTGAATTGCTTGGCTTTTCTGGTAATTCTTTCAATCATCAAAGAATCCGGACCGCATCCAAATGCTGTAATTGTGATAATTCCATCAATCTTATTATCTTTTAAATAATGTCCGGCACAACCGGTCATTTCATCTTCATTTGCCCAGTATTTTTCATTTCCTAAACTCAAAATACCTTCGCTTAATTGTTCGGAAGAAAGTTGTAATGATGTTAAAACTTTTACATCCATTTTTTCAAGCTTGTCGGTAATTTTCATGCAAACTCTTTCATCATAAAGGTTATAGCCATGCCCCACAAGTGCAATTGAAATAGGATACTCTTTTGTATTATTTGAAATAACAACCTTACCTTGCAGTGCATAACTCAAAGCTTTTGAATATGGCATGCCGGATTTTGTCATAATATAAAAATTGTTATAACATCTCCAACCGGCCTTTGATGCTTTTTTGATAAGTTTCATATCAGTAATTCCAAAAGGTTTTACGCACTGAGCCAAAAATTCATATAATCCTTGTTTTTTTTCGGATTTGTCTAAGGTCGCTTCAATCATTGTAAAAGGTTTTTTTACAACATTTCTTATTAAATCCGGCAATCCTCTTATTTTAGAACAGTTATAAATCTTGTTATCAACTGATTGCAGTGAAGGAACAAAGATCTTATTCACACCTTTTTCAATCAAATTTAAAACATGCCCCACATAAACTTTTATCGGAAGACAAGTTTCCGTCACAACAAGTCCCGCACCTTCTGACATTGTTTGTTTAGTAGTGACATCAGACAAAACTATTTTAATTCCCAAATCGTTGAAAAAACCGTAATAAAACGGATAATTGTTATAAAACGACATTGCTCGGGGTATTCCTATTACCATTTCTGAAGTATTTGAATTGTTCATATTTATCATCCCTAATTTTTTACTATAACTATAATAGCACAAAAAAAATTTATGGATTAATCGTTTAAAATTGTTAACAATCAGAAAAATCTGCAAATAAGTTGCGAAATATTATTAAGTGATATAATAAGAAAGTTAATAACGGAGATATGTGTAATGTCAGATTCATACCAAGAATATAAAAGGCGCAGAGCTGCCAAAGAAAATATAAAATCTAATTTGCCTAAAAGGCCTGAAAACAAATTTTTTACCAATTTGAAAATGTTTGTTTTAACTTTTTTTGCAATTTGTTTAGCAGGTTTTGTCGCATTTAATTTATATCTTTCTTCACTTCCTCCGATTGATCATTTAGAAGATTTTAAACCGAATATAGTTACAAGATTTTATTCTCAAGACGGTGAAGTTATAAAAACTTTTACCGCATATACATACGATAAGATTGAATTAAATAATGTTCCGGAAAAATTACAACAAGCAATCATTGCAACCGAAGACAAGAATTTTTATCGCCATAACGGATACGATATGCTTGGAATTATAAGATCTTCAATCCAAAACGTATTAGCCGGTCACACCGTTCAAGGGGCAAGTACAATAACACAACAATTAGCAAGAATTTTATTTTTATCAAATGAAAGAACATTTACAAGAAAAATAAAAGAATTAGAAGTTGCAACAAGGATAGAGCGAACAATATCCAAAGATCAAATTCTGGAAATGTATTTAAATAATGTTTATTTGGGTGCAGGTGCATACGGAGTTTCAGCCGCATCTCAAATTTATTTTAATAAAAAACTTTCACAGTTAACTTTACCTGAATTAGCAATGATTGCAGGTTTACCGCAAGCTCCGTCAGTTTACAACCCTTACAGCAACAAAGATTTAGCCAAAAAGCGTCGTAATCAAGTTCTTAAACGTATGCTTACAATGAAGTATATTACTAAAGAAGAATATGATAAATCTATAGACGTTGATATCAAATTAAGTGAAATTCCGCAAGTTTATACAACAAATAAAGCGCCTTATTTCAGTGATTATGTACTGAGAGAAATGGCAAAATTAGGATTTGAAGAAACTGACGTAATTCATGGCGGATATAAAGTAATTACAACTTTAGATTCTAAAACACAAATTGCAGCAAATGAATCTATTTTGAAAAACATGAAAGCCTACGGTTTAACAAATAAATCCCAACAGGCAGCATTATTTTCATACAGCCCGATTGACGGAAGAATACTTGCCTATGCCGGCGGAAAAAATTATTCCGAATCTCAATATGACAGAGTTACTCAAGCAATAAGACCACCTGGATCTGCATTTAAACCGTTTGTCTATGCTGCGGCAATGGAAAAAGGGAAAGATCCTAACGATTTAATAGAAGATACACCTGTTAAAATAGGTAATTGGTCTCCTCACAATTATGGAAAAAATTATAGAGGGAAAATTCCTATATACAAAGCTTTAATGGTGTCTTCAAATGTTTGTGCAGCCAGAATGATTCAAGAAATCGGCATAAGATCCGTAATGCAAATGGCAAAAGCTTTAGGTTTAACTACTGATTTACAATACGATTACACAATTTCTTTAGGTTCAAACGGTGTAAAATTATTTGAATTTGTCCGAGCATATGGTGCATTTGCTAACGGCGGTTATGTTGTAGAGCCTTATTCAATAGAAAGAATAGAGGATTCAAGAGGGAGGGTATTATACAGAGCACCAAAAACAAAATCTTCTCATCAATTAAGCCTGAAAACTGCCGCAGAAATGACTGCCATGATGAAAACAGTTATACTTTCAGGTACAGGAAGAGCTGCTAATATAGGAAAACCTTGCGCAGGAAAAACCGGTACAACAGACGATTACAGAGATGCATATTTTGTTGGTTATACTCCTGATATTGTAACAGGGGTCTGGGTCGGAGATGATAATAATAAGCAAATGAGAGGTCTAACCGGCGGTACTGTTCCGGCTAAAATTTGGAAAGATGTCATGACAGTTGCCACTAAAGATTTAGGTTCTCGTGATTTTGATTATCCGTTAGTAAAATTAAAAGGATACAATTTGACTTTTTCCGGAACAACAGTTTCTGATGAACAAGAAGTTGAGGAAACAACAGAAGAATCTTCAGAATCTCAAAATAATGAAACCAAAACAGATGAAAAACCGGCTGAAAACAATTATTCTACAGAATTTAAACCTACAATTACACCGGCAGATGTTGTAAAGAATTTTAATAAAACACAAAATGCTCCAACCCCAAATCAAACATCATCACCGTCATCATCAACTAAATCAAAATCAGCACCTATACCAATGGCAGTTCCGGATAGTTTGAGATAAAAAATTTTTTTGGCGGGGTATTTATTATATTTACCCTGTCCCCTCTTGAAACTTTTTTAATTTTCTTCTATAATCTTTTTATAAGAAGAATAGGAGCTTAAAAATGTTCGAACGTTTTACGGAGAAAGCTATTAAGGTTATAATGCTTGCACAGGAAGAGGCAAGACGATTAGGTCATAATTTTGTCGGAACAGAACAAGTTCTGCTCGGATTAATCGGAGAAGGAACAGGTGTTGCCGCAAAAACCCTTAAATCTATGGGGGTTAACCTTAAGGATGCAAGAACTGAAGTTGAAAAAATTATCGGCAGAGGTTCCGGATTCGTTGCGGTTGAAATACCGTTTACTCCAAGGGCAAAAAGGGTTTTGGAATTGTCTTGGGATGAAGCAAGACAGTTAGGACACAATTATATCGGTACTGAACATTTGCTTTTGGGTTTAATCCGCGAAGGCGAAGGTGTTGCAGCAAGAGTATTGGAAAACCTTGGTGTTGATTTGAATAAAGTCAGAAGTAATGTTATAAAAATGCTGGGAGAATCAAAGCCTCAAGGGGGAAGTTCTTCTTCAAGTTCAGGGGGTTCTTCTTCAACAAGCTCCGGCGGAAAAACAAAAACTCCAAGCTTAGATGAATTTGGCCGTGATTTAACTCTTGCCGCGCAAGAATTAAGATTAGATCCTGTCGTTGGCAGAGAAAAAGAAATTGAACGTGTAATTCAAATTCTTGCTCGCCGTACAAAAAATAACCCTGTCTTACTTGGTGAACCCGGTGTTGGTAAAACCGCTGTAGCCGAAGGTTTGGCAATAAGGATTGTTAATGCTGAAGTTCCGGATGTTTTAGACGGAAAAAAGATTATACAATTAGATATGGGACTTTTGGTTGCCGGAACAAAATATCGCGGTGAATTTGAAGAACGTTTGAAAAAAATTATGGATGAAATTCGTCAAGCGGGAAATATTATCCTTGTTATTGATGAAATGCATACTCTTATTGGTGCAGGTGCGGCAGAAGGTGCAATTGATGCGGCAAATATTTTGAAACCGGCACTATCAAGAGGAGAAATTCAAGTAATCGGTGCAACTACTTCTGATGAATACAGGAAATATATTGAAAAAGATTCAGCATTAGAAAGAAGATTTCAGCCTGTAATCATTGATGAACCGTCTGAAGATGAATCTATTGAGATTATTCGCGGTTTAAAACCAAAATACGAAGAACATCACAGTCTTTTGATTTCTGATGAAGCTATAGTTGCAGCGGTTAAACTTTCAAGTAAATACATTAATGACAGATTTTTGCCGGATAAAGCAATTGATGTTATTGATGAAGCAAGTTCAAAAGTAAGATTAAAAGCATCAAAACTTTGTCCTGAAGCAAAAGAACTTGAAAAAGAGTTGAAAGATTTAATTAAACAAAAAGAAGATGCCATAAGAAATCAAGAATTTGAAACAGCATCTCAACTCCGTGATGATGAGGCTGATTTGAGAGATAAAATCAGAGAAGTTTCAAATGCTTGGAAAGAAGAAAATGAAGTTAATAAAGTTACTGTAACTGCAGAAGATGTTGCCCAAGTAATAGCAATGATGACTGGAGTTCCGGTTACAAAATTAACTGAAGGTGAAAGTGAAAGATTACTAAAACTTGAAGACACACTTCATCAAAGAGTAATCGGACAACACGACGCGATAGTTGCTATTTCAAAAGCAATCAGACGTGCAAGAGTTGGTTTAAAATCACCAAACAGACCTATCGGAAGTTTTATATTCTGCGGACCGACAGGTGTTGGTAAAACTGAACTTGCAAAAGCTTTGGCTGAGGCTATGTTTGGTTCTGAAGATAACATGATAAGAGTTGATATGTCAGAATTTATGGAAAAACATTCGACTTCAAAACTTATCGGTTCACCTCCTGGGTATGTCGGTTATGATGACGGCGGGCATTTAACAGAATTGGTTCGTAAAAAACCTTATTCCGTTATCTTGTTTGACGAAATTGAAAAGGCTCATCCGGATGTATTTAATATAATGCTTCAGATACTTGATGACGGGCGTTTGACAGATTCTAAGGGGCGTCATGTAAGTTTCAAAAATACAGTAATTATCATGACATCAAACGTTGGGGCAAGCATGATTCAAAATGTTTCTAAGCTTGGTTTTTCTACTGCAGAAGATGAATCCAAAGATAAATACGAAAAACTTAAAGATACTGTTTCTGAAGAAATGAAAAAAGCATTCAGACCGGAATTTTTAAACAGAATTGATGAAACAATTGTATTTGCACATCTTTCTAAAGAAGAAATCAGACAAATCGTTGATTTAATGCTCAAAGACTTATTTAAACGATTGGATGAAAAAGAATTGAGTGTTGAAGTAACTGACGAAGTTAAAGATCATTTGGCTGAAGGCGGATATTCAGAAGCATACGGTGCAAGACCTTTGAGAAGATTAATCCAAAGAAAACTCGAAGATAGTTTGGCTGAAGAAATTTTATCAGGCAAATACGGTCCGGGAGATACAATTAAAGTAACTTTGATTGACGGAAAAATTGCTTTTGAAAAAGCGAAATCTTCTAAACGTTCTTCCAAAAAAGATAAATCGGAATCTTTAGAAGAAGTTTCCGCTCTTGATAATTAATTTTTATGATTTAAACGGGGTGAATTATATTCGCCCCTTAATAATTCTTAATGTTTTCTTGCTTACATGTTCAAAAAAAATATTCATAGTTTTTAGTTTTAAATGGTTCAGACAGAGTATAATGAAGGGGTTTGCTTATGAAAGTAGGATCAATAATAAGTTACCGCACGCAGGTTCAAACAAAAAACACAGAAAAATCGGCTATTAATCCTATTAATTTAGCAAAGACAAATGTTATTCAAATTTCGTTTGGCGGAATAAAAAATATTAATCAATTTGTATCTTATACCCCTGAAAATAACGGATTGGGTTTGCCTGAAACATCACAGGGAGGAGAAGGAGTTGTTGCCTACGAACTTCCGGAAAGTTTAATAAAGCACGAAAAAAAAGATGTAAGAAGTTTCATGCCGTTTTGGGAACATGACAATGCCAAAGGCGGATACAAATTTTTAATTCACAGAGGAAAATTAGAAGATCAAATGCCTGCAAAAGCTTTTTACAGTGCTAACCCCGGAGAAGATATTGAAGCTGTAGCAAAGAAATTGAAATTATCAACAGATGATTTAAGTTATGTAATTCAAAGCCGTCCAAACGGAAACGGACCTGATGCATTATCAAAATATTGTCTTTTAGAACCAACAAGTATAAAAGGTGTTGTAAAACGTCCGTCAAGTCATAATATTGGAGAATTGGAAAAAATTCCATATGCATTATTCAGAATTTCCGATAAAAATCCGTCTTATAATAAATTAAAAGGGCAAAATCATTATTTTATTTATACACCAGAACTTGCAAAAGCTTCCAAACCGTATGCTTATGACACATCAGGTCATGTACCTTTTGCTGCGGAAATTATAAATTCTGACAGTACGCGGGCTCTTGAACAAATTATAAAATCCAAAATGAATACAAAAGAATTTGGATATTTTAATCCTGCAAGCGTAATTTGTCATGACAGACCATCTGCTGCATTTGTTGTTCATTTGGCAAATTCATCATCAAATGGAGACACCAACACTTTAGGGATGAAAGCGCATGTAATTCAACATAATCCGAGCAGAAATTATCAAGGTTTAACTTCTAATCCGTTTGAATATTTCCAAATTATTGCATCTGAACAAGATGTAAAAGATTTATCCACACATCCTGATTTTCCGACAATATTGAAAGCTCAACAGTATGGGATTGATTCAGAACATTTAACTCCGCTTGAAAAACAAATTGTACATTCTGTATTGGACCCTTATTTAGACAGGTTTAAAGACGGATCAGGAACTTATAACGTAATAAAAAGCTCCATTTTAGGCGCGAAATATAATCCTGAACATTTATCAACAGGAACAGTTTCATACACATTTGCAAAAGAAATGAAAAGTTTAAAAACTCCTGATGCGGCGAAGTTTTTAACAGGAGATTTTGCTGATATTGAAACAAAAGATGTTTTAAACGGTTCAACTCCGGCGAGTTTAAGATTGGATGATCCTAATGCTGATTTTGGTAGAGGAAATAACGGATTATCAAAAGAAAAAGCGGGTTTTACAACTTTCAAATATGACGGAACAAACATTGAAGAAGTTGTAGATGCCAGAAAGAAAAACGGCATTTGGCTGACTGATTTGATAGAAAAAGCCGGAAAAAAAGGTCAAAAAGAATTAAACAAATTATTTTTTAACGAAGGTCAAATAATAGACGGACATAATGTTATGGGTTATGTTTCAAAAATGGGACCGGACGATATTTTGGTTATGGGCTGGGGCAGAGCAGACGAACAAAAAGGCTACAATATGACTTTTGACGGATTTTTACAGTTTTTGAAACGCGATGATATCCCTAAAAAGTTAAAACAAAGAGTAAAACTTATTGTAGGCGCAGGACCGTGGGACAAAAACGCAAAAGATTATTTGTCGGTAAAAAGAGCGTTAGAAGAAATACAAAAACTTGACGGCGGAATTTATAAAAATAACGCTATGTATGTAGATGGGTATTATCCGAATAGACTTGTCGGATGCGCAACTTACGGAATATTCACCTCCCGTCGTGAAATGTGCGGAATTACACCATTAGAATCAAAAGCGGCAGGTGTTCCGTACGGTGCAACAAAAACAGGCGGTCCGGTTGATTACACAAATCCTTCAAACGGGTATTTAACAAAACACGCAGTAGAACTTGACCCGAAAGAATACGGCTTGAGTTGGGAATCAGGCGCAGATGCAATTGATGATGCCAGATGTGCAAGACAATCTGATCAAATTTCAGATATATTAAAAGAAATGGTTTATGAATACTCAAACAATCGCGAATCTTATATAGCAAAATGCAAAAAGAATATTGAAGAAAAATTTGATTGGCATAACAATCACGAATACAATTTCGGACAAAGCGCAAACAAACGTTATATGTACGGAATATTCGAAACAGACAAAGGATTTGAGGCTAGATCCAAAACATTTATGCAAAGAATTCAAGGGAAATTCGGATATTATCAAGCACAAGTTGAAGAAGCTATTGCCAAAACTAAATTTAAACCTGCAAAAGCTGCTTTATTTATTGCCGGTGGAGTTTTGGCTATAGGCGCAGGAATTACGGTTTATTTCTTAAATAAGGCCCCGAAAAAGAAAAATTTAGCAGCATAAATTAGTACAAAAATTTATTGACTTTATTCACAATATCCCGCTAATAATTAAAAATAATATTAGTTTAATTTGCGTTTAATTTACACAAGCTATTTTTTTAATTCTTTTATGATTGTTTTTTTTGATTCCTGAGTTTCGGTTTTAGTAAGATTTTCACTTTTCTTTTCAAAAATATTTAAAAGATCTAATTTATCTTTTTCACCATTATCTTTTTCAATATTTATGGGTTTTTCATTTATGATTGATTCTACATTTTCTTTTGCAGATTCAGCCGTATTTTCAACAGATTTTTCATCGTTCGAAACTTCTTTTTTAACAAGTTCTTTTTCTTGTTCAATTGCTTGTTTTAATTTGATTTTTTCTTCAAGTGCTTGTTGTTTTGCTTTTTCTTTTTCAATTTTTGCTAATTCTTTTGCTTTCAATTTTTCTTGCTTAATCTTTTCTTTTTCAAGTTTTAAAAGTTCTTTTTGTTTTTGTTTTTCCGCTTTGATAAGGGCTTTGGCTTTTGCTTTTTGTTCTTTTTCTAATTTTTTTGCGGCAAGTTTTTGTTCATGTTCTTTTTCTTTTTGTTCTTGAAGTGCAATTTTTTCTTGTGCTTTTTTAGCAATTTCTTCTGCTTTTTGCTGATCAGACAAAGCTTTTTGTTTGGCTTTTTCCTGTGCTAATTTTGCTTTTTCTTCTTGTTTTGCTAAATCTGCCTGTTGTTTTAATTCAAGCGCTTGCTGTTTTGCTTTTTCTTTTTCAATTTTTGCCAATTCTTTTGCTTTCAATTTTTCTTGCTTAATCTTTTCTTTTTCAAGTTCTGAAAGCATTTTAGCTTGCGCTATTTGTTCTTGCGCTGTTTTTTTAGCAAGTTCTTTTTCATCAAGTGCTTTTATTTTGTCAGAGTTTAGTTCTTGTTCAATTTCAGATTCTTGCTGAACTAAATCTGAAACAGGGAGTTCGTTTTGCACTGTTTCTGTTTCTGATTTGATTTTATCATTTTCCTGTTCTGTTTTTTCAGGAACAGATGTTTCATCATCTTTGATATCTCTTAATTTTGGCAAAGGTTTTTTGATATCGGCGGATTCGGATTCATTTGAATCTGTTTTTGCCGATTTATTTTCGTCTTTTGGGTCATCATTAAGTTCTGCTTCTGACTGAATTTCAGCATTACTTGTGTTTTTTATTGAAGGATTCAATAATGTTTGTTTTGTTAAGGATTCAATTTCTTTTTTATCTTCGTCATTATATAAAGAAACAGGCTTTGTATCTAATACAACAGCATCAGAATCTTCCAAGAAATCTGACTGTCCAATTACAGGAACAATATTATAATCTTTTAAATTTACATTTGCGTGTTTTTCGTTAATTGCATGAGGTTTTTGCTCCGGTTCGGATGTTGAAATGTTTGAAGATTCTTCTTCCACTGCCGGCTTTGTTTCTTCAACGGATTCAATTTCTTTATTTTCAACAATTTTTTCTTCTTGTTTAGGTATTACAATTTCTTTTTGTTCCTTTCCGACAGATTCTTGTGAAATTTGTTTTTCACTTTCAAGAATGTTTTTTAAATCTTGCGCATTCTGTTTGTTAAATACAGACAAATCTTCTTTTATATAAGTTTCACCTGAGGCAATATTTGAAGTAATAATTTGTTGTTCTTCTTTTGCTTTTTCTTGTGCATTTTGAATTTGATCAAAAGCTTGTTCTGATTCTTTATCTGAATTCCCGAACGAATTTGTAGCAAGCATTTTTGCCAAAGATGTTTGATTCCCGTAAATAAGCATTTCAGATTGCGGAGTTGATTGTTTCAATTCAGGTTTAAGAGCTTTTTCAACTGCCGTTTCATGAACTACAACTTCTGCTGTTTTTTGTGAAAGTTTTTCCAAATCGGCAGAAGACAATTTTGATGAATATTTTTTATACGGATAATCTGAAATAGTCGTTAATTTGTAATCGGGATTTTTATAAACAAAACTTAAACCCATATCGTCAAACGTTGTTCTGATATAATCATACTGATTATCAATATCTTTTTCAGTTATTACAACACCGGAATCAAGGAGTTTGGGCAAACCTGTTTTATAAAAATCTTCATATTTTTGGTAATCGCTTAGAGTAATTTCTTTTGAATTTAAAATATTTTCGTATGGTTTTAATGATTTTTCAACTTTGGATAACAGTGAAATTATAGGATTTTGTTTTGCATTGTTCCAATCTGCAATATTTCCGTTACCCTGTTTTTCATCAATTTTAGATTTTAAGTAGTAAACGTAATTTGTAAGAGTTTTTTCTTTTTCGGAAATGATTTTTACATCCGCATTATAAATATCAGAAATATTTGATAAAATAGTATCTAAATCAGCCAAAGATTTCTCATAATCGCCCGATTTGTAATTTGCCAGTGCACGCAAATAAAGTACGGAATTTGAATTTGACACATGTTTATATAACATTTTTGTTGCACCGTCTTTAACAGAATCATATTCACCTTTAATTTGCTGTGCGATAAGCTTATAATATAAACTGTTATAATCATTATTTTTAATGTTTATTGCTTTGTTAAATTCTGATATTGAACTTTGCAAATTCCCAAGTTGAAGTTCATTTAAACCGATATAAAAATAATAAATATTAGAATTTTTATTATATGATGATGCTTTTTTGAAATACTCATTAGATTTTCTTGCATCATCACAGTTAAAAGTTGTTTGCGCTTTATTAAAATATATTTGACCCAAGCTTGCCATTGATTCAAAATCGTATTGATTATATTTTAAAGCATTTTCAAACGCTGTAATTGCTTCGTCATCTTTTTCCAATCCCACAAGAGCAACACCGTTCAAATAGTACCCTAAGTAATATAAAGGAAAATCTGAAATTACCTTTTGTGATTTAAAAATAGCAGAATTATAATCACCTTTTTCTATATCTTCTATTGCTCCGTAAATATTTTCATCAGCCCCCTGCGGATTAAAAACTTTACCGTATTTTTGAGGACAATTTATTTTTGATAAATCTTCTTTTTTAGGCTGTGGTAAATACATATGTGAATTGTATTCGCCGGCTTTTTTATATGAAACTTCATACGCAGGGTCATTTAGGGCTTTTTGTGCATACATTAATCGCGCGTATAATTCGCCTAATTCAGGATTTTGAAGCTGTTCTGTTTTATCTGCACCTAAAACTATTGCACTGACATATTTTGTGTTTGTTAAAAATTTATCATCCGATGATTTTAAATCAATTGCAGTTTGATAATCATTTTTTGCAAGTGCATATTGTCTTAATGCATAAAATGAATCTCCTCTAAGTTTATATCCTTCATATTTTTTGGGTTTTGAATTTATATATGATGTCAAATAAACTATTGCGGAGCCAAAATCTTTTGCCTCAATTGCTTTTTGGGCTTTTTCTAAAGCCTGTTTACTTTTTATATTATCAGCAGACATTTCAGAAACCGGAATAGCACTGTCATTTAATACATCTGTTAAATCATTTTGTGCGTTCGCGATATTGCCTGAAAATATTAATACTGCTGTTATATATAAACACAAATTATATTTAGTTTTCATCTTTACCCCGCTTTTATAATGAAATTATACTATACAAATTAAAATATTTGAAGTTTTTAATACTTTTTATTAAAATACTTATCATGAAAAGATGCTTTTGGGTGGATGAAAATTCCGAAATTTATAAAAATTACCATGATAATGAATGGGGTATTCCTAAATATGATGATAGAGAATTGTTTGAATTACTCATTTTGGAAGGGTTTCAGGCAGGACTTTCTTGGATAACGGTTTTAAAAAAAAGAGACGCATTCAAAAAAGCTTTTGACAATTTTGATATCAATAAAATTATTAATTATAACGAATCAAAAATTTCAGAACTTTTAAATAATAAAGAAATCATCAGAAGCAAAAGTAAGATTGAATCCGCTATTAATAATGCAAAAGTTTTTTTGGAAATTCAAAAAGAATTCGGAAGTTTTTCAAATTATATTTGGGGATTTACGAATGGGAAAATTATTAAAAATAAGAATGATAAATTTCCTGTTTCAACTCCTTTGTCTGATAAAGTTTCAAAAGATTTGAAAAAAAGAGGAATGAAATATGTCGGAACGGTAATAATTTATTCTTACCTTCAAGCAATAGGGGTTGTTAATGACCACCAAACCGACTGCTTTAAATATTAAAATTTATTCTTCTATTGGGATTTGTGTGTCGGTAAAATCAAATTCCCCCGAATCATAATCTTGGTATGGTTCATATTTCAAATTTTCCCGCTCTTGCTGATAAATATCATATTGCCGCTGGTATGAATCTTGAATTTCTGTTAATTCCTTTTTGTATAAAGAATAATTTTTGCAAGATTTATAATTTTCCAACATTTGTGATAAAGATTTTATATTTCCTATAGCAACATCTTTTCTGGATAATTCGTTTTGTTTTGTTTGTGTAAGTCTATACAATTCAACAGCGTTATGCTGTGCGTAATCTAAGTAAATACAAGAAGCATTTTTTATCGGTAAATTCTTATTTTGTTTTAGTTTTTGGATTAAATAATCCGAATAATTTAAATATTTGAAATATTTATCTGATGTCGGAATTTGATTGTTATTATCTATAGATTCAAAATCTATCTGCGCAGATAGATTCCTAATTTCCAATTTAGTCGAAATTGAATAAGACAAAAGCAAAACTCCGGAAATTAAAAGAATACATCCTAATATTAATAAATTTGCAGAATTTTTATCCATAAATTATTTCCCAATATTAAGATAACATCACAGTGAAATATAGACAAATTCTTAATATTTGGTATAATAATAAATAGAATGAAAAAGATATTTTTAGTAATTTTATCGGGTTTATTTTTTACAGGAACAGTGGTTTTAGCTGATGTTGTTACGCAAAGAAGAGTTAATCCGTCATCATCTTCATCATCTGTTCCGATTCAAAAAACACAATATAATAATCAACAAAATTTTTCTAATCCGCAATACGGCAAAATTACAAAAACAGTAAGAGTGGCGCAAAATATAAAAACTTGCCGTCCATATTCAGAAAGTTTAAATTCAGAATATATGGGAATGAATTTTTCTTATGATTTAAAAATTCAAGGCTGGATAAATAATAAATGCCGTGTGGATTTTACATCATTTATTAATGGTTCCGGGAGTTCGTTTAAGGATTTATACGGTGTAAACGCCGATGAGGCTCAAATAATTTCATTTGCACCACAGATCAGATGCGAATTTACAAAACAACAACTCGAATATGTCGGAGATTCACTTTTGCAAGAAAATGAACGAAACAACGGCGCAAAAAATAACATGCTAAAAAATCCTAACAGTATTAATATGAATTCAATTTCTGATTCGGATCAAAGACTTTTTGATGTAGTTGTAAACCAAGGCGCTTGTTCTATTTTAAATAATCAAGATTTAGAAAATGCCTTAAAACAATTGCAATTATTTTAATTTTTTAAAAATTTCTGTTGCGCGTTCAATTATCCCAAGACAATAAGAAATAGTAATCCCGTAGTTAGTTATAGGAATATTTTTACTGTTTGCGATAAGAATTCTTGATAAAACTTCACGTCTGTTTGTCATACAAGCACCGCAATGTATGATTAATTTATATTCAGAAATTTCAGGAAAATCATGCCCGCTGTAGTTTTCAATTATTAAATTTTTTCCTGTTTTTTGTCGAAGTAAATTAGGAATTTTAACTTTTCCTATATCATCTTCAATTGCATGATGAGTACAACTTTCCAAAATTAAAACTTTGTCCCCGTCATCTAAATTATCTATTTGTTTTGCCCCTTCTATAAAAGCTTTCAGATCCCCTTTTAATCTTGCAAAAAGAATAGAAAACGAAGTCAAATTTATAGAATCAGGAACAATTTCATTTACCTTTTTAAATGCTTGTGAATCAGTAATTACAAGTGATGGAGGAGTTTTTAGATTATTTAATGCTGATTCAAGTTCAGTGTCTTTTGTACATACAACACTGCATTCTGAATCCAGTAAATCCCTCAATACTTGCACTTGAGGCAAAATAAGTCTGCCTTTGGGTGCTTGTTTATCAATCGGAATAACTAAAACAACCGTACTTTTTTCCGGAATTAAATCTGACGCAATTTTATCAGGAGTTACGTAATTTTCCGGCAATAGCTTAACTATTTCATTTTTAAATTTGAAAACCAATTCAGAATCATTTAGAACAGATGTTTGTATAACATTTTTGCAATAATTTTTAATTTTATCTAAAACCATTTGAGAAGGTTTCTGAATATCGACTTTATTTATTATTACAATGAACGGAATTTCTAAATTTTTAAATTCTTTAGCTAAATCCGATTCGTAATCATCAAATCCTTCGCTATCACAAACAATTACACCGATATCGGTACGATTTAAAACATTTAGCGTTTTTTCAATTCTTTTTTCACCAAGCAAAGTTTTGTCATTTATTCCTGCAGTATCTAAAAAAACGACAGGGCCGATAGGCAAAAGTTCCATTGATTTTTCAACAACATCAGTAGTTGTTCCCGCAATTTCTGAGACAATAGAAACATTTTGACCGGTAATTTTATTTATTAAGCAGGATTTTCCTACATTTGTCTTACCAAATATACCTATATGAAGCCTGTTTGATTTTAATGTTTGCATA
>CAMNNA010000026.1 GCA_946545285.1 uncultured cyanobacterium | reverse complement strand
AATTGTTCTATTATGAATGATATAAAGACCAAAATAAAAATGCTTGCGGTTTCACGCGGAATGACATTGAAAAAGCTTGCACAAATTTTAGGTCAAAAAACCAAACAAGAATATTCATACAACAGCCTTTTAGGTAAGCTTAATCGCGAAAGCCTGTCTTTAAAAGAAGCCGAAATTATCGCCAAAATTCTTAATTATAAACTCGAATTTAAAGATTTGAATTTGTAAAAAATTTATACAATCTCCCCGACAAGGTACCAAGTTTTGCAGGAAGTGATTTTTGCGTTTACAAATTCCCCAGTTAAATCAACGTCTGATGGGATGTGGACTATTTTATTATTTCTCGTTCTGCCGGTTATGACATTTTTCCCTTTGTGATTTTCAAAATTTTCTATCAATACTTCCATTTCTCGCCCGACAAATTTTTTGTTTGAGGCTAAGCAGCATTTGCGATTCTGTTCATTTAAACGCGCCAATCGCTCAAATTTTGTGTCCTCATCTATAAATTTATCCACCCATTTTGCCGCTACTGTTTTTTCACGCGGTGAATACGCGGCAGTATTTGAATAATCAAGACCGATTTCTTCCATTGCTGTCAATGTTTCCACAAACTGATCTTCTGTTTCTCCCGGAAACCCCGCGATAAAATCACTCGTTATAGTTACATCAGGGACCATATCTCTTATTTTTTGTGCTATCTTTTTGTATGTTTCTCTGTCATAACGCCGATTCATTTTTTTCAAAACTTCACTGCTCCCTGATTGCATAGGGATATGAAAATATTCACATACTTTATCTAGTTCAACCGTCGTTTTTATTAATTCATCCGTTATATCTGTCGGGTATGATGTTACAAACCTAATTCGGAACTTTCCTTCTATTGCATTTACCTCTTTTAACAAGTCCGCTAATCTGTATTGTCTGTCAGTAAAGTCTTTTCCGTAACTGTCTACATTTTGACCTAACAGCGTAATTTCTTTAAATCCCGAATTAAGCGCATCTTTTACTTCCTTTAATATAATTTCCGGAAGTCTTGAGCGTTCACGACCCCTTGTATACGGAACTATACAGTAAGTACAAAAATTATTGCAACCTTCTGTTATCGGAATCCATGCATTTATTGATTTGACACGGCTTATATTATATTTTGATGCCTCGTTATCCTCTGTTTTGTGAGTTTCTTCACATTCGCAAACCTTTTCCCCTCGATTAATTTTTTCAATTATTTCAGGTAATGAATATATTTTATGCGTTCCTAATACAAAATCTACATAATGCGCACGCTTAAAAATTTCATTTGCCTTTTGCTGCGCCACACATCCGCAAAATCCTATTTTTAAATCAGGTCTTGTTTTTTTCCATTTTCCCCAAGTCCCGATTAAACTAAATGCTTTATCTTCACTAAGTTGACGAATTGAACAAGTATTTATCATTAATAAATCAGCAGATTTTGAATCCTTTGTTTCTTCATATCCAAAATTTGACAACATCCCCAACATTCTTTCCGTGTCGGACTTGTTCATTTGGCATCCCATTGTTTCTATATAAACCTTTTTCATTCCTTTTTCCCTTTATTTTCGGCTGTAATAAAATATTATCACAAAAAAAGCGACTTCTTTAAATAAGAAATCGCCTTATATATTATTTTCGGATTTACTGCAAATTATAAAGTTCCTGCCGGTTTTTTCTGAGCTGTAGCACCCGGAATTGATTGCCAATTTGCTGCCATAATCTTTTTGAAAGATTTTAAAGCGGTGTCTTCAAGTTCACCTAATTCGTCAGCTTCCATAATCAATTCTCTCAACGGCATTAACGCTCTTTGATCTCTCAAAACGCCTAATGCTGCCGCTGCACCTGCTCTGACTAATTCGTTTTCTGAACGGTTTTTCATAACATCAATCAAAGCCGGAACTGCTTTTACATCATTTAATTTTCCAAGTGATGTAACCGCATAAATTCTTACGTTTACCCACTCGTCATACAACATATTTATTACCTTATCAACAGCTTTTTTGTTTCCGATTTCGCCTAACGCACGAGTTGCATCGCATCTTACGTTAACTTTTTCGTGATCTAATGATTCCATCAATGCATCTGTTGCAACATCTCCAATTTCAATCAACGCATCAGTTGCTGTTATACATACTTGAGGATTTTCATCATTTAAAGCTTCCACCAAAGGCTCTACTACAATTGCTCCGCCTAATCTGCCCAAAGCACGCGCAGCACGGACTCTTACATCAACATTTCGATCTTCTCTTAAAGATTCAATCAAATGAACTGTCGCTTTTGAATCACCCAATTCACCCAATGCACGAGCTGCATACAATCTTACAGAACCGTTTTTGTCATTTTTTAATACGTCAATCAACGGGGCAACGGCTTTTGAATCACCCATTTCGCCTAAAACACGTGCAGCATTGTATCTGACTTTTTCAGAATTACTTGTTTTCAAATCCTGTAACAATTCATCAAATGTCTTTTTTACTTGCTTTTTCTTACTGCTGTTTACACTAATCGTCATTATTTTCCTCCGACACACTAAAATTTTTCACTACCACACTTACTTCTATATAAAGTTATTTTGAAAAATTTTATTGCCTTTTTTCTTCTATTTTTGTTAAATTTGTTTACAATTCATAATTAAATATATCTGATTTTTTATATACTGACCGTAAATCCGATAGTTTTTCGTTATTAAGGGTACGTTTCACACTTAATCATACGGTACTATCATAGTAACATAAAATTAATGACAATTCATCAATTAGTCATATTATTTTGTAAAATTTTTATTATTTTTTTTATAAAAATAATTGTAATTTAGATATAGCTAAAAACTTTTCTTAATATTTCTTAACAATATATTACTCACCATTGAGGGTAATAATAAATTCCGTACCGACGCCAACCTCACTATTTACGCGGATTTTACCGTTGTGCTTATCAATTATCTTTTGACTTATAGCAAGTCCGAGTCCTGTTCCGACTCCTACACCTTTTGTAGTAAAACCTGCCGTAAAAATCTTATTAAGATTTTCTTTTGGAATCCCGCACCCGTTATCTTTTATTTTTATATTTAGTTGTTTATTTACATATTCTGTTGTAATTGTAATTTTACCGGTATTTTTAACGGATTGGCAGGCATTTATTAAAATATTTGTGAAAACCTGATTTAACATGTTCGGATAACATTTTATTTTAGGAATTTCACCAAAATGTTTTTCTATTTCAATTTTATTTTTAGTTTCGTGGCGAATCAGATCAAGCGTAAGTTCGAGTTCATTGTTAATATTAGCCTCTTGCAACTCCGATTCATCAAGGCGGACGAATTTTTTCAAAGAAAGAACTATTTTACTTATTCTTTTAATAGCTTCAGAATCAATAGAATTAATCTCTTGTAGCATATCTTTTATATCGGAATTTTCGATTTTAGAGATTAATTTTGAAATTATTTCGTTATTTGATTTTATAGAAGCGACCGGAGTATTTATTTCATGAGCAATACCGGCAACCAGTTGACCTAAAGATGCCATTTTTTCCGAATTTATCAATTGCAATTGAGTGGCTTTCAATTCATCAAGAGCCTGTTTTAATTCTTTTACGTTTTTAAGATTTTTTTGATAAAGTTCGGCTCTGATAATAGCGTTTCCCAATTGAGTTGAAACAGCGTCAAGAATTTCTATTTCTTCATTCAATTCACGTTTTTGATAACTCAAAAGTACAACCACACCTATTATTTTTTGAATATGAAAAATCGGGCAAATAATTCGCAAAACCGGCTGTTTAAATGGTTTTGCCCCAACATATTCTATTAAAGAATAATTTGTGGAGATTTCACCTTTGTTTAATTTATTCATAACAGAGTCATCAAATTTAATATTTGAATGTTTAAGATTTTCTTCTCCGTAAATTTCTTCTATCAAAAACTCATTATTTACAGCTTTTGCGTAATACGCTTTGAAACATCCAAACATCATCGAAAGTTCTTTTAAAGTTGCATTCAAAATAACTGACAAATCCATGGATTCTCTCATTATATTGGAAGCTTTGTTAATTAAAGCTATTTTAAAAGCTTGAGTTTGTGCTTTTTGACGAATTTTTTGAAGTTCATCATTTTCTTGTTTCAAAATTTTAAGTTGGTTTATATAATCAGCTTGCTTATTTTTAGTATTTTCCAAAATTATTCCGGCACTAACATCTGTCAAAAATATAATTGTATAATCTCCGCGTTTTACAGAGGTAAGTTCATAGTATGTATTTTCGCCGAATTCACCCGAATAATTTACGCAGGCAAAAAAATTCTGTTTTGATTCAACAGCCTGAAAAATAGGAGAATATGAATCCAAGTTTTCACTATTTAAAGGACACATGTCAAAATTTATCAGATGAGCAAATTTGCGCAAATTATCAAAGGATTTAAAGACACGACAGAACGTATTGTTTTTAAAAACAATATCTTCATGACCTTTGACAACAAAAACAGGATCCCTATATTGATTGAAAAAATCAAATTTTTTCATAGCAAAATTATAAATAAAAAAACCGAATTGGTAAATAATTTAATTATTATTTGACGAATAATTGTTTATATCCAAATTTTATGTTAAAATCAAAATCAGATAATATAAAAAAAAAGAGGGAGCCATCATTATGAAGAATAAAATTTTATCAATAATATTAGGATTATTTTTAACGACACAATTGGCAATTGGCGCACCTTTTAGCGCAAATGCAAAAACTAAAAGAATTCCTGCCGGCACAACTTTAACATTAAAAATGTTAAATCTGATTGATACATCTTATAACAGAACAGGTACAGGATTTAGCGCAATGCTTGTAACAGATCAAAAAACAGGTGATGATGTAATTTTACCTATGGGTTCAATAGTAAGAGGGGAAGTCAAAGGAATTATTCCTGCAAAAAGACTTTCAAAAGGTTCAATTTTATACATTGATTTTGACCATGTTGTAACTCCTAACGGACGTCAAATTCCGTTATCTTTAAGTGTTGTCGGAAGAACAGACACGACACCTGACGGCGGAATTACAACAACTAAAGGTTATTTTGACGCTTGGAAACAAACTTGTTCAAAATCAGCAGAAATAACAAAAAAATCTGTTGAGTGGGGCGAAGATGTTACAGATAACGGATTTAAATACGTAATTATACCAATCAGCGCAATAGGCGGAGCATTCGGAACTGCAGGATATTTTGTTTATGACAGTATCGCAGATTTAATTCGTAAAGGTAAAGACGTAAAATTATATAAAGATGAAATTTTGAATGTTATTTTAACCGAACCTGTTGATGTACCTGTAATTTAATAGAGAGAAATACTTTTGACGGATATCAATAAAATTGAAGAACTGCAGTTGATTTTGCGAAATGACAGCCAAAATCACGAAGTTAGACGAAAACTTGCTGTAATATTGCTTGATTCGGGTTTTAATGAAGAAGCTTTATCTCATTTTTTATACATTACAAAATTCATAAAAGATGACGGCGGACTTTATTACAATCTTGGGATAGCATATGAAAAACTAAAACAGTTTGATAACGCAAAATCAGCCTATATTGAATCTTTAAAACTAGAACCGCAAGCTATGGATTCAATGTATAATTTGGGGCTTGTTTGTATTGAATTAAAAGAATATGATCAGGCAATTCAATGTCTTGAATTTGTTGTAAATTCTGATCCGCAAGATTCAAATTCTTATTTTAATATCGGACTTGCATATTTTAAAATGAATGACTATGTAAATGCTCTTAATTATTTTCAAAAAACAATTGATTTAAATGATAACGATTTATACGCTCATTTTTACATTGGAAATATTATGAAAGAATTAGGTGATTTAGACGGCGCAAAAGAACATTTCAAAAAAGTTTTGGAAATTTCTCCTGACTATAGCTGGGCTTATTACAATTTGGCGGTAATTAATTATGAACAAAATAATTATGATTTGGCAGAAGAAAATTTAAGACATACTATTGAATTTAATCCGATTGATATTGAATCTTACAAAATTCTGATTCAATTACTGGCAAAAATTGACAAAACAAATGAAGCATTTGAAGTTTTTGAACAAGGGTTGTCAAAATGCGGACAAAACGGTGATTTATACTACTTAGCATCACAAGTTTGTAAAAAAATTAACGACAAAGAAAATTATATTAATTATTTGAATGAAGCTTTAAAAAATCAAAAAACTTTATCATTCAATTCGCAAATTATTAAATCCGAACTTGAAAATAATCAAAAGTAATATCTTATATTTATTTTAATAAGCCTCTAATGTTTAACCCGTCAAGAATTCTAAAGTTCAAAAGATTTCTATAGTCAAACATTGCAGGAGAAAAATGCGGTAAAACTTTTTTATCTTTCCCGAATAATTCTTTTAATTCTTTTTTCAAACGTGCAACTTTTCCCATATCAGTGACCATACCTGTTTTAAAAGTATCTGGATTGTATTTTGTCCACGCAAAATGCGGATAATAAGTTGAACGACATTCATTAGCATTTTGATTGTACAACATTTCTTTAAACATGTTGTATTCCATATCAAAATAAGATTGCTTAATTTGGTTGTCATATTCAGATAAAAGTTCCGGCATGATTACTCTTGGTTTTGAAATATTTTCATCATCATAATGGTAATCTTCCAAATCTTTTAAATTGCCAATTGCCAAAAATTCAAAAGATTGAGCAAATTTATCAAGAATACCTAATTCTTTTGCATATCTTGAAAGTACATCCAAAAATGAAGTTGCACCTTTTCCGGTATTCAAATAATCAGTAATTATTGTTTTTTTACCTGTTTTTTCATAATGATTTACAATTGAAACAGGATCACACTTTACTCTGCGAAGATATTTTCTGTATGCAGCTTCTTCTTCCAATTTTGGGGCTGCTATTTCTATTCGGCGCATTCCTTCTACAGGGTCTTTTCTGTACCAATATCCGGAAAATGCAGCAAATTTATATGTATCAATTCCGTCTTTCATATTTAAGGCCGCACACAGAAACCATTTTGGACTTCTGCCTAAACAAATAATAGGTTGATCCTTATGTTGTGCATACATTTTGGCAACTTTTATAAATTCATCCATGTTTTGTTCTGTACCTAACGGAATGTATTTATAATTTTGATCAACAAGTTCTGATTGATCAATATAAAAATTTTCACTAAACATGTTTGCTTTTCTTCGGTATCTTTCTTTGGTATTTTCGGTCATTTTTACGTATTCTTCGTAATCAATAGTCGGAACCGTTCTGTTCGGGTCAAAATATTCACCAAAATGAATATCCGCATTATATCTATATCCTGCAGGAACTTTTGCATGATTTGTTTTTTGTGATAATGATTTTACGGAATTATTGTTTTGTTCAAAATCGTTTTTTAAAACACTATGATTTACTATATTATAAGCTTGTGTTGGGGCTATACGCATGTAAATATTACTCCTTTTTGTTCCAATTAAAATACAAAAAAAATTTTTTTTGCGCATATAAAAGGGGGTTTATTAAGAAATATTACAACATTAGTAATTCTGTTTTTTCAGATTTTCTATTTCGAAACGCAAGGATTCCAATTCAGTTTTAACAGGATCAGGAATTTTGTTATGCATAAGATTACCGTCCTCATCTACAACCGCCCTTTGAACAACGCGTCCCGGAACACCAACAACCGTCGAATGAGAAGGAACATCTGTCATAACAACTGAACCGGCACCTATTCTGACATGATCTCCTATGGTTATATTTCCCAAAACTTTAGCACCGGCACCGACAATAACATGATTACCCAAAGTCGGGTGACGTTTTCCGCAATCTTTGCCTGTACCGCCTAATGTAACTTGCTGATACAACAATACATCTTCACCGATAACAGTTGTTTCACCAATAACAATACCTTCACCGTGATCAATAAAAAATCTTTTTCCGATTTGAGCACCGGGGTGAATTTCTATACCCGTAACTATTCTTGTTAAATAAGAAATCATGCGCGGAATCAAAGGAATATTCCATTTGTTGAGCTTATGAGCAATCCTGTATGCAATAATTGCATGTAACCCCGGATAACAAAGAATTACTTCCGCCAAATTTTTAGCTGCCGGATCATTTTCATAAATTACCGAAATATCTTCTTTTAAATTATTAATTCCGCGTTTTATTGAATCAAACATAAATTACCTTACAAGTTTTGCGTATTTTCTTTTCCCTGCCTGCAATATTACACTTTCATCAAAACTTATTAAATAACCCGCGTCACTAATTTTTTCGCCGTCAAGTTTAACTCCTCCGCCTTGAATTAATCGTTTACCTTCACCGCGGGAAGATACAAAATTCAATTCAACAAGTAAATCTAATATATTTTTATCCTGTTCAATTTTAACTTCTTCTATATCTTGCGGAAGTCCCTTATTTGAAACAACATTAATAAATTCTTCCTGTGCTTTGTCTGCACCTTCTTTGCCGTGGTATTCTTCCGTTATCAAATGAGCAAGTTTCAGTTTCAAATCACGCGGATTAATCAGATTTTCATTAATCTGTTTATCATATAATTCCAAATCTTTTTTAGAAATATCAGTCAAAAGACTAAAATATCTTGTAATCATATTATCAGGAATACTCATCAATTTCCCGAACATATCTTTTGCACTGTCTGTTAAAGAAATACAATGTTGCGGATAAGTTTTAGACATTTTTACAACGCCGTCCGTACCTTCCAACAAAGGTAATAAGCAAACCATTTGCGGATATTTTTTACCATAAGCACTCTGAATATCTCTTCCTAATAAAGTATTAAATCTTTGGTCTGTTCCGCCTAATTCAATATCAGCATCTATCGCAACAGAATCATATGCCTGCATTAAAGGATAGAAAAATTCATGAATTGCTATAGGACGTCCTTCTGAGTATCTTTTTGCAAAATCATCTCTGGTCATCATTTGCGCAACAGTAACTTTTCCTGCTAAAGATAAAAGTTCCGTAAAATTCATTTTATGAAGCCAATCCGCATTATTTACAATTTCAGCCTGTGAAACATCCAAAACTTTAGACATCTGTTCTAAGTATGTTTTAGCATTAAATTCAACTTCATCTTTGGTCAATGCGGGACGGGTTTCTGATTTTCCTGACGGATCACCAATCATAGCTGTTGCACCGCCGACAATTAATACAATTTTATGACCTAATGCCTGAAATTCTTTTAACTTTCTCATAACAACAGTATGCCCAAGATGTAAATCAGGTCTTGTCGGGTCCATGCCAAGTTTTATTCTTAACGGAGTATCGGTATCTTTTGAATACTGTAATTTTGCAGCTAATTCTTCAATTCCGCCCGGTAAAATTTCGGCATTTCTTGCTATATGTTTTGCTTGATCAATAAATTCCTGTCTTATTTCGCTCATTGTTTTCTCCTGTTTTCAAAGTTATTATATCAAAAAAAAAGAAAAGGCGATTTGGAAACACAAACCGCCATAAATATAAAGATTTACACAAGTCTTTTTATTATTATAAAGATTTCAATTCTTCTCTTAACCTGATTACTTCATCATTGTAGTATTCAAGCCAAGTTTGCCCCGAATCTTTATCTTTAATTTCGTTTTCACAGACTGCACGAATACGCTTTTTATCCAGTTCATCCAAATCATTAAGAATTTCTTGTTTTTTATTTTCAAGTTCTTTTTTTCGGATTTTTTCATAGTATTCGTCAGTATCAGCAAATTCATAATCAATAATAGGTCTTTCGGTTTCTTGAATTTCTAAATGCTTATATTGAGGCATAAACTTAATTGTATCAATCAATTTAGCCTTATTTTCATCAAATAAAACGATTTTATCATTTTCTTCTATATAAAACATTATACTGCCTCACTTTCACTGCCTTGTGCGTAAATAAATTTTAAATTTCCTGACATTAAAGCAGATTCGTATGTTATTTTAACTACATCATTTTTTCTTGCCGGAACAAAAACAGAACCAACAACTCCCATAGCATCTATTCTTTGTAAAGAAGACAAATCTTGAGCTGTTATATTAGTTAGTCCGTATTGAAAATTCGTTCCGGTATTAGTTTGAAAATTAAATCTAAAATACCCGTTTGACGGAGCTGTATAATTAGTGCCATTTGAACCTATAGCCAAATCAACAGATATGCTGCTTGGCATTGCAAAGTTAGAAATTGATATCTTTGCAGAGTCATTTATGTTACTCAAACTTTTATTTGCAACATCAGCAGATGCTGTAATATTACTCAAATCTTTATCTGCTTTACCGTTTAAGTCAGTCACAACTTCATCAATATCAACTTGAATTTCTGTTTTTGAAGAATTTGATATTACAACATAAACAAATACTCTTGTTGCTTCCGGCTGAACGGTAGAAGTATCTTGGATATCAGAATTTTCATATACAGGATCTGACGTATTACCGGTCCAATTACGAGATGCATCAAAACCAATTTGGTTCGGTTCAGAACCGCCATTTGCCTGATCGCGTTCTCCCCTTTCTCCTGTATCATAAAATGCACCTGTATAAGCGTGAGGCCCGCCATTTTGCGAACGAACATTTGTAACAGTACCGGTAATATTCATACTTCCGCGAGTATGAGTGTGAACAGGTAATCCTGCTTCAATTAAGTCGCCCAATTCACTTAAATCAGTTGTACTTTGCAAAATCCCATTTATTTTCGGTAATCTTACAGTGTTATTTAAAGCATTATAAACAAACTTTCCGCAAGACCCTGTTGCACTCATTGTAACAGTTGCCTGCCAAGTTTCTTCATCCGTAAAATAATTAGCATTTGGATTATCTATGTAAAGATTTGCTATATATTCTACAAATTCCGAATAAATACCGGTTCCGTTCAATAATGCCCCGTCTGCAAGGTGTAACCCCGAATCAGACAAAGGAATTGATGAAAATACAAATTCCCCTATATTTCGAGGACTCGGTGTATTTTCTTTTAAAAATATTAAGCCATCTTCGCTAAGATTTGAGAAATCTCTGTTGATTTTATTATCAACATAACCCAAAACCGCAGCAAAATTTGAATTAACCTCCTGGGCTCTGGCTCTTGTTCCCGGAGTAAAAGTATACGGTATACTCGAAGTCATATTGTCCTTTCCCGCAAAGAACAATATCTCATGATCCAAAAAAATTATACTACAGTAGTAATATTCTGTCAACCCCCCTGATTTTTATATAAAAAAGCATAATCGAAATTCGATTATGCTTTTATAAATTCGATTATGCTTTAAGATTTACTTCAACAGCTTCTGCCGCATCGGCAACAACTTTTTCAGCATTTTCAGCATTTTCAGCTTTTTTAGCTAATCCGGGAATTAATTCGTAAGTGTATTTTGCAATAAAATCACCGGCTTTTGCTAAATAATGACCGACTTTTTCCATAATACCCGCTTTTTCCATTTTATCAGCAGGAATCATTTTTAAGATATTTCCTCTTGTTAAACCTGCTAAAGCTGCTGCTATTGCAACGATTCCGGCAATAGATAAACCGATGTTTCTACCTGTATGACTTTCTTTTTTTACAGGAACTTCTTGCTCTGCCGGAGCTGCCGGATTTGAATATTTACCCGGTCTTTGTAAAAAGTCATCACTTTCACCTTTAAAGGAGACTTTTGACTGAAAATTGTAATTAGACACTGGACTGATTGGCATTTGTAATACCTCCTACACACTTGTAAACACATGCTTTCTAAAACGACTGACAACATTATTTTGACAAATTTAATTTCTTTTTGGAAATTTTGTTACAATTCTTTACATGCGTTTTGGAATATTTTTTTTTCCGGTGTCATCTATATAGTTAAGGGAGAGAAAAAATGTTAAAATATCAAACGCAAATTATAAGAGTAGAAGAAGAACAAAAAACAGAAGCACAATTCATGTCAAAAAGTTTTGTCAACAAAGCGGTAAAAAATCGCGCGTTTATTAATTCATTAGGGGCAGAACTTGTTATAAAATATTTAAATTCAAAAAGAATCGAAACGGAAAATCTTCACAATCTTCATTCCATTTCAAAAATATTGGAAGACATTGATATCGCGGATGTTTTACTGCCGAATATTCATATTGATGTAAGGGTTGTGTTTGATGATAATAAAATTTTTATTCCGAAGATACATTCTGAATACGGTATAGAACCTGACATTTATGTTGTATTAAAACTTCGTGATGAAGAATATAATTCAGTAGAGCTTTTAGGATTTTTTGAACCAAAACAAATTGATAAAAATCTTCAAAATGCTGATTACTATTTTATCGAAAATTCAGAACTTCGTGATCCTGAAACTTTGGCTGATTACGTTTCTAATTTTAACGGAAGTACAAATATTGAAGTATCAGAAGATGATATTTTAAAAGGCAGAGAATTATATATTGCAATGACTGATTATGATATCAGCCAATTTGAAAAAGAAGATTTATATAAACTTTTATTATCAAGCGATACTTTAAGAGATTCTATTTTAGAATTTGATAATTTTGAAACATTGTCTTACAGTGTTGCGCCATCAATTTCTGCCGATCAAGAAGAAGAAACTTCTGAGCAAACTGATGAAAATAATTCTTATTCATCTGAAAATAAACAAGATTCTGATGAATCTAATGAAAACAATTCGGCTGAAATTGAAAAGAATGAAGATGAAGAAGAAAATTTAGAAAACTTTTTTGATGAACAAGATTTAGTTTTAAGTAATGATTTTAATGAACCGGATATTAGCTTGGAATCAGAAATTGATGAAGGAATAGAAGAAATTTCTGATAACAAAGATGATGGAACAGAAGTTTTAAATGTTGAAACTGAAATATCAGAAGAACCTGACAACGACAATAAAGAAGAAAACAAATCAGAAAATAATATGCTTTCTGATATTGCATCATCTGCTGTTGAAGGAATTGCAGAAGGCACCATTATCGGCGGAAGTATCGCTGCTGCAGGAGCAGGAATTACAGGAGCATTATCAGCATCTGCGAGCGCCGCTGCAAGCCAAGAGGCTATAGATTTAGCGGCGATGGCGTCTGAAACATTCATTGATCAAGGCCATGATTTAGGGAAAAACGCTGACGATTACAGTAAACCTTTAGATTTATCCGAATTTAATCAAGTAGAACAAAAACAAGAACCTGAACTTGAAATTGAAAATGATTCGGTTGATTTTAATGATATTAATTCCGCACAAGAACCTGAACAAGATTTATATCAATATGATCAGGATTTAGCGGATTTACCTTCAATAGAAAATGTTGAAGATCTTAATATTGAAGAAGAACCTGTTAATGATTTAAGCGATTTTGAAAATATTAATCCTGATATAAATCAAGTTCAAAATCCTGAAATTACTGATTCTTCAGAAGATTTTTCAAATGATTTCAATTCTGATTTCGGTGAATTTGAAGATTTTTCAAATGATTTTGAATCAACCGAAGAAACTGAAAATAAAAATTCCGAACAAAATTTTGAAGATTTTAATCAATTAACAGAAGAATCTAAAAATGATTTTGAAAATAATTTTGAAGATGAAAATATTCAAACAGTCGAAACCTTTACTCAAGATTCAACTGATTTACCGGAAATAAAAGAGGAAAATTTTGAACAAAATCAGGAAGTTTTAGATGAATCACAAGAACCAACTTTATCAGAATTTATCGAAAATAAAGAAGAAGAACAAGAAGAAAATAACCAAACAGAATTAACAAATGAACAAAATTCTCAGGAATGGCTTTCTGAAAATAACGAGTACGAAGAACTTGAAGAAATTATTCCTCAAACAGAATTAAAAGAAGAAGATTATATTAAAGAACCTGAAGGAATAATTAATGTTAATGCCGAAACTAATTCTCGGGTAATTAGTGATGAAAACTTTACCGTAGGTGAAATTCCTATTGATATTAATATCTCGGAAAGTGACATTGACGATTCCGAACAAGATTTGGAAGGAATTTATTCTGATGAAATAACACCTCAAATGGTCGGAAATCCTGCAAAAATCGGTTTCAAACCACAACAACACAGAACGGGTTTAGGAGCAGGAATTATGGCAATAGTTGCATTGATTGCGATTGTCGGAGTTATAGGTTTTTCTATTTCTAAAATTACTAAACAAAAAATAGAAAACCCTCAACCAATTTCGGAAGAAAATTCTCAGGAAGAAACAAATAAAAAAGAAAATGAACAACTTGCAAATATTAATAAAGATAATGTAATAAAAATGGATAATGTTGTTCAAAATACATCACCATCATTTTCTGAAGTGAAACCGCAGACTCAAAATACACAAACTAAAAAAATACCTGCAACATCATTTATTTCAATAAGAAAAATTAGCTGGGAAGCACCTGCATATGTTGCATCAACCCCTGAATTTAAAAGCTTTTTCCAATCTTCAGGTAAAAGTCTAAGATTATCTTTAAACAGCGATTTGCTGTTAGCAAAAGATTATATTTATTCAGATATGGTTAAAGTCGGACTAAACTTCAATCAAGACGGGGCTTTCAAGGATTCAAAAATCTTGAATTCAAGCGGTTCTTCAGAAATTGATAAAATTGTGTTACAAACTGTTAACCAAACCTTTAGAGTCCTCAAAGCCCCTCATAGCGTGGGTAGCGACCTAAGTACAACTTTAATACTTAAAATTTATTTTTAAATGTGCTATAATATCTATTAAGGGGAGAAAAAACTCTTGATAGCTGATATTGCACAAGACAAAATAAATTTAATAAGCGAAATTATCAGAAATGATCGCAAGTTTTTGAATAACGAAGACTTATATGATGATTTTCTGAATGAAACTTGCAAACGTTCAATGACTATCGTAAATATGATAGACAATGAAGCTACGTTGAGTTCTTATATTCGCAGAATAGCAACAACCGCGATTATAAATGTGTTAAAAGACAACGGTCGTCTGCGCAGAACAAAATCCGGTTATATGTCTACAAATGAAATCATAGCTGAACCGCTTGAGATAGAAAAAGAAACTATTGACTATTCAACAGTTAGAGTAAGTTATGATGATTTAAGTATCCCTAAAAGTCCTGAAGATATTGTTATTCAAAAAGATATTCTTCAATTTATCGCAAGAACGGTAAAAAACATTGACAGAGAAGATAAAGATAAGAATTATTTAAAAATTTATTCTTTGAGATATGATGAAGGCATGACCCAAAAACAAATTGCACAAGAACTGGATCTTTCTCAATCTGAAGTTTCAAAAAGATTATTCAAGTTAATGAGTGAAGTAAAAAAAGTTTTTGAGCAATAATTTATAATATGAAATGTCCGGTATGTAAAAAAAATATTTCCGAAACGGATTTGCACTGCCCCAACTGCGGAGCACGTACAGGTTTGGTTTGTTCAGTTTGCTCTACTATAAATCCTATCGGAAATTTTGAATGTAAAAATTGCGCTACACCATTATTAAAAACATGCCCGCATTGTAATAGTGTAAATTTTCCTGACGCAATAAACTGCAGAAAATGCGGATCAGGATTAAACAATATTAAAAAAAGCAAAAAAAATAAAAAAGCAAAAACAATCAATCATAATTTATTGAAATATTCTCCGGTATTTTATACAAGAAAAGAAGCCTTTGAAGCATTGACAGAAGGAATTTTATCAACAGAAAAGAAAATTTTTTCGATTTCCGGAGAAAGAGGTATAGGCAAAACTTATTTATTAAAAAAAGTTCAAGAAAAACTCAAATCCGAAAACTTCAAGTGGTGTATCGGAAAATGCACCCCAACAACTCAAGTTACTCCGGGCGGAGTTGTTCAGGATATGCTTTTGAATTTGTTTAATCTGCCTAATTTTTGCGTTATTGATGATGAGGTAAAAAAAGATGCGATTTCTTTTTTCAGTAAAGAATTTCGTTTTTTAAATACGAATGAAATTTCGGAATTTTTTAATTTTTTATACAATACTGAAATCGGGAACTTTGAAGATATTGTTATCAATAAAAAAAGAACTTTTTCTATTCTTTCAAAAGTTTTTGAGGCATTTAATGCTACAGGAAAATTTATTTTTGTAATTGATAATTTTGATTTTATTGACGGTTTCAGTGCAGAAATTTTTAATAATTTCTTAAAAAAAGAATCTAATTTGAAAAATCTGAAATTTATTTGTTTATACAATGAATATCGCCCGATAAGCGGTTTTTTCTCATTTCAAGACAGAGAAATTAAATCCTATCTTGATATTAGTCTTGCACCAATGAATACAAAAGAATTTGTACAAATGATTAAAGACTATGGAGAAATTACGCAATATATTTCTAAACGTGAATTTGAAGTTATATTTGAAAAAAGTCAAGGAAATTCAGCTTTTATTGAGCAGGCAATAAGCTATTGTTTTGATTGCCAAATAAATGATAAGACTTTTATTCTACCTGAAAATTTTCAAAAATTGATATCCGAAAGACTAAAAATTTTAAAAACAAATAATCAAGAGGCTTTCAAATTTTTGTGCGGTTCAGCTATTTTAGGAGATAAACTCAACTTTTCTTTACTAAAAGAAATTTTTTCATATAATCCGACAGAATTTAATGAAATTGTTGTCTATTTGATAAAATCTAATTTTATAAAAACTGTTGATGAAGATAAATATGAATTTAATAATTTATTACTATGGGAAACCGTCTTAAAAAATGTTACAAAATCAAGTTATTTTTCTGACATAAATATAAAAATAGGAAAAACAATAAGTCGGTTTTCAATTAACACAAACCCTGCAATGGCAATGATTGCACATAATTTAAGAGAAAATCGGATGGCTTTTGATATTTGGACAAAGATTACGCGATTTGCCTCATATATCGGAGATATAAACCTTTATGTTATTTCTCAAAAGCAATGTCTTGCACTGTTAAACGAATTCAATGACAACGAAACTCTTGATATCAGATACAACATCAGCGAAAGATTAGGAAAACTATTAACCGAATATGACCCAAAAGAAGCACTTGAATATTTACCGGATGCAATTTCTAATGCAAAAGCAAGCAATAACGAAGTAAAAGAAATTGATTTACTAGGATATTTAGCAAAATGTTGTCTTAAAACAGAAAATTACTACGGAAATATCGAATGTGTTGATAATGTCTTAAAAAAATTAAAACCGGCGCAAGAACTTGAATCCGCATTGATTAAATCGTCAAAACTTCCGTCTTTATTACATATCGGAAACTGTGCCGAGGCTGTTAATATGATAGATAACGATATTTTGCCGATTTTAAATAAATTTCTTGCCAAACCTAAACTTACAAACACCATTCCTTTAAATATGATTTACGACAGTTGGGTAAGAACTTATATTGCACTATCTTGCGCGTTAGCTTTGCAAGGAAATAACAGAGCTTTTGAAATATTATCAAAAGTTTTTGATATTTTGGAAAAACACCGAATAAATGACATGAACCTTATTTGTGTATCAAAACTTATTTTGGCTTACGCAAACACTATGAAAGGTGATTTTTATTCATCTTATGCGCAGTTAGATGATATAGATAAGCATTATAAAGATAATATAGATAACCCGCAAATTATTTCTTATTTAAATTTGATTTATGCAATAAATAAAATCATGCTAAAAGATTATACCGATATAAAAGAGATTCTTTTTGACAGTGTTACTTTTGCAAACAACATTGGTGATGAATTCGGGAAAAATATATTAAAAGTCTTTTTGGGAAAAGTATTCCAAGATGATAAACAGGCAAAACATGCCGTAAAAATTTATGATGAACAGGTGAATTATTTTGCAAAAGAAAAATATGCGCTTGGTGCACTTCTTACTTGGTATTTGATTTCTGATGCAACAATAATTACCGAAAATCCAAAAAATGCAATTGATATTGCAAATCAGGCACTTGAAATTTCAAAAAATCCAAAAATAAACAATTATTTCTTTACCGTAAAATTAAATATTGTATTAGCAAAAGCATTCAATGAATTATCCGATTATGAAACAGCCAAAATTCATCTGGAAACAGCCTTAAACATTGCAAAAAAATATGAAATGAGTGATTTGCTTTCAGAAATTTATTTGATGTACGGAAAATATTATTATGAACTTGGAACGGTAAATTCAACTTCACAACAGCAGTATTTGAAAACATCTTCCAAAATGTATGAAAAAGCAACCGAAATTGTTGTAAAATATACAAGAAACACTTATATCAAAAGTTTGATTGAAAATAAAAAAGAAATTTTAAATCAATTTTGTGAACAAAACGGAGTTAAATTGTAAATAATAAATTTATTTGCGCAAAAATTTTTTATGTTATTCATCAAAAATAAAAAGCTTGTAAATATCAATATCTAATGCATTGGCGACTTTTGCAATTGTTTGTATAGATGGAGATTTTTCGCCGCGTTCAACAAGACCCATAGTTGAGCGTGCAAGGTTTGCCATATCCGCTAATCCTTCTTGAGAGATACTTCTTTTTAGATAGGACATTTTACGACAACAGTCTCCGCGCCAG
>CAMNNA010000025.1 GCA_946545285.1 uncultured cyanobacterium | reverse complement strand
ATTAGCGGGAGACGAGACTCGAACTCGCGATCTTCTCCTTGGGAAGGAGACATTCTACCACTGAACTACGCCCGCATTTTTTCTTTCTTACCAATATTCTATCACAAAATTTTACCTTAGCAATCCTATCCGATTTTTTCCTGCTGTTATTTGAAAAATTTATCAAAAAATTTCTGTTAAATTTTGTTAAATATCACACAAATATAAGCATTTTTCACGAAAAAAAATACTTTATATAAACAAATGTAGGACAAGAAAGGAATAAGGTATGGGATTTATTAACGCTCTTTCTAAAATTAAGGTTATTAGAAATTTCATTAACAAACGCGCAAATAATATGCGTGAAGTTCAAGAACTCTACAAAGATTTAAAATCTCTTGGTTATAAAAAGGTTAAAGTTCTTTTCTTTGACAAAAATTCTGCTAAATTACAAGGTTCAACAGGTTCTAAATCCATTAACGTTCATCTTGATTTTAATACCCGTGCGCAAAATGAAGTTAGACAAGAATTCTCAAGACCTGTTATTTTGGGTTTTAACAAACAACAAACAACAACCGTTGCCAAAGGTACTATGGATGGTAAAGTTAATACTATAAGAACTACTAACCGTTTATATAGCAATAACCATAATAATTTCATGGAAACAGTTACTCTCGAAAATCAAAACAGCGGAAATATCTATAGACGAATTGAAACCCCGCAAGGAAAACAATATTTCAAATTTAACGGAACTGATTTCATTCCGCTTTTCCCTAAATAATTTTTTTCTTAAATTCTTTACTTCAACAAAGCAAGCCTTTTTCCGCAATCGGCTTGTTTTTGTTCATATGATTTAATAACTGTATTTAAAGATTGTTCTATATTGTATCTGCCTTGGAAAGGAATGTTTGAATTATTGGATTTATTATGCTTATCTTTCGGATCATAATATAAAATCATAGTAGAATCGTTTATATTTACTCTGCCGTCTGCGCTTGTTGATTTTAAATAATATGCTCCGTTGCCATTACAAACTCTATATGTATTTTGCGGATTTTTGGCATCACAGAATATCATTCCTTCTTTCAAACCGGTAATTCCAACGCCCATATTTCCGTCCATAACTACATTTTCATAATACGGAGCCCGTCCGTGAGGTTCTCTTTTTACTTCTCCTATATTTAAAAGTAACGATTCTAATGACAAATGTTTCGGACTGTAATATCCGTTATGATCATAATGCAATCCTGCCGTATTCAAAACAGAAATCGCCATTTTGCCGTCATTACTTTGTCTTAAAATTGTCGGTAAATAATATTTTTGATTATCTGACTCTACGGTTTGCATCGGAAGCATAAATATTCCGCCGTCATTTAATGCCGAACATTCTTTCATCTTTCTTATTTTCATTACATCATCAAATTCTTTTTTATGTTTAGCAATAAATTCCTTATATTTTGGACTTTTTTCTACAAGCCATTCATCATGAATTCTTTGACGACCTTGTAAGAATATATTTTTTGTTTTTGTATCATAACCCGTTGCCCCTATATCATCTCCGTCAAACAATGTCGGCATCCCCGGTAAAGCTACCAAATACTTCATCATTCCAAGTAATTTTGATATCGCAGGATCAACCGCTGCTTTAAATACTAAATTCGCATAATCTTTGTTTAAATTACCCGGTAAATTCAATCCATATTTTACTCTTGCTTGTTTTAATACATTATCAATATTAACGTCAATCGGTTTTACCCCAAACGCGTCCGGATCAAATCTGTTATTCAAAAACTTACCTTGACTCAAATCTGAAATAGATTTGCTTATTGCAACAAATGCTTTGTCAAATTCCCCTTGAGGAAATTTATCTTTATTATCATCCAATACTTTCATAAATTTTTCGCGAAGCATTGTTCCCATTGCAACAGCTTTCGGAGATACTGCGCTAAAATCAAAATTATTCACCTCATAATCATGAATTTGTTCAAAATATTTATCATTAATTAATTGATACGCTTTTAGTCTATATTCATAATTATCCGGATTATTTAAATCCGTATAAAATAAACTCATATCCAATGCAGCGCAGTGTAATGTTCTTGGCTTATCGTGGTTTCCGATAAACGTATATGAGTATTTTAACGAATCCAGTGAACCTGATTTTAAGAATGACTCTCCGTCACCAATCAATTTATTATGGAGAAATTTTTGTATAAAATGTGCATCATTATAAGATGAACCGTCTTCAAAATCTTTGGTAAATAATTTATAAACACCGGTAAACAAATAAGAATAATTTGCAATTGATGTGATTCCGGTTTCTCTTAAAAACTTCTGAATAATATCAATTTTAGACTGATATTTACCATGCCCGCCATAACCGTCATCAAATAATTGACCTTCATCCGTAACTTCTGCAACAATATATGAATTGTTGTTTTGAGAAAGAATTTTTTGAGTGAATTTTTTCCAAAAACCGATTACTTCATTCCAAGTTGTTTCAAAATCATTATTTCCGACTCTTAAAGATTCAACATCTGCAATATCTTTTGTTGCATCAATTCTCCAGTCAAGTCCTGACTGTGTTTTATCAATAATCAAATCTGCAAGTTTAAAACTGTTAGCATCAGTTCCTTGCAAAGTTTTGTATACGCTTTTTGATATATCACTGCCGATTGAATAATCTATATTTTTAAGCCCTGATTTTAACTTGTTCAAAACCATAGACGCTTCATCTTCAACTGATGCCGGATTATTTACTCCTATTGTTTGAAGATGAACTTGTTTTAATGCATTATAATCATAGCTGATTTCACCGGATTTATTATTAACATTTATTTTTATATCAGGCGCAAATGCTTTTACTATCGCGTATTTTGTTATTTGCGGAACTATTATCGGAAGTACATATTTACCGAATTCCGTAACTTCTTCATTTTCAAAAAGTTTATTTTTATTCTCCAGTTGCGCATCAACTGTTCCTAAAACCGAATTTACAAATCCGAATAATTCTTCATTATAAATTTTATCCATAAACTCATATGTTTGTTTGTATTCTTTTAAAACATTTTCATTACCGGATTTAAAAATTTCATAACGTCCCTTGCCTATGTCTTGTTCTGTTGTCGCACGTTTTGAAATTAGAGGTGAAGCTAAAACTCCAACCAAATTATCCCCAAATTCAATCGAATCCAAAGGCATATTCATCATTTCTTGCAAAATTAATTCGCGTTTATTTAAATCAGAAAGTTCTCTTTTATTGTTATAAAAACCGTTTATTACGTTTTCTACTTCATTTGATGATAATTTTGATAATAGTTTTTTTGGAAATATTTTTTTATCTATAAGTTCTTCTATATTTTTATAAGTTTGTTTAGGATTTTTATCATCTATATTTTTTAAGTTTTGTGCAACATATAATCTTAAAATTTCATCTGTTTTTTTAGTCCAATATTCACCCGCAGAAACAGTATAATCCTGAACCATCATATTACCTTGATGAATTTTTTCCATTTCTATTTTAGCTTCACGCGGTTTTAAGTTTTTTAAGGTTTTTGTATCAGTATTTGAAAATACAAAATTTAACTTTGCAATATCAGGATTTGCATCCCAAGTTTCAAATCCGCTTTCAAATTTTTCTTCTACATCAAAGTTTTCACTTTTTCCGACAAGGCGTGCTGCTTTAGCGCCGTACAGATCAAGTTTTTTAGACGAAGAACTGTTGTATTCATTTATGTTTTTTATATTCAAATGATAAATTTCGGGGTCAATTTCAAATTTATAAGGGAATACCGCATCGTTGTGAGTGTGATTTTCGTAAACATTTTCACGGCTCATTATTGAATATTTATCAATAAAATTTTTGGTATCACTTGCTTCTTGTTTTGTTACATAACGTTTATCAAAATATTGAATATAAGTCGGTTTTTTGGAATCGTAATGTTTATTTCTTTTCCAAGTTATTTGACCGTTACTTTTTTGGGTGTATTCATAAGGAGAATTCACCACTTTATGAGAAGTATAAGTATCATTTTTTATAAATACTCCCGGATGAACTACAGCCTCTTTAATTCCGGACGCCCTAAACCAATTCAAATAAGGAGAATCTTCGCCCCATTTTAATAAATGCTTAAAATGAACACCTTCTAATCCTTCGTTTACAAATGCACCGTCTGAAACAAAATTTAATCCGTGTGCAAACATTTTTCTTTGAAAAGAGGCATAGTTATTTATATTTCCCAAAGAGCTTGCCATCTGAAAACAATTTTTATTCCAATAAGCATGAGCGGTTAAATCATCATCAGTAAATAACGGTAAACTGATCAACCTTTCATAATTATCATATTCGCCTTCATCTAAACCGTGTTCTAAGCCTGCTAATGTCCCGCCGTATTTATTTGTAATACTTTTTACACCTTCTGCACCACGATTATAGATTTCTTTGTCAAATTTTAATGTTCCGTCTTTATTATAAACCCAGCCTACATGCTGAGAATCCGGAATGACTAATCTCATTGCTCCGCCGTGAGAAACATTTGATTCTGTAGGAATTACAATATTATATATGGCAGAATCACCATTTTTATGTTTTTCATTTATAGAATCTCCCATATCAATTCTTACAGTTGTTGTTTTGCTGTTTTTATCTTCAATCACATAATGATAAGCAAAAGGGACGTTATCATCTATAGCGTATTTTTCGGCTAAATCTACTCTGTTTACACCCAATCCTAATTTTATACGTGTTTTTCCGTCTTCATCATATGCAATTCCTGTCGTAAAATAATTGTTGTGCCTATCTTTATCTATTTTGTAGATTTCTAAATAGCAATTTTGTCTTTCGGGGTCAAAAGGATGTGAAAATTCATATTCTTTATAACCAAATTCGGATTTTACGGGAGCATAATTCCCGAAATTTATTTGATTGCCTTTTTTGTATCCTTCTTTTGAAACCGGTTTTATATTCACACTATACCCCTTTATCCTCTATCTTAAATATTGTAAATAAAAAAAATTGTTATCGCAATTGCCTTTATTAAGAAATTTTTACATTGGAATTTTAAAATACAACTTTGGCATGTTTTGGATATAATGTTTAAAGCGATAAGGAGAAAAAGATGATTTCAACAGAAATTAAATGTGATATTAAAGATATTAATCTTGCACAGCAAGGTAAAAACCAGATAGATTGGGCATTAAAAGATATGCCTGTTTTAAGAAAAATTCGTGAAAGATTCATTAATGAACAACCGTTCAAAGGATTAAGATTATCGGCTTGCGTTCACGTTACAAAAGAAACTGCAGCATTATGCACAGTTATGAAAGCAGGCGGGGCGGATGCCGTTTTAGTTGCATCAAACCCGTTATCGACTCAAGATGATGTTGCAGCGGCATTAGTTAAATATTATGAAATTCCTGTCTATGCGATTTCGGGTGAAAGTGTTGAAACGTATAGAAACCATATAAATGAGGCGATTAAACATAATCCTGATATTATTATTGATGACGGATGTGATATGGTTTCGGAAATTCATGCCAATCATCCGGAATTAATTCCTCACATTATAGGGTCAACCGAAGAAACAACAACTGGTATCATCAGATTAAAAGCATTGGAAAATCAAAAAGCATTAGGATTTCCGGCAGTAGGTGTTAATACAAGTTTAACAAAACATCTATATGATAACAGATATGGCACAGGACAAAGCGCATTTGACGGAGTATTAAGAGCTGCAAACATTTTGATTGCAGGAAAAACAGTTGTAGTTTCGGGTTATGGCTGGTGCGGAAAAGGGGTTGCTTTAAGAGCAAAAGCGCTCGGCGCAAATGTTATAGTTTGCGAAGTTGATCCTTTAAAAGCATTAGAAGCAGCGATGGAAGGCTACAGAGTTATGCCTATAGAAAAAGCCGCATTAGAAGGCGATATTTTCTTAACTGTTACCGGTGATAAACATGTTGTTGATGTTTCTCATATTTTATCAATGAAAGACGGAGCATTTGTCGGTAATGTCGGGCATTTTGACTGGGAAGTAAATGTTAGCGGTTTAGAGCGGTATACTAAAGAAATTAAACAAATTCGCCCGAATTTGGAAGAATACGTTTTAGAAAACGGAAAATCAGTTTACGTAATCGCTCAAGGTCGTTTAGTAAATTTGGTTGCCGCAGAAGGACATCCGGCAAGTGTTATGGATATGAGTTTTGCAAATCAAGCTTTGGGTATTGAATTTTTAGTGAAAAATAAAGGTAAATTAGAAAACAAAATGTATACCCTTCCATATGAAGTTGATTTGAAAATTGCACAGCTAAAACTTGATTCTATGGGGATAGAAATTGATTCTTTAACTCCTGAACAGGAAGAATACTTGAATAGCTGGAAAATATAATTTTTCATATTTTTTGTGATAAAATTAGTTAGCAGGTAATTTTATGAAATTAGATAAACAAGAATTACGCCAATGCATAAATAAGCTTAATAGTGCGAAAGTTTTAGTTGTAGGGGATTTGGCGCTTGATGAAATGATATACGGAGATGCGGAAAGAATTTCGCGTGAAGCACCTGTTTTGATTTTGCAACATACAAAAACAAAGTTGATTTTGGGCGGGGCTTCAAATGCTGCTCATAACGTTGCAACTTTAAACGGCGGGAAAGTCGGTGTAATCGGAGTTATAGGAAAAGATTATCATGCAGGACTTTTATCAAATGCTTTTAATCAAGCCGGAATAGATTGTTCAAAAACAGTTGAAGATGAAACCCGCAAAACTATTGTAAAAACAAGAATTTCCGGTTCAATTACAACATCTATTACTCAGCAGATTGTAAGAATAGACAGACAATCTAAAGGTCCGATAAGTTCTGAAACCGAAGAAAAAATCATCAAAAATGTAAAATCCGAACTTCCGAAATATGATGCCGTTGTTCTTTCTGATTATCATATCGGGAATTTGACCCCTAAAGTTATAAAAGAAACTATAGATTGCGCTAATAAATTGAATAAATTGGTAATTGTTGATGCACAAAAAGATTTGTTTGATTATAAAAACATAACTTCAATGACACCGAATTTGCCTGATACTGAAAAATCTGTCGGATTTTTTATAAAAAATGAAGATGATTTGAAAAAAGCAGGTGAAATATTATTAAAAGAAACAAAAGCAAAAGCTGTATTGATAACTTGCGGAGCAGACGGAATGTTTGTTGCAGAACCTGACAACAAATATACAAAAATCCCTGTATTTAATAAATCGGAAGTCTTTGATGTAACAGGAGCGGGAGATACGGTTACTGCTGTTTATTCGCTTGCACTATCTTGCGGAATAAGTCCTGTTAATTCCGCAATAATAGGGAATTTGGCAGCAAGTATTGTTGTAAGACAATTTGGATGTGCTACTACAACAATAAATGATCTTTTACAAGCCTTAGATCAGCTTGTTATATAATTATTTAAGGAGAATGCTATGGAAAAATTTAAAAACTTTATAAAAAATTTCAAAATAGTTGATTCAATCATATTATTATTTGTGATTGTTGCTTTATGCGTAGGATTTTATACTTACAAAGGATTTCGCCAGACTGCGGATAAACAAATAGAAGCAACATCAAAAATTGTTTTTAAAGTATATATGCGCGGTGTAACTTTTACCGGAAATAAACTTCCGATTAAAAAAGGTGAAAAAACTTTTATCAGCATAAGAAATGTACCGTATTCAGATTTGGATATTGTTGATGTCAAAGCAGACAGAAGAAAAATTGTCCTTCCTACAGTAAATTCAAAAAAAGTTGTTATTGTGGTAGAAGATGTCGGACAGCCGGATTTGTATGATGTTGTTGTAACTTTAACAGATAATGCAAAAATAACTAAAGACGGAGCAGTTGTTGGCGGGAATAAAGTTAAAATAGGTTTGCCTATAACACTTGAAGGTGCAGATTATAAATTAACCGGATCGGTTTCTGATATTCACGTAATTGACGCAATTGATGATGAAACCGTAAACAAAGAAATGAATACAACAGACGATGTTCAATAGTTTTTTGGGATTTTCACAAAAATATTTAAATTATCTTTATAAAAACAGTCTTCTTTTGCAAAAAGTCGACCTTTTGATTTTGGCGTTTATAATGTTGACATTTATATCTTCAACTTTTATGAATTCGGATTCAATAGGTTTTTTTGCAATAATCGTAATTTTTCTAACTGTTATAAAACTCTTGACAAAACCTGATGAAAAAGTAAATTTAAAATCTTTTGAACTATGGCTTTTGATTTATTTTTTAATAGTTGTTGTAAGCCTTTTTGGGTCAAGTCTTTTTAGTTTAAGTTTAAAAGGGTTTTTTAAAACATTTATTTATATCGGATATTATTTTTGTACAGTTAATTATTTAAAAAACAATTCTTCAAAAATTCCGTTGATTATCGGAACAATAGCAGTTTGTGTGAGTGTTGAAAGTTTAATCGGATGTTTTCAATCCACTTTGCATTTATCGGAAATTTCAACTTGGCAGGATACTTCAAGATTAAATCCGGAAGATGTTTTATCAAGAGTATACGGAACATTGAAACCATTGAATCCGAATCTTTTTGGCGGATATTTGGTATGCGGTTTACCGGCAGTTATGGGAATGGGCGCTTACTTATTTATCAAACAACATTTTAAATCTGCAATAGGGTTTTTAATTTATGCTTTAATAACAATATATGCAATTTTGCAAACAGGATGCAGAGGGGCATATTTGGCAATGATACTTGTTTTGGGTGCAGTATTTATTCTTTCGGCAAAATTCTTTTGGAATACTTACAAAAAAATATATCTTTCTGTTTCAGGATTTTTATTTTGCGCTTTTATTTTAGGAATAAGCTTTGTCACAGCATTAAGAAAACGTTTCATTTCAATATTTGCAATGAGAAATGATTCTTCAAATTCTTTCAGATTTAATGTTTATCAATCATCGTGGCAAATGTTTAAAGATAATTGGCTTTTGGGAATTGGAGTCGGAAACAAAAATTTTAGAGAAATCTACGGATTATATATGAAAACAGGTTTTGATGCATTAAGTGCGTATAATATTTATTTAGAAACTGCAGTTGAAAGCGGAATTTTTGCATTAATTGCATTTTTGGGATATTTGATTTCCCTGTCATATTGCGCAGTAAAATTTGTATTGAAAAATGATGATAATACTAAAATTATTTTTGTTGCATTTAGTTTAATTGCAATTTGGGGAGTAATGTTTCACGGATTGGTTGACACAATATATTTTCGTCCGCAGTTACAGTTTATGTTTTGGACTTACACAGCAGTAATATGTACACTTTTGCCGGATTCTAAAATTATTGGTAACAAATTATTAAATCGTTAACAAAAATTTTTTTCACCGGTTTTACAATAAAATATGAGAATTCCTGCGATATTTGCAACAAGTTTGAATATCCAAAATAATTACCAAATCAATCGTAAAAGAGATTTTTACCAAAATACTCTGTATTTTGGTAATCCTATTATAGGATTAGATTCGGTGGAATTTTGCGCTCAGGGAGATTTTGAAAAATTATTCAATAAAACATTTTTTAAAAAACTTTTAAAAGAAGGTTTGCCTTGCGCTTACACAGGAACAGAGATGATCCCAAGATCCTTTTATGATGAATGTATTAAACAACAATTATTTAATAAACGTGCATCAGTTGTTATTAGAGAATTAAAACCATACAAACATTGCTTTTTTGATGTTGAAAAAAAGATTTTTAACTTGCTTGAAAAAGAATCAAAAAAACATCCCGATTTAAAAATTCAAGAATTATTAAAACTAAAATATTCACATGCCGAAAAAACTTTAATTCAAAAACAATCTCAAACACTTGACAAAATAAGCATTATATCAAGAAATTTACCAAAAAACGAACATCTGGAAATCCGCAAATACGTAAGTAAAGCTTTTGATAAAATTTTTGAACAGGATTTTGAACCGGAAAAAAGATTTCGCAGAAAAGAATTTATCACAGGATTAAAAAGAATAAAAATTTCTGATCCTAAAATCCAAAAAAAGATTATTGATTATGCGCAATCATTACCAAAATCAACGGATTCAGTTGAAGCGTTTATAGTAAAATATTCGCAAGATTCCACAATTAAAATCGTAAACGGAAAAATTAAAACCGTAAAAAGGGATTCGCAAGATTTGGGTTTAAGATTACTCAAACCTTCACTCGGAACTGACGAACATATTTATCCTAAAACACTTTATAAAAAAGACAATAAAAAAGATGATTTATGGGTAAAAATTTTGACAAGTGATTATATTAACAATTTAAAAAACGATAAACTAATTGATGATTTAATCTCTGAAAGTAATTTTGATATAAAAACAAACATTCAAAATCACATAAACAGACTTATTGAAATTCTTGAAAAATGGGATAAAAACGGAAAATATGAAGATGCAAAAACACTTGCCAATTACATTATTGTATTAAAAGAAGAATTTTCAAAACGATCAAATATCATTGATATTAATATAGAAAATGTTGAACAAAGACTATCTGAATTAGTTAAAAAAAGTTCTCTAACAAGTGAAAAAATAGCGATTAAAAAAAGAATAAAAAGTGTCGGCAGAGCGGATAATACGCATGGTGAACATTATGTCGAAAACGGAGTTACATTAGAAAATCGTAAAATTCAGATTCCGCATTCAAGATTAATTAAGTAAATTTTTTACAAAATTGCTAATTTCACCGGCATCTTGAGTTCCGACAACAAAGTTAAAATCCGGACATTGTTCATTTAGTTCATCTTTTATATGAGATAACAATCCCGGAATAATTATATTTTTGGTATTAATTTTATTTTTAATATCTAAATCTTTAAGAGTTTTATTAACGATTTCGGATGTAAATTTTTCAGCCGACCAAGCTGTTAAAACACTCATCCCATCAGACGGAATAACAATTAAATATGCTCCGCAGTCTAAAGATTCAAGTTCATTTGCAACCGCAAAAAATGTCAATGCAAAATTTGTTGTTAAAAACACAATAGAATCTTTATCAGGATTATTAAATTCATATAATCCGGATTCAACTTGCAAATTCTGCTCAGGATTTGTGTAAATATTTTCCCTTAACATTAATAAAGTAGAAAATAAATCCGAATCAAATTTTTTAAAAACAAGAATATTTGCATATTTACAAATATAATAAGAGGCTTTAGCACAAATGCTTCCTAAATTTTCGTCTTTTAAAACTACACAAACAGGATTAGAATATTTTTCATCTTTTGTTTCAACAGATTTTTTTCTGATTTCAATTAATTCTGATTTCGTTTTGTTAAAATCATCATCATTTATTATGTAAATTTCTTTATTTGTAAAATCTTGCCATTCAATAATAGGAATATTTATATTTGAAAATATTTTACCATTTAAATTTTTTGCAATAATAAAATCAACGCCCAAATATCCGCCAATTGTTTTCATTTTAAAATTATTTATTCTGTTTATTAAATCTATTGCATTTTCACTTTCAAAATCAATTTCTACACACAATGGAGGTTTATTCACAAAAGTTTTTTCATGCCTATACAAAACATTTTCACCGCCTATGTTATAACCGCAAATATTTATTGTTTTTTGAGGATTTTTAATTGAATCAAAATATTTATTTTTTAATTCTTCGCAAACAAACGAACAAGCATCAATTTTAATTTTTTGTTTGGCAAGTTTTAGAGCAAAAGCCATGCAAGTCGAACAACCGCATTTTTTACAATTGGCATTTTCTTGTTTTTTGCCGGCAGGCAAATATTTAAAAATTTCTATACCTGACAAACTCATTTTTCAATCACTTCTTTCAAATATTTTATACATTCAGGATGTTTTACAACAACAATATTAGCACCAGATGCAAAAGCCCCCGAAGCTGATGATATTTCCATCATTTTTGCCCTGTTTAAAGACATCTTTGCTTCTTTTGTTTTCAATGATTCTAAAGGCGCTTCTGATACAATAGGCACATCTAAATATTTATCCCCTCTTTGCACTTCTAAAACAGCCTTCTCCATAAGGCTATAACCGTATTCATATCCATAACCCAAAGCCCCAATGTCAGTATTCATTAATATTTTGTCAAACTCCAAACCCAAATCATTTGCCAAAATATTTAATTCTTTTGCCAAAGTCAAATCAATCGGTGTTTTTAAAACCAAATAATGACCGCCTTTTATAACAGAAGGAACGATTTTTTTATAATTTTTTTCAACCCCATAAGAAATAATACATTCCCTATCTAAAACACTAATCAATTCAGGTAACAATTCCGAATCGAAATCATCCTTTCCGCTCCCGCATATCATAAGAGGTTTATTAATTTTTGGCAAGGCGGATTTTAAAAGTTTTTTTTGGTTTTCAATGTCTGATTCGTCAAATTTTAAAGCCAAAATATCACAATCAAGACAACCATCAAATTGAAAATTTATATTAATATTCAACGCCAAAAGTTTTTTATTTGAATAAATATTTGCCAAAAAATATTTACCCCCGTTGGTCTTTTACGCGATTCATAATTTCTTCGAATTCTTTATCTTCAATAGTTTCTTTGTCAAGAAGTTCGTGAGCAATAACTTCAAGCATATCGCGATTTTGAGTTAACAAATTTTTTGCAAGTTCATAGCGATCATCAATAATATTTTTTATTTCTTCGTCAATTTCGTATGCAACTTGTTCAGAGTAATTTCTTTGATGACCAAAATCTCTGCCCATAAACACATTTTCTTGATTTTTACCGTAAACTACCGTTCCTAATTTATCAGACATACCCCAAGCAGTAACCATTTTTCTTGCAATATCAGTAACTGTTTCTAAGTCATGAGATGCGCCTGTGCTAACTTTTTCTTTACCGTAAACAATTTCTTCAGCAGCACGACCGCCAAGAGAAACCGTAATTTTCGCAAGTAATTTTGCTTTGCTTACATGAACACTTTCATCTTTCGGTCTTGTCCAAGTAACACCTAAAGCCATACCGCGAGGGATTATAGAAACCTTATGAAGCTCTCCGGCATCAGGTAAAAGTTTATCTAACAAAGCATGCCCCACTTCATGATAAGAAGTTAACTCTTTATCTTCATCAGTCAAAACTCTGCTTTTTTTCTCAATACCTGCAATTACTCTGTCTATTGATACATCAATATCATTCATTGTAATTTTATCTTGATTATTACGAGCAGCCAAAAGCGCAGATTCATTTAACAAATTCTGTAAATCCGCTCCTGTAAATCCCGGTGTTCTTTTTGCAAGAACTTTCAAATCAACATCTTTATCCAATTTTTTATTTTTTGCGTGAACTTCTAAAATTTGTTCTCTGCCTTTAACATCAGGCGCATTAATATAAATTTGCCTATCAAATCTTCCCGGTCTTAATAATGCATTATCCAAAATATCCGGTCTGTTCGTCGCGGCAATAACAATTATATTTGTATTAACATCAAACCCATCCATTTCTACAAGCAATTGGTTAAGGGTTTGCTCTCTTTCATCATGACCACCGCCTAAACCTGCACCACGCTGACGTCCCACAGCATCAATTTCATCAATAAATATAATACAAGGCTGATGTTTTTTTGCTTGTTCAAACAAGTCTCTCACACGGCTTGCCCCAACCCCGACAAACATTTCAACAAAATCAGAACCCGAAATTGAGAAAAACGGAACGTTTGCTTCACCTGCAACAGCTTTTGCCATCAATGTTTTACCGGTCCCCGGAGGCCCAACAAGTAAAACTCCTTTCGGTATTTTTGCGCCTAATTTCATATATTTTTCGCCGTTTTTTAAAAAATCAACGATTTCTTCAAGTTCTTTTTTCTCCTCATCAATTCCCGCAACATCTTTAAACGTTGTTTTAACTTTAGAATCAAGCATCATTTTGGCTTTGCTTTTTCCGAAAGACATTGCCTGCGCACCGCCGGATTGAATTGCTTTTACCATTAAACCCAGTGATACAATAGCAATTGTTATTATAATAAATGTCATAACGTTTCCGGCAAGCTGGTTGGATTCTGCAGATTTTTTTACAACAACATCAGCACCTGATGCGTTTATCTTTTCCATAAGCTCATTATCATTTGCCGGAATTTGTACTTTATATTGAAAAGTCGGTGCTTGAGAACCGGTCGGGGTTAAAAACGGAGATGTTGTATTTTTATCTTCGGTTTTTTCTTCTGTTTGAGGCTGTTTTTCAGGAATTGCAACAACCATATCTTCATATTTTTCTATTTTTGAAAACTCTTTATTTTCAAGTTTTTGTAAAAAATTTGTATAAGAAATTTCTGTAGTACTTGTAACAGGACCTGACATAAAAATAGTTGATAAAAATACCATAACTATTATACCTAAAATTATATACACTCCTGTTGATTGATTTTTGCCCATAAATAACCTCTTTTTTTGTATTTTATACGGATAAATTATAACTAAATCTTGTGCATATTGTCAAAAATTTCACGTTTTTGAACCCAAATTTCCATTCCCATATCTGTGCCTAATTCTGACATTGCATTTTTTATCTCCTTAAAAGAATATTTAGAATTTTCGATATCGCAAAGCATAAACATTACAAAATGCCCCTGCATAAGTGTTTGCTTAATATCTTCAATATTAACTTCATATTTAGCCAAAACCGCAGTAACACCTGCAACAATCCCGACTTTATCAACACCTTGTACAGTAATTAGAATTTGATCAGACATTTTTATTTCCTTTTTACCCTTTAATCCAATCTCTGTTTATTATCTTGCCCAGTTTATGTTCTGCGCAATAAATTCTCAAATCTTTTTTGATTTCAGGAGCCAAAATATACATTGCAATAATATTCGGTACTGACATAGAAATCATCATCGCATCGGTTATATTAATTACGGATTTAACGTTCAAAACAGAACCTATGATAATAAATGTACAGAAAATTAATTGGAAAATAAGAGTTCTTTTTCTTCCTTCTCCAAATAAAAAGTTCCAAGATTTTTGACCGTAATATGCCCAGCTTATTATTGTAGACAACGCATACAATAAAACAATACAAGCCAATAATGTCGGGAAAAATGAAATTACTGATGAAATAGCTGCAGAAGTCATTTCAATTCCTGATGTATGCCCCGCATAAGTTTTATAAACACCGGTAATTACAATAGCAACAGCGGTTAAAGTACACATAAATCCTGTCATAAACGGGTCTAACAGTGCAACAAACCCTTGGGAAATCGGTTCTTTAGTTTTTACCGTTGCATAAACAATCGGAGCAGATCCTGTACCGGCTTCATTAGATTGAACAGAACGTCTTAACCCCATAATCATTGCAACAAACATTCCGCCGTAAATTGATTCAGGCTGAAATGCCTCTTTTACAATTACATAAAATGCATGCGGGATTAATTTGTAATTAAAAATTATAACTGTTAAAGCAGAAACCAAATAAATAAAAATCTTTAAAGGAACAATTTTTTCGGTAACTTTAACGATATTTTTGATTCCGCCGATAACTATCATTCCCACTACCAAAGCCATAGCAAGCCCGATTACCCAGTGGAAATTATGCATAGGACCTGATTCTCCGCCGCAAACCGTAACAAATTGGTTTGCCGCTTGATTTATTTGAATCATATTTCCGCCTGTAATACCGCCGCAAATACAAAGAATTGCAAAAATTACAGACAACGGCTGTCCTAACCATCTTAATTTTTTTCTTGTTAATCCGTGTGCCATATAGTGCATAGGTCCGCCGGAAATTGATCCGTCTAAATTGAATCTTCTGTATTTAACAGCTAATGCTGCCTCAACAAATTTTAAAGACATTCCTAAAATAGCACCGACTATAATCCAAAATGCTGCCCCCGGACCGCCCATAGAAATTGCAATTGCAACCCCTGCAATACTTCCTAATCCTATAGTTCCCGATAATGCAGTCATCAATGCCTGAAACGCTGAAACTTCGCCGGAGTCGCTATCACCTTTCTTAGGTTTAAAAACCAAATCAAGCGCATGTTTAAAACCCCATACAGCGATTCCTCTTAAATAAAATGTGAAAAATAAACCGGCAATTAATATCCAAAAAATAATTATAGGAACATCAGTTCCGAAAACATGCACAGGGTAAAATATCAAATCTGCCACAGCATCAGAAACAGGTGCTATGTGTTTATCCATAAAAGCATCTATATTTGCAGCGCTTGCCTTTTGCATACCCAAAAATAATAAACTTAAAACTGCCAATAATCTGTACATAATACTATTTATCCTTTCAGCTTAAAAAAATAAATCTCTCAAACTTACTAAGATTATAGCAAAAACATAACAAATTAAACGCAAATCTTTACAAATATTTAATTGAATTTAATAAAAAAAACCCTGAAGATAAAAAATCTTCAAGGACTGAAAATTATGAAAAACAAAAAAATTAAAAAACACTATGTATCAATATTAGTAGCATACACAGCATTTGTTTGAATAAAATCTCTGCGAGGTTCAACCCTGTCACCCATCAAAATATCAAACAATTGATCACAAAGCATAGCATCTTCAATATCAACTTTCAATAAAGTTCTTGTTGAAGGGTCCATTGTTGTTTCCCAAAGTTGTTGAGGCATCATTTCACCCAAACCTTTAAATCTCTGGATTTGCAATCCTTTTTGACCTCTGTCATCAATAATTTTTTGTAATCTTTCAAACGAATTTATTTCATATTTTTCCGTATCAGTTTCCAAAAGCAAACCGTTTGATTCTTCAATTAAGAAATCACGAATCAACGGATATGATGCTTTTAATTTCTTATATTCGGAACTTTTCAAAATATTTTGATTTAAAACAACATGTTCTTCCTCGTTCAAATGCAATAAGAATGAATATTTAGCGTTTTCAGGATTATATTTAACTTCAACACTATAACTTTCAGCCTCAGCGATATTATAATTTTTCGCATGATCTTGAAGATAATGATTCAAATAAGCGCAAACTTCATTCATCTTATCCTGAGAATCGAAATCCGCAATATCAATATTAGATCTTACTAAACCTCTTAAAAACACTGCAGGATAAAGATTTAATATAGGATTGTTATATGATTTGTAGAATTCAGTCATATTTTTAATAAGTTCTAACAAATTATCCCCTGTTTTTACATTTTTCTTATCTTTATCAGACAAACTCAAATTCTTAATTCCGCGTTCTTTCAACATTTTGTCTAAAACATGTTCATTAAACAGGTACTCGGATGTTTTACCCTGAGTAACCTTAAATAACGGAGGCTGAGCAATATAAACATAACCGTTTTCAATCAAAGCTCTTGCGTATCTAAAAAAGAAAGTTAACATCAACGTTCTGATATGCGCACCGTCAACATCCGCATCAGTCATGATAATAATTTTGTGATATCTCAATTTATCAATTTCAACTTCTTCTTGGTTACGGCTGATTTTAATTCCGAAAGCCTGAACCATTGATTGAATTTCATTATTAGCATAAATTCTGTCTAAACGGGCTTTTTCAACGTTAAGAATTTTACCTCTTAACGGCAAAATAGCCTGAAACATTCTGTTTCTGCCTTGTTTAGCGGATCCGCCCGCGGAATCTCCTTCGACAAGGAATATTTCGCATTTTGCAGGATCTCTGTTTGAACAATCGGCAAGTTTCCCCGGCAAAGTAGAATTTTCCAAAACAGTCTTACGTCTTGTCAATTCTCTTGCTTTTCTTGCAGCCTCTCTTGCACGTTGTGCTTGGAGAGTTTTTTCAATAATAGCTTTTGCCATTTTAGGGTTAAATTCAAGCCATTCCTGCAATTTATCTCTAACTGCATCTTGAACAGCGCCCAAAGCCTCTGCTGAACCCAATTTTTCTTTTGTTTGACCTTCAAATTCAGGATTAGGAATTTTAACTGAAACAATTGCCGTCAAACCTTCTCGAACGTCATCTCCTGAAAGATTTTGTTCCGATTCTTTCAATATTTTATTTTTTCTTGCATAATCGTTTAACACACGCGTAATTGCGTTTCTAAACCCTGTTAAGTGAGTCCCGCCAAAGTGTGTATTTATATTGTTAGCAAAAGATAGAATATTTTCAGTATAAGAATCCGTATATTGCATTGCAACTTCAACCTGAATATCTCCGACTACTTTGTCGATATAAATAGGTTTTTCGTGCAAAGATGTTTTGTTTTTGTTTAAAAATTCGACATAACTTCCGATACCGCCTTCGTAGTGGAATGTTTCAGGTTCTTCCATACCGGGATGTTTGAATATAATTTTCAAACCTTTGTTTAAAAATGCCATTTCTCTCAAACGAGTACCGATAACTTCCGAATCAATTTCAGTTGTTTCGGTAAAAATTTCAGGGTCAGGCCAAAAAGTTGTTTTAGTCCCTGTTTTGTCAGTTTCTTTAACTTTTTCAACAGGAGCCATAGGTTCACCGCGCATATATTCTTGACGCCATAAATAACCTTGACGTGAAACTTCAACAATATATTTTTCAGATAAAGCGTTAACAACAGACGCGCCAACACCGTGCAATCCGCCTGATACTTTATATCCGCCGTCACCAAATTTTCCGCCGGCATGAAGAACCGTATGAACAATTTCTAATGCGGATTTGCCTGTTCCTTCTTTTATATCAACCGGAATTCCGCGGCCGTTATCTTCAACAGTAACACTGTTATCAGGATTAATTGTTACAAAAATATCCGTACAAAAACCTGCCAAAGATTCATCAATTGAATTGTCTACAATTTCGTAAATACAATGGTGCAACCCTCTTTGAGAAGTTGAACCGATATACATCCCCGGTCTTACCCTTACAGCCTCTAAACCTTCCAATACACGAATATTGCTTGCTCCGTAATCTTCTGATGTATGAGTATCAATTGTTTCCAATTCTGTGTTTTCGTTCGGATCAATAATTTTATCTTCAATCTGATTATTTACAGCTTGATTTAAAGCCTCTAAATCTTTGTTTTCTGTGGTATTTTCAGCCATGAACCTCTCCCCAATCTACTCTGTTTATAACATTATAATACCACAAACAATGAATTTGTGCCAAAATCTTTACTATTGGTTAAGATTTTTTAATTAGG
>CAMNNA010000024.1 GCA_946545285.1 uncultured cyanobacterium | reverse complement strand
CTGCGTATGTGTTAAATACAACAAAATAAAAAACCCGAAGACTCAAATTTGAATCTGTCGGGTTTTTCGGTGTGATTAGAAAATCACCCCTTCCTTGTGCAAAATGACAAGGTAATTATTCATTACAGCCAAACGCGATTGTAATATGTTCACGAGGGTTAACGGCTGAGATTTTTTGTCCGCGAGGGTCTACAAGATAAGCAAATTCATCACCTGTAGTTTGGAATAACCCCATAGTACCTGAAATTGCTGTTCTTGTAATATCAACCGGAGCTTTAACAGTTTCGAAGATACCATCGCCTAAATTTCTTGTTGCAGCACCGAATTGACCTTGGAATGCGTGACCTAACATATAACCCGCATCGTTTGTAACGTTTTCTGCGGCGTTACCAAGGTTAGTTAAGATACCGCCTGCTGTTCTGCCGACAATACCAACCAATGAACCCGCCCAAGTAAACGGCATTTCAACAAGTCTTGCAACAGGGTTAACGTTTTTAGCACGGTTAACTTGCGCATTCAAGATTTGTTTTGGTAATTTAGTTTTACATTTGCCGTTTGAAATACTTGTGAATGACAATTTCAAAGCACCTTTGTCACAACCTGAAGGTCTGATAACTTCTACAACCTGACCGGTTACTGTTGAACCGCAAGGGTATTTTACGCCGTTAATAGTTACATCTTCCATAGTATTTGCACGGAAGTATTGACCTACGTGAGAAGATTTTGCGGTAATTTGGTCTATCATTGACAATTTTAATGTAGGGATTTTTACAATTTCTTCTTGTTCTATTAAAGCATTTTGTTCAACAGGACATACAGGGCATGCTGCATTTGCGGTTTTCGGGTTTGTATCATAACCTAACGCTACACGCGCAGTTTGCATCATTGAAGAAATTTCCGCTCTTGTTGCATCCTTATTAGGCATAATTAAGTTTGGCGTAGGAGAATCTTTCAATACACCGCTTTCTAAAGATTTTGCAACAGGAATTCTTGCCCAAGAAGGAACTTGATTCCCGTCAGCATACTTACTTAAGATTTCGTCAGCTTTGCAGCTGTCAATGTTGCAAGTCATACCCTTAGAAATTGAAGTTAATGCTTCAACCCTTGTTACAGGCGCATTCGGACGGAAAGTTCTGTTCGGATAACCTTTAAGCAAATCTTCTTCTACCGCTTTCGCAATAGCAGCGTTTGCCCAGTTATTAGTTGAAACGTCTGTAAATTGATTTGTTCTGTTAGCATTATAATTTAGGTTAAAACCTTTAACAAGCATTGTTGCAAATTCTGCACGGGAAATATCTTTGTTAGGTTTAAAATACCCGTCAGGATAACCGACAACAACGTTGTTAATAGCTAATTTATCTATTTCGCAGGCTGCCCAATGGTTTTTCGGAACATCAGGGAACATACATCCTCCAAACGGAGCCGCACCGCCTGTCATTTGTTCTATTTGGGGAATTTTGTAAGGTACTAAAGATTTTTTAACAGCATTAATTGAGTTTGCAGTATGAAAATCTATAGGACAAGCATTTCCGGTCAATCTGCTTTCAGGATTAACTGTAAAACCATTATATCTGTTTGGTAATTCATTTAAGCAAGGCATTTGAGTTGCAGCACCGGTAATTTGACCCGGAAGATCATTTGCAATTGTAACACCGCTTATAGCAGATGACATACGGGATGCAGGACATCCTCTCATTGCTGTTTCTGTTGAGAAAATAGAATTTGCTGTTTCTCCGACATAGTTGTTAGTACCGTAAATAGCTTGCGGATAACCATAAACCTGTTTCATATCCGCTCTGTCAGGTTTGCCTGTTTGAGGACAAAGTGCAGTTGAAGGAACGGCAGGTTTTGCGCAAGAAAGATCTTCTTGCGGACAACCGCAGTCTTGTTTTTTCACAGCACGGTGTTTCTTTTTACAACCGCAGTCAGGAACTGCTTTTTTACATTTAGGGCAAGTTGTTTGACCACAATCTGAACCCGTAACTACAGGTAATGGTTCCTGTGTTTGGCACGGACAAGCTGCCATTACCGGAGTCAAGGAACTGGTCGCTATTCCGACGGTAATCGCAGCGGCTGCCACAGTTAGTTTTTTAATTGACATTTTTACCTCCTTGTTTTGTATCGAGTTCTGCCGTTTGCAGAACTCCGGTTAAAAAACAAACTTTATATCAAATTATGTACTTTGAAAAATATTTAAAACATTAGCAAATGGTCTTATTCAGTCAGGTAATATTGGAATTTACTATATTTGTAACAATTTGTATCAAATTGGCAAAAATTACATTTTAAATGTTTTAATATATATGTGAAGTTTACAATAGCCGTGTGTGCAAAAAAGGGTTAGGTATGTATAGCAAAGAATTTATGAAATTTATTTTTGAGTATCAAAAAGAAGAATTCAAACCTCAAGAATCAAAAGTAAAAGAAATCAGATTCAAAAACAATAAAGGTGGCAAGTTAGCCGAAATTTTGCTAACTATCAAAAAATAAGTTTCTATCTGTAAATATTATATATTGCCTTATAAAAAGTTCGAAGTTTTTTGTCATCAAGATTTGAGGCAATATGATTTATGTTTTTTAAAATCTCCTGCCTGGATTCCAAATGTTCAGTGGCAAAAAAATCCTGAATAAAACGGGATCCTGAACATCCGTGTGTTGTAGATAACAGCAGTATATCTGATATTTTCCCTGTTGTATTTTATAATGACACAGTTTCGCCTGCGTCAAACGCTGCTGCGTACGTGTTGAATACGACAAAGTAGTAATACAAAATTTTAATATTTAAGATACTAAGACTTTGTGACTTAGTATCTTTTTTTTAATTAATCTTCTAATTTTAAATTTATGTGATAAAATTTTTCCGTAGAATATATGGAGAAAATTATTATGGCAAAAAATATAGCGTTTGTTTTTCCCGGACAAGGAGCTCAGAGTGTTGGTATGGGCAAAGATTTGTATGAAAATTACGAATGTTCAAAAAAGGTTTTTGAAACTGCTGACAAAGTTTTGGGTAAAAGTATAACTGATTTGTGTTTTGAAGGTCCTGAAGACAGTCTTAAACAAACTGTTAACACTCAGCCTTGTATTGTTACAATGTCTATCGCAGCATTGGAAGCTTTTAAAAATGAATTAAATATTACTCCGCGTTTCACAGCAGGACACAGTTTGGGTGAATATTGCGCTATGTATTGTTCCGGAGTTATGGATTTGGAAACAACATTAAAAGCTATTCAAAAACGTGCGGATTTAATGAATCAAGTAAAGGGCGGTTCTATGGCAGCAGTGTTAAATGCTCCGCAAGGTGCAATTGAATCCGCAATAAAAAAAGCTTCCGAAAACGGTTATGTTGATGTTGCAAATTATAATTCTCCCGTTCAGGTAGTTTTGACAGGTGAAGAATCCGCTGTTTCCAAAGCCGGTGAATTATTATTAGATGCCGGAGCAAAAAGAGTTGTACCTTTAGCAGTTTCAGGGGCATTTCATTCTAAATTTTTAGAAAATGCCGGTAAAGAGTTTAGCCAATATGTAAAAGATTTAGATATTTCTTGTGCATCAATTCCTGTTATTACAAATGTTGATGCATCAGCAACTATTTCCGATAAAGATTTTAAAGATAAAATGCCAAGACAAATTTATTCTTCGGTTCATTGGACTCAAACTATTGAAAATATGATTAAAAACGGAGTTGATACGTTCATTGAAATCGGACCGGGTAAAGTTTTGTCAGGTTTGATAAGAAAAATTAACCCTGAAGTTAAAACATTCAATATCAGCGATGTTTCTTCTCTAAATTCAACTGTTGAAACTTTGAAACAAGAACTTTCTGTTTCAGCGTTTTAGAAATTGTATATTTTTTAATTATTTAACAATACTGCACATTTTGTATTTATAAATTTTTTTGAATGTAATTGTGCGCATCAATAACATCGTCTTGTGAAATTGGTAACGGGCCATCAATAACAGTCATTTTGGGGTGAATTTTTGACTTTTTATCATAGTTTAAAACTATTTGCCCAAAATCTTTTCCGCATTTTTCACATTTGAGTTCACATATGAATGTTTTTCCGAAATTTTCTAATATTCTTATTGAATCAATTGAAAAATCGTTTTTGCATTTTGAACAACAAAGCTCGCTAAACATTGTTTTTATATCATTTTTGGTAAATTTATTCATATTCTTACTTTTTAACATTATATTAATTTTTGTAAAAAGATTCAACTTTTTGAAGGATTAATTGTTATTTTAATCCAAAAATGGGGATTAATAATAGTGATAACAAAGGAGGTTATCATGGCTATTAATCTTATTTTATTCGGTTTTATCGTTTACACAGCGTTAATCGTAGTTCCGAGTATATGGGAAGAATTGACCGCTGAAGGATAGATTCGAAATCTAAAGAAATTTTACAATTTGGTCTGGTGTTGGGAGTTTTTAGTGTAAGTTTGACGTTTAATCGCATAAGCGCCGTTGCTTTGTTGCGTTTTTTTTAAATCATTTCATCAATCGGTATTAATTTTTCAACCCCAACTTCAAATTCGTAGAACGGGTAAAACCCTAAAATTATTAATATATCGCCGTTAGGAAGGGTTTTTATATTCCGGATTTCTCTTAATAATTTCTAAAAGGCATCAAAATCTTTCGGAATCGGATTTTTGAATTTTGTAATATTTGATTGGAACAGCAAGTTTATTGTTCCGACAGGACCATTTCTGTGTTTTGCAATAATGACTTCTGATGTTCCTTTGGAATTTGCTTTTATATTTTCTTCTTCTTCGGAATTTTCTTTCATATAATAATCCGCACGATAAATAAACATTACTATATCTGCGTCTTGTTCGATAGAACCCGATTCTCTTAAATCCGAAAGCATCGGTCGTTTGTCATTTCTTCCTTCAACCGCACGGGATAATTGAGAAAGCGCAATTACAGGAACATTAAGTTCTTTTGCCAAAATTTTCAATCCTCTTGAAATCGCCGAAATCTGCTGTAAACGATCATCTTTTCCGCTCCCTTCAATAAGTTGAAGATAATCTATTACTATTAATCCCAAGTCTTTTTGCTGGGACTTTAGTCTGCGGCATTTTGTTCTAATATCTGTAAGGGTGCATGCTCCCGAATCATCAATAAATATTTGAGATTTCCCAAAATCATCCATTGCTGCCGCAATTTTATCCAAATCTTTTTGAAGCATGTTTCCTGTTTTAAGTCTTTGCGCATCAACTTCCGCATATGAACACAACATTCTTTGAACCAGCTGAGGTGCTGACATTTCTAAAGAAAATATGCAAACAGGAACATTTTCTTTTATAGCGACATTTTGAGCAATATTTAATGCCAACGCTGTTTTTCCCATCGCGGGACGGGCAGCAAGAATGATTAAATCAGATTTGTTTAGTCCGCTAAGCATTGAATCTAAATCATTGAATCCTGTTCTTACCCCTGTTAATTCATCTTTATGATTGTAGCGGTATTCTATACTGTCCCATGTATCTAAAACAAGTTCTTTAATCGGTTTAAGATCCGAAGAATTTTTGCTTGAACCGATTTCATATATAAGTTTTTCGGCTTGTTCTAAGGAATCACTGCTCGGTTCTAAATCATAACCTTTTGAAACAATTTCCGATCCGGCACTAATAAGCGCGCGTTTTATAGATTTTTCCTGAATAATTTTTGCATAATATGAAACGTTAGATGTTGTAATTGCGTTTTCTGCCAAGTCGTTTATGTATGCTCTTCCTCCGGAAGATTCAAGTTTTTGACTGTAGCTTAAAACATCCGAAACAGAAACAATATCAATATTATCGTTATTATTAAATAATTCCATCATTGCTTCGTATATGTTTCTGTGCGCCGGCTTGTAAAAATTTGCCGGAGTTAAAACATCCGAAACCTTTGCAAGACAAGAAGGATTCACTAAAATTGCCCCTAAAATCGCTTCTTCTGCTTCAATATTTTGAGGAATTAAATTTTCGTTTATTTTTTTGGAATTTTCTTTTACAGGCATGCTATTTCCCCTTTTTAATATACTAATACATAAAAATGTGTCATGCTCTAAATTTTTACTATTATTTACATTGAAGGGAAATAGCAATCTGTAAAACTATTTGCGGTTTATATTTTAATCTTTCTGAGGAAAAAGTTTGGTTTCGTTATTTTGGTTGAACATTCCAAACGGTGCGCGAGGCGGATGTTTCTTTTCAAATCTTGCTCTGCCTTCTTCTTTCATTTTGGCAAGTTCCTGTTTTTGGTCTTTTGTCAAAATCTTTTCAAAATCTTTTCCGTTTTTCTTTCTGATTTCGCGCGCTTTTTTGTTCAATTCTTTGATTTCAAGAATTTTTTTGTCTATTTGTTCGTTTTTTGTTGTTTCGTCAAGATCCGGATTATTTTTTATTTCTTTGATTTCTTTTTTCTTTGTTCCTATTTCAATCATAACGGGTTTTATCTGTTCAAAACCTTTTTGATGAATAGTTTTGGCTTTTTCTTTCTGTTTGTCTGTTAAATTCAGCCTTTGTTCAAATCTCATTTTTGCTTGCATTTTTTCGGTTTTGCCGAAATTTTCCTGTGCAAATGCAAGGTTTGTCGATAACATTAAAATTGCTGTAATTGATGCTAATACTAATTTTTTCATAAGTTTCCTTTCGTTTTTTATAATAAATCTTCTAACTCTTTTGCTAATTCTTTTTTTGCATTAAAAATTCTTGATTTCACTGTTCCTGTAGGACATTTTAATTTTTTTGCGCATTGTTCATATGTGTAACCCTCAATCTCACAAAGCATTACTGCTTGCCTGAATTTTGGTTTCAGATGATTAATTGCATTTATAATCCGTTTTTGCCTTTCAAGATTGATCGTATTTGTTTCCGGTGTAATTTTTTTATCCTTAATATTTGATAATGATTCATCATCTGTTTGCGCCACACGAAATACCTTGTAATATGAAGATTTGAGATAATCTAATGCCGTGTTTTTGGTAATCGCGCTTATCCAGCTTTTTATACTGCCTTTTTCTTCATATTTTTCCGAGTTTCTCCAAATTTTGAAGTAAACCTCCTGCTCCAAATCTTCATTATCTTCTTTTGTAACAGCGCGGATTATATTTTTGATATTGTGCTTATTGTTTTTAATTATCTTGTTAAAATCCATTATTCTACCGTTATTAACCCGTAAGAATCAACCGGAAAACCTAAATCTTCCGCACTTAATACAGTTCCGTATTTTATGGTATCTGATATATCAGTGTTAAATCTGATAAGGCATGTGCTTGTCCCCGCAAATGCAAGTAAAAACAACGCGCATGCGCATTTTACTCTTAAAATATCCATTTTTTTCTTTTTGTAATAAGGTCTTACTTGTTTTAAGAGTTCTGATACGGAATCCATTTTCTTTTGCATTTGTTGACATTCAGGACAAGATTGGATGTGATCTTCCAGTTCTTCCTGAGTTCTGAAAACAAATAATGATTCATATTTTTTGCATTCGTCTGTCATGATTTTTTCATCCTTACAACTATATAACGAGTATAAAATAAAAAAGTTCATTTTATTTTTATAAACAGTTGGCTATTATTTATTTTTAATATAAATTATTTTTTTCATAACTGCTATTCCTGTAATCCTTGTAATAAGTGCATTTTGTACACTTATTGATAAAACCCGCATGTTATCTGGTTATCGAATTCTTTACAAAAGTTCACAATAGGGGTTGACAAATAATTTTCTATCGATTATATTGAAATTGTTCAGATGAAGTGTTAAATGAACACTTAATAAAAAAGGAGGCGACAATGCTAACTATTAATCCGATAAAAATAAATACAATTAAAACTATAACATTTGGTAAAAATGATAACTCTAAAGCAGGTTTGATGTCTTTAGACAAAAACGCAGGAAATAAAATCAATTTTGAAAAAGATTTGTATATCACAAAAAATGCAGATCCTGTTCAATCAAACCCTTTAAAAGCTATCGGTTACAACCTTGTAAAGGCTTATAATATACTCACTACCCCAACAAGAAACGAATCTAATAATATTCACCTTGCTTATATGGCATAGGAAAATAAAAAAATATTATATTGTTATACTTAACTCTTTTCATTTACCCCATAAACTTTAGCAATTTTACCCCAATTGCTTAAGTTTTTTTTTGACCTGACAAGATTTATAAAAAGTGTAATTTTTACAATTTAAACTGTTACCGGCCAAATATCTTTAAAGTATTTGTTTTTGTTGCATTTGCGACAATTTCAGAAGAAGTATTTCTTAAATTTGCTATTTCATCACAAACATAAGTTACATAAGACGGCTGATTTTCTTTTCCTCTGTATGGGACAGGCGTTAAATAAGGGTCATCTGTTTCCAAAAGCATGTATTCTAAAGGAATATTTTTAGCGACTTCTTTTAGTTTAACGGCATTTTTAAACGTTACAACGCCGCCTATTGATATATAAATTCCTAATTTTATACATTCTTTTGCAAATTCAAAACTTCCTGAAAAGCAGTGCATGATAGCATTTGAATTTTTATTATATTTTTTCAAAATTTCTAAAGTATCAAAATAAGCATCACGGCAATGAATATTGAGAGGTAAATTAAGTTCGTTAGCAAATTTAATTTGTTTTATAAAAACTTCTTTTTGAATATCAGCAAAACTTTTATCCCAATAAAAATCCAAACCAACTTCGCCGATTCCTATAATTTTAGGATTATTTTTTATAATTGATTCCATGTTTAGAAGGGTTTTGTCAGAAAAATCTTTTGCAAATTCCGGATAAACTCCAACATAGCCGTAAATTCCGTCATTTTGTTTAACAAATTCGTCAACTTCAAACATATCGTCATTGCTTGAGGACGGAACAATAATTGAAATATTTTTTTCTTTTGCATTAGCCAATGCCTGATCAATGGGTGTTTGTTTAAGGGTATTAACGTGAGAATGCGTATTTATAATATAAGAATTTTGCATAAACAGATTATACCACAGATTTTGTAGTATAATTTTTTATATGAACTGTGTGGGTTTAAAAATATCAATAGCGCATTTGTATCCGAAATTGCTTAATTTATACGGTGATATCGGGAATATAATTACATTAAAAAACCGTTGTTTATGGCGCGGAATTGAAGTGGATTTTGAAGAAATAAATATTGGAGATAAGATAAATTCTCACGATTTATATTTTATTGGCGGGGGACAGGATAAACAACAACAAGATGTTGCGCAGGAACTTTATTCAAATAAAAATGAATTAATTTCACAAAGAGATGACGGCGCGGTGTTTTTGGGAATATGCGGAGGATACCAGCTTTTTGGTCATTATTATCAACCGCACAACAAAGAAAAATTAAACGGGATTTCTCTAATGGATGCCTATACAGTTGCGGGAAATAAAAGATTTATCGGAAACGTAACTATTGAAACCGAATTTTTGGATCCTAAAACACTTGTAGGTTTTGAAAACCACAGCGGGCTTACGTTTTTGGAAGGGGAAACAAAATCTTTGGGCAAAATTTGTGTCGGTAACGGCAACAACGGAAAAGACGGATTTGAGGGGGGAAGATTTAAAAATGTTTTCGGAACGTATTTACATGGCTCGCTTTTACCCAAAAACCCTCATTTTGCCGATTATCTGATCGGTTTAGCATTGGAAAAACATTATGGAGAAAAAATTAATTTACCCCCGCTTGACGATAAATTTGAATTCGAAGCTCATAATTCTGTTATAAATAAATCTTATTAAACAGTTCTATTTTTTTTCTTTATAAGTTTTCAGTGTTTCATCAAGCATCAATCTTGCTTCTTCTATAGATTCTTCATCACTTCTGCGAAAACTGTTGAAAAGTCTTTTCAACTCACTTCTTGTAGTTTTAATTTCTTCGGTTGATATTTCTTTGTTCGCTCTTGTTACAAAATTTGGTGCTGATTTTATTACATCAATAATGTATTCATCAGAATCAAGTTTTTTCAATTGTTGTCTGTAGTATAACGGAAGTTTTTGTTTGATTCCGTTAATAAGCCCTTTTAATAGAACTGCACGGCTCTGGTCAATTCCGACCGGTTGTTTTATTTGATCTTTAATTTTTAAGTCAGTAATTTTTGCATTTTCATATAACGGCTTAGAAATATCTTCAATAAGTCTTGACATAATTCTTTGAATATTACCGGCAATTCTTCTTCCCGGAGTATTTTGAGCGTGATTATTTTCATTCAAATCAATATGTAATTTTTTAAATGCTCTTGTAATATTGTAAACGTATTTAGATTCTGCAGATTTAGCTTCCGCATATTTTTTACCGTATAAAAATATGACTTCAAGTTTAATTCTGTCTTCATTTTTACCGGCTCTATTTTTAGGAACAAATTTAACTTGCCAATCTGAATAAGAACTTTCCCTAGGACGTGAAATTTCAGCTTTTTGGAATAAAGGATGTAAAACAGATAAATCATTTTGCTCTACCCCGTTTTGGCGAATTTCAATATCAGGCATTCTTGTAAATTTTCCGGTTTTATCATTGTATTTTTTGAAAACGGCAACTTCAAACCCTTCTTTATCCATAGCATCAATAAATTTTTTAAAACTCGGAACATTACTTTGATCAGCCCAGTAAACAGTCCCCCTTATTTTGTCAGAAGCATCACCTTGCCTTTGAACTTTGTCAAGAAATGATTTCAAATCTTTTACAGGGCTTTTTGAATTGTAAACAGGATCATAGGTAAAACCTTCTGCTTCAAATTTTGAACAAATTTTTTGCAATGCCTTGTGAAATTTTGATGCCAACACTTGGTATTCATTTTTTTGAGATTGGTAGGCAGTGCCTAAAACATCCAAAAAGAAACTATTAACAACTTTTTCTTTACCGGAAAAAGAAACCGTGTCTTTTGCCAATTGCGGAGCAATTCTGGGTGCAAATGCCGGATTTATAGCTTTTTCGTTTTGAACTGAATTTGAATTATTTAGTTTGTTGTTAAAAATTGGGGAAATGTTCATAAAATACCTTCTTCAATCTGTATAATAAATGTAAAAGTAAAAAATTTACTAAATTTTGATTTACTGTAACATAAATTTACATATTTTACTCTTTATCTGTTTAAAATCAGGTATATCAATCTTTGGATTGAAAATTTAAAAAAACAAAAAATTTTTAAAATCTTGTTACAAAATATAACAGGTTAACAGCCTTTTAAATCAGCGATTTTGGAGTTTTATCCTCTAAAAGTTGTATTTATTTGACCTTTTTTGCCACCAATATGAAATTATGATAAGATGAAATAAGAAGAAGGTATTTTTTTAATATCTGAAAAGCAAAAATTAATGTACAGACTTATTAAGATGGGTGGAAATATAGTGAATACGACAGAGAGTATGAATATAGTCAAAAGTTCAAAAAAATACTTTACTTTATTACTGCTTTTGAGTTTTGGAATAATGTTCGGACTTTGCGGATGCGGGAAAAAAGCCCAAGATGATTCAGCATCACAGACTCCTGAAATTGCACAAGAACAACAAGAACAAGGCTCTGAAACTGTAGATGTTGATGTTTCAAGTCAACAAGAAGAAATTGAAGTTGAGACTTCCAATTCTGATAATATGGTTTCTTATGATTTGTCAAGCATTGGCAGATCAGATCCTTTTATGCCGTATGGAGAGTATATTGCATACGAAAATGCAACTAATTCAGCATTGAGAGAAGCAAGAAGACATAATCTGGAAATTGCTGAGTTGCAAAAATTACAGAATACAAAAATTCGTGAAGCTGATGATATAAGCCCATACAGTTTTAATTTGCCGGTACCTCCGACATCATTAGCCGGAGAAAATGCAGCGGCAGCAAAAATTACTAAAACGAAAGTTGTCGGGATTATGTACAACGAAAAAAGTCCGTCAGCTATCATAAACATTGACGATAAAGATTATCTTGTAAGAATTGGCGATAAAATTATTAACAATGAATATAAAGTTGTTAAAATAAATAAAGATTGGATTACCGTAAGTTTGGGTTCAAATATTTACTCAGCCGCAATCGGGGAACAATTCTCAAAAGATGATTTAAATAAGTTCCGAAATGATTTGTATAATTTGAAAAACAGATTTGGCGGAAGAAAAGGTTAATAAGGTAAAAAAAATTAATAAGCAGGAGCAAATATGAAAAGTAAGATTAGAGAAAAGGTAATAGCAAGTGTAATGTTGGGGGCATTTTTTGCAACAAATATGCTCGGTACTGTTGCATTTGCTTATGATGATTACGGCTATGGGGAAGGTCCGGCATTAAGATCCGGCGGAAGTTCTTCTTTAACGGTTGTTAAACCGCAAAAGATTAACAATGCAAATTCAATTGTAAACCTGAGTTTAAGGGATGCAGATGTAACACAAGTTTTGAGAATGTTTGCCGATCAGGCAGGAATGAATATTATTTTCTCTCCGTCTGTAAGCGGTAATGTTACAATGGATTTGGTTAATATTACATTGGAAGAAGCTCTTAACCTTGTTGTAAAAACAAGTAATATTGCTTATGACATAAAAAATAATACTTTGATTGTATATGGAAGCGGCGAAGATATGGATGTTGCCGACAAAGAAATGGCTGTTGTTCCTGTTAAATATGTCAGCCCTGTCGCAATAGCGAATTTTTTAAACAAAAATATTTTCTCTAAAAACAGCCTCCATCCGGGAGTTTCATCAAAACCGGTTGTAGTTGTAAATTCTGCATCAAACGAACTTTTGGTTATGGGTACAGCGGCTGATGCGGAAATCACAAGAAGAATAGTTGAAAAATTTGATAAAAAACCTACCGTAACAACATTTAAGGTAAATCATACAACTCCTGCTGAGATGGCAAACTTGGTTTGTAAGACTTTACTACCGCAAGTCGGAAGTAAAACAGGCGGTGCAGCACCTATTAGCGGTGTTGCTACAGGTTTTGCATCTGACAGTTCAAGCAGTTCAAGCAAATCAAGTTCTTCAAGCAGTTCAAGTAAATCAGGTTCGTCATCAGGTGGCGGCGGAGGCGGAGCCGGCAGCGGGATTACTGTAGGCGGAGGTTCTATTGCTTGTTCAATTGGCGACACCGCAGGAGTTACTGCAGAAGGTTATTCATCTTTTGATATGAGAAACTTATCTGTTATTTACTTCCCTACATTGGGTACAGTTCAAGTTGTAGGCGGATCTGAAGGTCAGATAGAAATGATAAGAGAATTTATTGCAGCATCTGATAAAAAAGCTCCGCAAGCTTATTTGGAAGTTCAAATTGTTTCACTTTCTGAATCAGGCAGTAAACAGTTAGAAAACTCATGGACATTTATGAGCCACGCATTCTCATTCAATGCCGGCGGTTCTCACGGTTTTGGGACACCTACTAATTATCCGATATTTTTTGCAGGACACGGATTTACTCAAGAATCAGGTTCAGGATCATCCGCAACTTCAACAGAACTTAAAAAATGGAGTTCATCCCCTCAATTGGTATATCAGGTTAATTACTTAGTAACTAACGACAAAGGTCGTATGCTTGCAAATCCGAAAATATTAATGACAAACGGACAAAAATCTACTATCGACTTATCATCTGATTATGTTCAAAGTGTAACTACTCAATATTTAGATTCAGGTTTTACATCACAAGTTCAAAGACAATACGATATTGGTGATGATAACGGTATTACAGTAGAAATCACACCGTTTATAAGTCCTGACGGATATGTAACATTAGACATTACGCCTGATTATGCGTCAATCAAGGAACAATTGACCGTTTTAAATCCTCAAACTCAAGAACGTGAAATTCAGGCAACTTTACTTCAAAGACAAAACTTAGAATTAAAAGGTGTAAGAATTAAAGACGGTGAAACTCTTGTTATCGGCGGTATGATTCGTGAAACGGAAACAAAGAGTGTTCAAAAAATACCGTTCTTAGGTGATATTCCGGCACTTGGAGTATTTTTCAGATCAACAGTAACAAGAAGAGAAAAAGAAGAGTTGATTATTATGATAACACCTCAAATTGTTGTTGATACTGAAGATGCGCAAGCTCAGGAAAAAGAAATAACTCTGTAATTTAGCTTAAAAGTTTAGTAAGGGGCCGGTTTTACAATTTTTGTAAAGTCTTGTCCCTTCAAACTGTATAAAATATGGAAAATTCAACACAAAACAAATGAATGCACTTATACTCAGATTAAAAAACAGCATAAACCAAGATATTCTAAAATCCGTAAAGTCGGATTTGATGAGAGAGTATCATTTTCTACCCATAAGTGTTAAGGGCGAATATTTGTTTGTTGCGATTTGCCAAAGTTCTGATAAAGATAAAATCAGTGAATTATTAAAAGAATTCTACCCTAATCCGATAAAATTTATGCTTGTCGGAGATGACGATTTATCTGAACTGCTTGATACCGTTGTCGGAGGAACAGAAAAAAAAGAATCTGAAAAAAATTTAACTCAAGCACAAAAAAACAATATTTCTGAGGGGAAAAAACAAAAATTTGTCGGCAAACTGGGTGAAATGTTTGTCAAAAAAGGATTAATTACTGATGTTCAATTGATGGATGCTTTAGCAGAATCAAAGAAACGAGGAATTCCAATCGGTTCAATGCTTTATGAAATGGGTTTCATTTCATTGGAACAACTGAAAGAGGTATTACATCTTCAAACCGGTTTGAATCTTGTTACAGCAGAACAGTTAGCCGAACAGAAAAAATTTGTTAATATATTACCTGAAGATTTTATTAAAGCGAATTCTGTTATTCCGATTTCATCTGATGGTAAAACGTTAACTTTAGGGGTTACAAAACCTATTCCGGTTGATATTATAAAGCAAATTATTTATTTAACCGGTTTAAGTCCTAAGCAATTATTGATGACTCATTACGAGTTTCAAAGTTCAATTGATGAATTTTTCTCAGAACGCAAAAAGCAAACAGAAGAAATCATTGAACAAATTAAAGTTGAAACTCAAGAGGTTGATGAAGAAACGACTCTTTGGGAGCAGGTTGACGCGGAATTACAAGATTCAACGGGATCTGTTGCCAAGTTCGTTAACCAAATTATTACAAACGCAATTGACAGTAAAGTTTCCGATATTCACATTGAACCGCGTTTGAATGGTTATATTGTAAGATACAGACGTGACGGTATGTTACAAAAAGTTATTGATGTACCACAAAAAGTTGAAACATCAGTTATAGCTCGTTTCAAAGTTATGTCGCGTATGAACATTGCAGAACAAAGACGACCGCAAGACGGTACTTTTTCGATGAATTACAACAATTGTTCTTATGATTTTCGTATTAACACATTACCGGTTTCGGGCAAAGAAAAGGTCTGTATCCGTATCTTAGCACCTGCTGTCAGTTTGAAGTCTAACGATAGAACTATTAATCTTATCGGCGCGTCACAAGATGATATAAACAAAATTAAAAAAATTATTTCCTGCCCTAACGGAATTATTTTAACATCAGGTCCTACCGGTTCAGGTAAAACAACAACATTATATTCGGTATTAAAAAGTTTAAATGATGAATCTGTTAATATCACAACAATTGAAGACCCTATAGAAATTAAATTAGAAGGGATCAACCAATCACAAGTAAACGTAAAAGCAGGTATTACTTTTGCATCTTGTATGAGAGCGATATTACGTCAAGACCCTGACATTATATTGGTCGGTGAAATTCGTGACTACGAAACTTTAGAAACTGCAATCGCGGCAGCATTAACAGGTCACTTGGTATTAAGTACGGTTCACACTAACTCTGCTGCAGCTACTGTTACCCGTTTAATTGAAATGGGTGCAAAAGATTATCTTGTATCTTCAACTCTGTCAGGTGTAATTGCTCAACGTTTGGTCAGAAGATTGTGCGACCATTGCAAAGAAGAATATTATATGACAAGAGAAGAAGCAACCCAGATAACCTTAAATGAAGAAGAAATTACAAAACTTATGAACACTCCGGTATATAAAGCCGTAGGATGTGCTAAATGCGGATTCCAAGGCTACAAAGGACGTTTGGGTGTTTATGAAATTATGCAGATAACTAAAGAAATTAAAAAACTTATAGCACAAGGCGCGCACGATTTGGAAATCGAAGAATGCGCAATTAATAATGGAATGTTAACTCTTAATAAAGCTTGTTTAAATCACATTATGGAAGGAAGAACAACTGCCAGTGAATTTATCAGAGTTTTGGGTATAGCAGGAGAATAAGAATATGACAATATATAACTATACAGCCTATAAAGAAGGCACAAATGAACAAGTAAAAGGAAAGGTTGAAGCCGCAGACTTAAGAGAAGCACGTGCCGCTGTCAGAGGCTTAGGTTTTATTCCTATCGGACTGACAGAAGAAGCACAAATTGTCACTGAAAGAAAAGCGTCAAAAGCTCCGGGGAAAATGCCAAAACTCGGTTTGGGAGATCAAATAAATTTCACCTCGACCCTTCAAATATTGGCTGCTGCCGGTATTCCGATTATCGAATCACTTTTATTTATTGAAAATGACGCGGCAAAATTGAAAATAAGACAGTGCGCGTCAGAATTAAGACGTCAAATTATGAACGGCGGAACATTTGCCGGTACGATTGCAAAATACCCCGAACAATTCGGCCAAGTATATATTGGGTTGGTAAAAGCCGGTGAAGATGCAGGGGAACTTGAAAAAACTTTAGACCGTTTATTGGAATTACTAAATAAACAATCCGCAATCAGAGCAAAAGTCATCGGAACTTTGATGTATCCGGTATTTGTCATCTGTTTAGCAATATTTATTGTACTTGTCATGTTAGTATTTGTATTCCCTGTATTTGAAGAAATGTTCGCATCAATGGGTATGACATTACCTTGGATTACAAGAGTTTTAATTGCTGCAGGTGTATTTTTAAAGAAAAACTTTATTGTAATACCTCTTGGGATCGCAGCCGTTGTGGGTCTGATAATTTTCTTATTCAAATGGAAGCCTTCAAAATGGAAAATTGATGAAATGGTTTTGAAAATTCCGTTGTTAACAGACTTAGTTCAATTTGCGAATTTTGCAAACTTTGTTGCTGTTATGCAGGTTGCATATGACGCGGGTGTTCCGATTTTGGAATGTTTATATTTAGCAAACGTGACTTTAACCAACCATACATTAGGTTTAAAAATTGAAGAAGCAACAACAAGAGTTCAACAAGGTCAGCATTTATCTGCGGCGTTAAGAGCAACAAGAACAATGCCTAAAATGATTTTGTTTATGATTGCAACCGGTGAACAATCAGGTCGTCTTGGAGATATGTTATTACAAGCGACAAATTATATCGACAAACAATTAGATACAATTATTGATGTTATGACAAAAATGATTGAACCGGTTATGTTAATTGTTATCGGTACTATAGTTTTAATCTTAGCGTTAGCATTATATCTGCCGTTATTCGCATCATACATGGGAATGTAGTTTATGCAAAATATCGTAATCACAGGATCAACATCAGGAATAGGAAAAGAGCTAGTTAAACTTTTTTGTGAAAATTCTGACAACAAAATTTTTGCCGGATACAGGAATGAATCAAAAGTCGAAATTTTAGGTTCAAACGTGACTAACTTCTTTATTGATATGACAAATAAAGAATCAATTATCAAGGCTGCTGAATTTATAAAATCAAAAATTGATAAAGTTGATATTTTGATTAATGTTGCAGGATGTGTTGTCGCAGGACCTGTTGAATTAACAAATACAGATAGATTAAGATATCAGTTTGATGTAAATACTTTTTCTCATATAGAATTTACACAAAATCTACTTGATATTATAGATGATACAAAGATTATTAATATAAGTTCTATGGCAAGTTTTGGGAATTTTCCTTTTGTAAGCCCTTATTGTGCGTCAAAACGCGCGTTGGATATTTTATTTAATGCTCTGGAAATTGAAACACATAAAAAAATAAAAGTTGTTTCAATAAAACCGGGCGTTATTTCTACACCGTTATGGCAAAAATCTGTTGACGGGAATATTGAGTATTTAAACCAATGCCAAGAATACGAAAAAGAATTAAATTGTGTAAAACAAAATGCACTAAAAAATATTGATACCGGATTGAGCGTTGAAAAAACCGCAAAAATTATTTTTAAAATTGCAAATAAAAAAAATCCTAAATCTTCTTACACAATCGGAAAAGATGCATTTATGGCTAAAATTTTGTCATATTTGCCTCAAGATTTTGTAAATAAGTTAATAAAATTCGGGATGAAAATAAAATTTAGTTATTAAAGAAAGGGAAGGGTGCGCGCAAAATAATTTACGCGCACTTCACGTTTTACCTTGTAACATAACGTTATTTGCGATCGCTTGCCCGAAACTGCCTGCCTGAGCGCAATTTGAATCTTTTGGCGCCGGAAAACTAAATAAATCACCATTCTTTTTTAAAGGGTTGAAAAAGTTTGTATTATCAATTAATATGTTGTCGGGTTCTAATTTGAGCGCTCGGTTTTGTTGCGAGTATGCAGGATTAGAACCTACATTTTTAATCTGATAAAAATCATTCCCGGATTTATTTGAATTATTTCTAAACAAATATTCATAATTTTTATTATCATAATTATTTGTTAATTTCCCAAAATTAAATGCATCTGTCCGATTAGGTTTATCATTAACAAATTCAAAATTTTGGGCAGTTTTTAATTGTTTTGGCAGTTCAGGTATCATGTTATAATTGTGCAAGCTGATTTCTCCTGCTTGCGAATTTGGGAAATTTATTGTATGACCAAAAGAATCTTTTACTACTCGACCATTCAAATAATCATTATAATAATCTTTTCCTAATTTTCGTAAATCCTGCATTTCATTAATTTGCATATGATTATTAATATTATATTTTCTGAGGTTATTACCTTTAGAAAATTTTTCTAAAGATGATAATCCCCCGCCTAAAATACCACCCGAAACAGCACCTGTTACTGCATTATCAATAGCAGAAGTTATTGGGTTTTGGTTATTTGCAATTCCGTCACCTGCGACCCAAATACCGCCGCCAACCGCGCCTGAAAACAATCCTGAGCCGATTCCTTTTGAGATGTTTTTACCAAAATATTTTGTTAAAGCTTTTGCGCCAAGTTTTGCTCCTTGTGCGCCTATTCCACCCA
>CAMNNA010000023.1 GCA_946545285.1 uncultured cyanobacterium | reverse complement strand
TTTTTATTTTGATAACGGAATTCAAAAAACTCAAAATATGTATAATTAAATAATTGCGAATTAATATTTTAATGATACAATCAGTACAAGGATATCAGTTTTTTTTAAGGAGTAGGATATGAGTTTGCAATTGGCAGAACAATTTGAATCTAATGAACAATATAACGAAGCTTTAGCTGAATATAAAAAAGAATTAGAACACAACCCTGATGATTTGGGGATTTTAGAACGTTTGGGACATATTTCTTTGATTTTGGAAAAAATTGATGATGCCGCAAATTATTACAACGAAATTTTAAAAAAAGATGTCACAAATGCGCTTGCATACGAACAATTGATTTCTATCTACGCAAATCGCGACAAGTACAAATACTACATTTACAGAGGAAATAAAAACTCTTTGGAAGGAAAATTGGATTTTGCGATAAACGACTTTAAAAAAGCAATTGAACATTGTAATGACGGAGTTCAAAAGGCTATGACAAGACTGACATTGGCGAATTTGTATAGAAAATCCGGCAAAACAATGAAAGCTATTGATGAATTTAATATGCTTTTAGAAGGCGAAGATTTACATGAAGAAATGTTTTTGGAATTGGCGGATATTTATTTATCTGAAGGCGCTTACCCAAGCGCAATTGATACTTTAAATAGAGCCAAACAAAAAGGCTTTGACACATTAAATGTGAATGAAGGTTTAGCAAATATTTACCTAAAAAACGGAGAGGCCCAAAAAGCTTTAGACATAACAAAAGACGAACTATTGAAAATACAATGTATGCTTGAATTAGGGCAAGTTAAAGAAGCTTACGAAAAATTGGAAAAAATTCCTGATGAATTTAAAAAACACCCGAGATATTTAACTTTAAATGCACAATATTACTACAGCGCAAAAGATTGGGATAAAGCACTTGAAGCAGTTGAAGAATATAACAAAGTTGTTCCGAATTCACCGCTTACTTATCAGATGAATGCGCTTATTTACGAAGGGAAAAATGACGAATATAATGCCCACGTAAATTGGGGCAGATATTACATTTTAAGAAAAGATGTTGATATGGCAACACATGAATTTCTAAATGCAGTTCAATTAAACGATAGAGATACTGATTTATTATTTGAGTTAGCACAACTACTAACCGATAACGGAGAAGTTGACCATGCCTCAGAATATTACAACAGAATTGTTGAACTCGAACCTGAAAATAAAGAAGCACTAACAAAACTTGCTCAATACAAGCAAGGATTGGGAGATTACGGAACGGCAGCCAAATATTTAGAAAAAATAATTAATTCAAATCCAAGAGATTTGTATACATTGAAAGAACTTGGCATGACTTATGAAAAAATGAAAGCAACATCAAAAGCTTGCAATGTTTACAAAAACTATTTGGAACATGCAACCGATCCGTCAGATATCAAAATTATTCAAGATAAAGTCGCTAAACTTGAATCAATGGGGTTGTCTGATGCGGAAGACTCCGAAGGTCTTATTGATAAAATTATGAAACTTTTTAACAAATAAATTAAAGGGAAAAGATGGAAAGGTTATTAGGAATTTTAGGAATAGTTGTAATATTTTTGCTGGCATATCTTATGTCAAACAACAAAAAAGCTATTAATTTTAAAACAGTTGGAATAGGGTTTTTACTTCAAGTTTTGTTTGCGGTTTTTATATTTAAAATTCCATTAGGGGAAAAACTGTTTTTAGGATTGGGACAATTTGTTCAAAAAATTTTAGATTTTGCACTTGATGGCGGTGCATTTGTATTCGGACCTTTGATAAGTCGGGAAAAGCTAAGTTTAATCTGGGGAGCAGGAACTCAAGTTTTTGCACTTCAACTAATCGCATCACTTATTTTTATGATGATTATAGTAAATATTCTTTACTATTACGGGATTATGCAGCGAATAATTCCGATTTTCGGTAAAGCAATGAATAAATTAATGAAAGTTAGCGGAGCAGAAGCCCTATCAAATGTTGCAAGCGCATTTGTAGGACAAGTTTCAGCACAAATAATGATAAGACCATATTTGGAAAAATTAACCAGATCAGAACTTCTTGCATCAATGACAGGTTCTATGGCTTGCTGTTCTGCTGCGACAATGCCTATTTACATAGGTTTGGGAATTCCTGCAACTTATGTTTTAGCCTCATCAATTATGGCAATTCCGGGAGCATTTGTTATGTCTAAAATTGTTTTCCCCGAAACACATACGCCTGAAACAAGTGAAAATTTTGAAATTACATATAGCAAAAGAAAAAGAACGCATATAAATATTTTTGATTCAATTTCTTCAGGAGCATCGGAAGGAATGAAAGTCGGTTTAAATGTTGTTGCAATGATTTTAGCGTTGATTGCTTTAGTTGCAATGATAGATTGGTTTTTAGGAATTTTGGGTGGTGCAATTGTAAAATACTTACATATAAATTTTGTGTCTGCCGGATTTGACTTAACAACATTGTCACTAAAAACGATTATGGGTAAAATTTTTGCCCTATTTGCGTTTGTAATCGGAACACCGCTTTCTGATGCAACAGCAGTCGGAGCTTTGATGGGCGAAAAATTGGTATTAAATGAAATGGTTGCATTTAGCGATTTGGCTAATTTAGGATCATTAATTAGCCAAAAATCATTTTTAATAGCGACTTTTGCACTTTGCAATTTTGCCAATTTTGGGTCTGTTGCAATAATATTGGGAGGCGTTGGAGAACTTGCACCAAATCAAAGAAAGAATCTGGCAAGATTAGGATTAAGAGCATTAATTTGCGGAACATTAACAGGATATATGTCGGCAGCTATTGTCGGGATATTGTTTAATTAGTTTACAAATTTCTCAAATTAACAAAAATGGATTAATATAAAAATATGGAAATAATTGACTCACTTGAATTTATACCGAATTTATCAATTGCGTTAGGCTATTTTGACGGAGTTCATATCGGACATAGAGCCGTAATTCATGAAGCTGTTGAACAATCTTATTTGCTAAAATGCCCTAGCGCAGTAATAACTTTTGACAAACATCCGTATTCTTACATAAATAATACCAAACAAAAATGTATTAATAAAAAAGAAGATAAATATGATTTGATATCAAAACTTGGTGTTGATTATCTAATAGAGTTAAGATTTGAAGAAATTTGTGACATGAGCGCATACAATTATTTGAATTTACTAATTTCACAATATTCTCCAAAAGCCATATCAACAGGTTTTAACCATCATTTTGGAGTTAACAGGATAGGGACTGTGAGCTTTTTGGCATCACACCAAAAAGAATTTAATTATATCTATACTGCAACTCCCCCTCAGATGATATTAGGAGAAATTGTTAGCAGCAGCGCAATAAGAAATTATATTTCTCAAGGAGAAATTCCTTTGGCAAATGCAATGCTTGGATCAAAATTCTTTATCAAAGGGAAAGTTGTAAAAGGCAGAGGTCTAGGTTCAGAATTAGGTTTTCCGACTGCAAATATCGAATTTCCTGAAAATATAATCACCCCTGCATACGGAGTTTACCACACCGAAACAACTATTGAAGGGAAAACATATAAATCAGTAACAAACTTTGGAACATGCCCAACTGTTTCACTTGACAGTCAGCCAAGCTTAGAAACACACATATTGGATTTTAACGAAGACATATACAATAAAGAAATAAAAGTTGCTTTTATAAAAAAACTCAGGGATGAACAAAAGTTTGAATCTTCAGATGATTTGAAAAAACAAATTGAATCAGATATATCAAATGTTGAGCAAAAATTTAACTTTTAAAATAATCACAAATTAAACGTTCTTTTTTGTGAGGTAAAAGATGTCGAATTTTGTCAACAATAGAACTATTTTGAAGTTCATCTAATTGTTTTTTCAAAACGGCTTTTTCTATTAAAACTCTATCGTAAATATCTGAACAAATCTCACTTTTGTTAATATGCTGTTTTAATTTTTTCAGCTGTGTCTCTTTTTTATTAATTGCAGAAATTAATTTTTTTTTCACTTCTAGGACCTTTTTGTCTGTCAACATGAAAACAATAATCTCTTTATCAAAAATTAAAATCAACTTTTTAGGTGATTTTGAAATTAAACTGGCAATAAATCATACGCATAACCTAATTTTAAGGCTTCTAAATTTTTAGGAATAAGATTTCTTCTATGTGGAGGAATAACGTTATTCAAAGCACTTTCCAATGTTTCTAATGAAATCAAACCGGAAACTTTAGATAATATTCCGATAGATAAAATATTTGCCATTTTTATATTTTGAAGTTTATCTTGTGCCATTTTTGTTATCGGATAAAAAACATAGTTTATGTCATCTCTGATTTTCTTTTCCAAAGCCAAAGAGGTATTAACAATAATCGTCCCGCCTTTTTTTACCATTGAAATAAATTTGTCAAATGAAGCTTGATTTAAAACTATTGCATAATCAACAAAAGATTTTTGAACAGCACTAACCTCGCTATCAGACATTGAAACAGCGCAATTAACAGTACCACCGCGCATCTCCGCGCCATAAGACGGATACCAAGTTACATTTTTATCATTAATCATGAAAGCATTTGCTAAAACTTCACCCGCTAAAAGAACACCCTGTCCGCCAAATCCGGCAATTATAAAGTCTTTTTCCATTTTATTATCCTTCTAATACTGCTGTTACGTCTTTATATACTCCCGGTTTAAATACCGGCATCATTTCATCTCTTACCCTTTCATGCGCTTTATCCGGAGACATTCTCCAATTTGTAGGGCAAGTTGAAAGAATTTCAACAAATCCAAATCCTAAACCTTTTAACTGAACTTCAAAAGCTTTTTTTATAGCCTGTTTTGCTTTTTTAATATTTGCTACCGAATCTAAAGATACCCTTGCACTATATGCAGTTCCGTCACACAATGCGACATGTTCAGCTATTTTTATAGGATAACCGTAATATTCCAAATTTCTACCGGTCGGAGAAGTCGTTGTAACTTGACCTAATATAGTAGTTGGGCCTAATTGACCCCCAGTCATTCCATATGTTGTATTGTTAATACAAATAGAAGAAATTTTTTCCCCGCGAAGAGCTGTATGCAAACTTTCAGCCAATCCGATTGATGCAAAATCGCCATCACCCTGATATGTAAAAACAAATTTGTCAGGTTTTGCTCTTTTAACACCTGTTGCTTCGGCTAACGCTCTGCCATGAGGCGCTTCCAAAAAATCTAAATCCAAAAAATCATAAATTGTAACAGAACACCCAATAGATGCCACTCCAATTGTATTTTCCTTTAAACCTAATTCATCCAAAACTTCTGCCACAAGTCTCACCGCAATCCCATGATCACACCCCGGACAAAAAGTATATTTCATATCTTTTTTAATACATTCAGGAACTTTAAAAACTTGTACAGCCATTATATTAACTCCTCAATCTTTATTGCAATGTCTTCGGGCGAAGGAGGCATGCCAACAGGTTTATTTATAAGTTCAACAGGAACTTTTCCGTTAACTGCCAATCTTACATCATTAATCATCTGCCCCATATTAACCTCAACACAAATTATTTTTTTAACTTTATCAGCCAATTCATTCAATCTGACAGACGGGAACGGATAAAGAGTTATCGGACGGAATGTTCCGGCCTTTATACCCTTTTCACGACAAATTTTTGCCGCAGTATTCACATTTCTTGAAGTCGAACCAAAACTTACAAGTAAAATATCACAATCCTGAGTATTTTTTTCTTCCCATTCAGTTTCATTTTGTTCGATAAGTTTATACTTTTCATAAAGTTTATTTAAGTATACACATTGATCTTCCGCTAACGGAGCATATGATCGAATTATACGTCCTGATCTGTTTTTAGCACCGCTAAGCACCCAATCGGAATTGTCAATTTCAGGATAAGGATACGGTTTAAATTCAACAGGTTCCATCATCTGCCCTAATAAACCATCTGCTAAAAGAACAGTAGGATTTCTGTATTTTTGCGCTAAATAAAAGGCTTTATAAGTCAGATCCGCACACTCTTGAACAGTTGAAGGAGCTAAAACAATCAAATGATAATCACCGTTTCCTCCTCCTTTTGTAGCCTGAAAATAATCGCCTTGAGAAGGATAAATATTTCCAAGTCCCGGACCGCCTCTCATAACACTGACCAACACAACAGGTAATTGATCCGATGTTGCATAAGACAAAGCTTCCTGCATAAGAGACACAGCACAAGAAGATGATGATGACATGGCTTTAACCCCTGTTGAACAAGCACCTATCGTCATATTTATCGCAGCAAGTTCACTTTCTGCAGATACATATGCTCTTCCTAACTCTTGCATTTTACCGCTCATAAATTCTCCGATTTCACTCTGCGGAGTAATAGGATAACCAAAGTAGCACTGACATCCTGCTTTTACGGCAGCATTTGCTATTGCAAAATTGCCTTTCATTAAAACTTTTTTATTTGTAATTGTGTTAGCAGACATAATTAACCTCTATAAACCTCTGATATTGCTAAATCCGGACATCTTAGAGCACACATCGCGCACCCTAAACATTCATTATTTTCATCACAAAATTCTACAATTCTGTTACCCAAGTTATTAGTTTCCTCGCTAATTTTAATTAACTTTTTCGGACATTCATTAACACATAAATAGCAAGCTTTACACCTGTTTTTATCAATTACGATGTGACTCATTTCGCCCCCTATATCAATATCATGATATCACTAAAACATTTTTAAAACGATAATATATTTTTTATGCTTAACATTTGTAATAAAAAGCCTTAATAAAATTTACTAAATATTGTTACGCTGATAAAATAATTACATAGGGATAGCGTATTTACAGAGGAATTAACTAAAATGGCTCAAGATTCTGACAGAATTATTAAGTTACTCAACCAAATGACAAAAATGAATTCTGCGAATGCAGAAAGTTTAGACAGGTTACTGGATAGTATAAGCTCAAAGTTGGATCTTATAAAAAACAATGATTCTTATGTATTATTCAAGGCGTATTTAGAAGAACTGACAAAATCCTTTGAAGAAAAATACAATTCTACTTCTGCCAAATTTCGAGATATTGAAAACGCAATAAAAACTGTTTATCAAGATCAGGAAAATCACGTAAAAAACTCTGATATGAGAGAATTATTCGATGTTTTTGCAAAAAGCATGAACGCATTTTATGAAGAAGAGAAAAAAGAACAAACAGTTTTAGCAAATATCGAATCCAAGTTGAATTCAATTGTAGCAAACAAAGCCAATAGAGAAGATATAGAAAACATTTTGAATTTTCTTCGTAATGATTTCGAAAACTTGAATCACACTTATCAAAATACTATTAACAATATTGATTCAAATTTAAAACAAATTTTATTAAATTTTGATTCCCTTAATCAAACACAGATAAATGTTGCAATTAAACAACAAACAGATATTATTGCAAATTCTATAGATACTATTATTCAAACTTTACAAATTGCATCAGATAAAAATAATACACTTGAAAAACTTTTACTAAATGTTGCAACAACAGAAAATTTAAAAATCACTCAAGCGGTAATTGATTCTCTGATACAAAAAACAGATGGCATCTGTGAGCAGATCAAATCACTTTCTGACAAGGAGGATGTAAACGAATTAAAACATGCAGCCGCATATCTTAATGAAAAGATTGAAGATTCCGCTACAAAAAGTGATTTCGGAACTTTGAACCAAAAAACCGATGATTTAATATCCCAAACTGAAGATGTAAAGCACAAATTAGGACAAGTCAGTAAAAATATTGAAACTTTACCTGATACAAACATATTAAAAGAGGCATTAAACGGTTTAGAAAATAAACTTGATTCTCTTTTACAAAATATTGAAGAATCAGTTGTTCAAGACGGAGTTAATGATGCGGTTTCAAAAATTGAAACATTAAAAAAGGATTTTGAAGTTATAAAAGACATTATTTCAGATATGAATAATGTAATATCTTCAAGAGTTTTGACGGCAGTTGAAAATATCTCTTTTGAAAATGCAAGCTACGACATAAAAGAACACATTTCCAAAATGTTATCTAAACTCCCTCAAAAAGAAGATATTGATACGTTTAATGATTTACTGTCAAAAACAAACATTATTGTTGATAAATTGGATGATTTACCGACACACAGCGATATGGATTCATTAAACACCAATCAGTTGAATTTAGTTGAAAATCTTGCGCAAATTTCAACAAAAGATGATATAGAATCGTTATTATCAAAAGCAGACAATATCGAGAAAAAAATTGACGATATCAATTTTGACACAGAATTTACCAAATTGTTTGAAAAAACTTCTTCTATTGAAGATTTAATTAAATCTTCAGATATTTCAGATTCAAATTTTTACGATGACACCACAGGTAAAAATCTTTTAAATGTATCTGAATACATTGAAAATAATTTAAAAAATTTGGCACAAGAAATCTCCGGTGTTATTTCTGAAATAAAAGCTGTTTTAACAGACAAAAAACAAAACTTTTCACAAATTGAGGATTCAAACAATTTAAATATTTCATCTGTAGAACAATATTTGGAAGAACTAAAAACATTGTTATCTTCATATGAAGGGTCAAAAGTTTGGGAAAAACTTGAAAAAATAGAACAAGATTTGAACTCTTTCAAAGAATACAGCGATCAAAGTCTGGATATTCTTTTAAGAAAATTAGACAACTTAAACGTAATAAATACAGATTCATTCAAAACTGAAAATCAAGAGTCTGCAGAAGAATTATCACAAATAGAACATAAAATTCAAGAATTGAGCAGTTCTTTTTCTCAACTAAATCCTACAGATAAAGAAGAAAATAACCGCATCTTATTTATTTCATCAAAACTTGATGAACTCGGAGCAGATGTTGAAAATTTAAAAAAATCTGTTGAGCAAGGTTTAGAACAAGGATTTGCATACAACGCAGAACTTTTGGAGGAAAAAACAGGGTTATTTCAGGATTTAATAAAAGAACTTCGCCATGCCAGCACAAATAATATTGAATTATTTGAAAAACTTACAGTTGCAGATAACAAATTAATGGATATTAAATCAGAATTAGAACTTACTAATACTGATATTTTAAATAATTTAAATAACAAAAATGACAAAATATTATCCATTTTAAGCGATTTAAGAAAAGGATTATCAACAGGGATTATTTCATCTGATATCAGTACAAAAATTAAAGAAGATGTGGAAGATTTTAAAAATGATTCGGAAATAATAACCTCTGATAATTCAGAAATAATCGAAGATCTATATAACAGAATATCGTTAAGATTTGACGATATGGAAAACACATTGAAAGATTTCATTATCGGCGATATAGATGCGGTTATTATTAAACTTGATAATTTGAAATCAGATTTGGAATCCAACGTACAGAATGATGTGCCTGAAGTTAGTCAGATGAAAGAATATAATGAATTTATTCGTCAGGTTAACAAATTCAGACACGAACAAAAAGAATACTTTAAAAAGGCTGTTGAATATCTTGATAAAAAGCTTGTCGAAAGAAATGAAGAATTAAGATCTTTAATTGCCGTAACACTAAATAATGACGAAATTTTATCTTCAATAGAAGAATTAAAAAAATACTTAAGCAAAAAAATAAAAGAATTTAAAACTTCATACAAACCCGCAGATGAAAATGATGAAATAACAGAACCAAATAAAATTGTAAATTTACCTTCTGATATCTCTGACGAAATAAAAGAAAAATTTGAAGAAATATCAGAATCAATCATAAGATTATCAGAAGATAATGTTAAAATTGCTCAGGTTCTAAATGATATTGAAAGTCAAATTGACAGCATTAAAATACAATCATTAGAAAGCGATTTTAATCTGGAGGATGAAAATAATTTAGAATCTGCAGAACCGGATTTTGATTTTGACAAAGCTTTTGATTTACTCTCAAAAGACATTGTCGGATTAAAAAAGTTTTTAAAAGAATTACCTGAATTTGAACAAATTTCAGCGGCAAAAAATTTATCGAATCAAAACAATAAAATTTTACTGGCACTAAATTCAAAAATTGAAGAATTTGAAAAAACTCTTGGCCGTGACTGGCTCGGAGAAATAAAAAGTTATCTTGAAAACAGTAACCTGACGTCTTTACTTGGTGAAATCAACAGTAAAATTGATGTGTTGGCACTGGCAGAAGATCATCAATGGGTTGAAGATATTAAAAATGTTGTAGAGCAATTTGAACATTCTCAAAAACAGTTTGATGAAAAATCTATTAAACTTTTAAATTTAATAAATACAAAACTTGATATTTTAGCAGAAGGAAATGATTATGACGATTTAGAATATGAATTGGAAAATATATCTGATACTATTCGTCCTTTAGGACAAAATATCAAAGTATTATCTGAATCTGATGCTAAACTCGCATCAATGCTTGATTTATTAAACAAAAAGGTAGATATAATTGCAGATTCTGAATCCGTTGAAGAAGGATTTAGCAATTTATCTGATTCTGATACGGAAATCACAAAAATGCTTGAATTACTAAACCAAAAAATAGATATTCTTGCATTTAGCGATGATACAGAATCATTGGAAGATATTAAAGTTCTTATACAAGAACAACAAGATTATATTGAAGGACTTGAATCAAACAAAAAAATCGAAGCATTTAAAAAATGTTTAGAAAAATTAACCGATGAAATAAATAATTTGTCCAAAGATTCTGACTCTCAAAAAGATGAAATTAAAAAATCTGTCAGAGAAATGAAAGATTCCGTTATGGAAGCGGTTGTATCAATATTCAATCAAATATCTTTTGTTGAAGAATCCGAAGATATCAAAGATTTTGTTGAAGAAAAGACAGAAAAAATTAACAAAAATCTTGAAGAAGTAACAAAACAACTGAAAATGATTTCAAGCAACGAGGAATCTGAAGACTACACTTACACAATGCAAGACATAGAAACAGATTTGACAAAACTAAGACTTGCATTAAATGAGTTTGGAATAAACGCCTCAAAACAAGATGCACTATATAATATTAATGATTCACTTAATAGAATTTCAATGAGTGTAAATTCATTATCACAAGATGATATTAAAAATCTTAAATCTGATATTACAAATCTTTTAGCTTCAACAAACGCATCTTATGATACGCTAATTAACGGGATATCAAAAAAAGTTGATAATATAAATGATCTTGTAAAAAAATCAAATAAATCTTCTGAAGTAATGCGTCAAGCACTTATATTTATTGGTGAATGGATAGACAGCGCAACAAACAGTATGAACCAAATAAACGAAAACTCAGAAATGGTAAATGAGCTTAAATCTAAATTTGAGGATTTCACTAATACTGTTGAAAACCACACCGATATTTTAAACACAATTGATTCACAATTACAAAAAAATAAAGAACAGTTAGACATTTTAGAAAATAAAGTTTCGACAATAGAAAAACTTGAAGATATAATATCAAAACAAGAAGAACGAATAGATCGAATTGAATTAAATCTTGATAAAGTTCTTAATGTTTTGGAAGATATTGAAGATTCAGGAATTTCAAGAAAAATAGATAAGCTTGACAAACAAATTTCAAAATTAAGCACAAATGTAGAAAAATTAACGTCTTATGTTGACTAAATCCCCGATTGATAAAATTAAATATGAATTAAAAGGCATAGAAATATATTCTAAGATTGAAGAACGGTATGTCTATTCACATGATGCGTCAAATTCTGTTATTAATAAAAATAACATAGCAGATTTAGTAATATTTCCCAAAACAATCACTGATGTACAAAAAACAGTTAAATTTGCCTCAGAAAATAACATTCCGATAATTTGCAGAGGAGCAGGAACAAATACAGTAGGGGCTTGTATTCCATCAAAAAACGGTATTATTTTAGATTTTACAAAAATGAATAAAATTAAAGAAATTAATCCGCTTAATATGAGTGCAATTGTTGAACCCGGAGTAATTGTCGGAGATTTAGAATCAGAGGCGGAAAAGTACGGTTTATTTTATCCGCCGGATCCGTCTAATTTAAAAGTATCAACAATTGGAGGAAGTATTGCACTAAATTCAGCAGGTGCAAGATGTTTTAAGTACGGAGCGACAAAAGATTACGTTTTAGACATGCTTGTTGTAACTTCAGATGGGAATATTATAAGAACAGGCTCAAATACTATTAAAAATTCCGTCGGATACAATTTGGGAAGTATTTTTATCGGTTCGGAAGGCACTCTTGGAATTGTTGTAGAAGCGACATTAAAATTAATCCCAAAGCCGGCGCAATTATCCGCTGTTATGGGATATTTTGACAATATTGAAGACTGCATAAATTCTGTTAACAAAATAATTGAACATAGGTTGTTTCCATCAACTATAGATTTTATGGATTCTAACGCGCTTAAAACTGTAGAACAATTCTATCCGACAGGTTTGGATTATAAAAAATCGTGTGCATTACTAATTGAAATAGACGGAGAAAAAAGTTCTGTTCAAAACCAAATGAATGACATTTGCAAAATTTTAAACGAATGCAACGCATCAGGACTCCAATATTCAAAAAATGAAAAAGAATTTGATGATTTATGGAAGGCTCGCAGATCTTCAATGGCAGCATGCGCAAGACTTAAACCAAATGTCACAACAGATGATATAATTGTTCCGCGCCAAAATCTTTCAAAACTGATTTACGGAGTAAACGATATATGTAAAAAACATAACCTTATTTGCTGTCTTGTCGGACATGTCGGTGACGGAAGTGTTCATCCGCAAATTCCAATTGATTTTGAAGATGAAAATGAATATAAATCTTATAAAATGGCAAAATCTGAAATTTATGATCTGACAATAGAATTAGGAGGAACGATTTCCGGTGAACACGGAATTGGCTCAGTCAAAAAACCTTATATAGATAAAGTTGTAGACTCCGGCGCATTGGAGTATATGAAAATAATAAAAAAAGTATTTGACCCCAAAAATATCCTAAATCCTTTTAAAATTTTTTAACACATATTTGAATTTTTAACAAAATTGCAACTAACTATAATCAAGTATCCAAATAATACAACATTAATGTATCCAAAATTATAAATTTTGTATATAATAGATTTGAAGGTAAAACTGAATTATATACTAAAAAATATTTATTATGACTTTTTTATCAAAATTATTTTTAACTAAAAATTCAAAAATTGGGAATGTTATTTCTAATGAAAAAATAGATAAAACAAAAGTTGAAATAGCCGGTAAAATTATTGCCGAATTGCAACAAGATATGCAAGACTTTGTTGAAAATGGGTCAGGTCCGTTTGTTGCCGCAATATACGATGATATGGGTAATTTAATAGTAAAATCGGCAAATTCGGTTGTTAAAGAACAATGTTCAAATAATCATGCAGAAATGAATGCCATAAAGATTGCTGAAAAAAAATTCGGAACTTATGATTTATCTTCTTTTAATTTAAAAATGTATATTACTGCCGAACCTTGTATAATGTGCATTGGCGGGATTATGTGGTCAGGAATTAAAGAAGTTTACTACGGAGTACCGACAAAATCTGTTGAAAATATTACAGGATTTGATGAAGGCTTTAAACCAAATTGGTTTAAAGAATTTAAAGATAGAGGAATTACTGTTTACGGAAATATTGAACCGCATATCGGAATAAAAGCACTGCGTAATTATGTAAATAATGGTAAAAAAATCTATAAACCTTCAAGATAATTTTTACCGATAAATTATAAACAAAACAGGGCAGATTTTACCATTGCCCTGTTTTAAATATTAAATTATTTGCGATATTTTATACGCAAACTTTCATTGTTTTTTCAATAATTTCGTTAAAGCTGTCTGCTTTTAAAGATGCTCCGCCAATCAAAGCCCCGTCAATATCAGATTTTGACATTTGTTCTTCTATTGTTGAAGGTTTTACAGAACCGCCGTAAAGAATTCTTATTGAATCAGATGCAGATGATCCTGCACATTCAGATACAACGTTTCTAATCATTTTACATACTCTGTTTGCCTCATCAGCGTCGCAAGATTTTCCTGTACCGATTGCCCAAATAGGTTCATATGCAATAACTGATTTTGCAACTTCTTCAGATGATAAACCATCTAATGCCGCTCTGATTTGAGAAGAAACCCAAGCATCAGTTGAACCAGCTTCTCTTTGTTCTAATGATTCCCCACAACAAATAATCGGAATCATACCATTTGCTAAAATAGCTTTTGCTTTTTTGTTAATCATTTCATCAGTTTCAGAAAAATATTGTCTTCTTTCAGAATGACCGATAATAACATAATCACAACCTGCATCTTTCAACATTTCACAAGAAATTTCGCCTGTGAATGCTCCTGATTTTTCCCAATGGCAGTTTTGACCGGCAACAGAAAGTTTTTTGCCTTCACAACCGCAACTGCAATCAATTGAGTGAACTTGGCATAATGATGTAAATACAGGTGCAATTACAACAGTCGGTAATTGAGGCGCTGTGTAATTTGATAAAAATGAACTGATTCCTTCAAATAATGCCTTAGCTTCACTCCGGCAAAGATTCATTTTCCAGTTTCCTGCGATAATAGGTTTTCTTGACATAATTAAATCTCCTTATTAAATATACCACTACTACAAGTGGTATACTATAATAAACACAAATTTTTGACAATAACCTATTTGATTTTCCAGTTGTTTTGAATAAGTTTTTTTATACATCCGCCGGCATAAGTACCATAATGACTTGCCGTGGCATCAGTAAGAACCCCGCACTGTTCCGCGCTCTTATCGGTATTATAATCGACAACATGCCCATCATCAGTTATACTTACAGCATAAGCATCAATACCGACTATGTTTGGAGGTTTAGGTCCGTTTACATCAATAAATATTGACATCCTGTTGTTAGAATTATTATATGAGGCACATAATCCTACACCTGAATCTGTTAACCCGAAATATTGACCAACAACATATTTGCCTGTTGAGCCTTTAGCATCAATTCCGCTTTGTGTTTTATATTTTTTTGCAAAACATTTACCATCAGAGTCAGAGCAGTCTTTTACGAATTTAAAATACTTACTAAGGAACGCTTTTAAATCAGCAGGAGTAGTAGTTGCCGCTGACGTCCAATAAAAACCTCCCACAGGTGATGAATTCGAATCGTTATACGGAACATTTTCTTCTGCAATAACAGACAACGACGCATCTTCCAGTTGGTAAAATGTCTTTTTTATCAATCCCGAAAAAATATGATATTGATAATTTTTTGCCAAAGTCGGAATAGTAAATGCAGCAACAACCGCAATAAGGCCTATTGTAATTAAAACTTCCGATAACGTAAACGCATTTCTAAAATTTCTATTCATTAAAAAAATCCTTATTAATATTTCATTACCCAATTATCATTCAGAATTTGCCCTAAACATCCGTTCCCGCTAATATTGGTTACATCACATGAAGAACTTGTGTCAAATATTTCGTTAGTTGTTTTGCTGAATTTAAATCTAAAAAAGTCTCGTCCGGCGATATTTGGACCGTGTTTGCCGTTTATATCCAACAATACCCAGCAAAAATCCTGAGTAGAAGAGCATGAAACAGCCAATACCTGACCGTCATCTAATAAAATTCTGCTATTAGGTATATAATCAGCGCCGATAGAAGTTAGCGGTTTATTAATCCCGCCTTTAATGCTTTTATAAGATGGTGCAAAATCTGCAACTGTAGATGTTCCGTTGTTTAATATACCTTTAAAGAAGGTATTTAAAAATAAAGTGCTATTTGACGCGTAAGACGTCATATAAAATTTTGAAACTTTTTGTTCTGCGCAAGCATTACCTATTGCAGATAAAATCAGAGAATATGTCTTTTTTAGTTGAGTAGTATAAACTTTTTTGTTGTAATTAACATAAACATTAGGAATAGTCAGCGCAGCGACAACCCCAATCAACCCGACAACTATAAGTACTTCCGATAAAGTAAAAGCTTTTTTCATATAATAATTTCCTTTAGTATTATATGTTTATTATATCACTTTACTATCGCTGTTGCAAGGGGTGGGGTTAAAATAAAAATTGGAGGGATAACAATGTACATCTCCAATTTTTATTTTTAAAAATTTATTAATATAAAAATTTATTTTGCATACATACAGCTATCATGTGCAAACATTTCTCTATTTTGTAATTCCCATGCCAAATGACCGCGGTTTTTAACGTCATTAATATTTTCTTCTATTTTTTTATTTTCAGATGTTAATCTTCCGTTTGTATAAGTTTTTGTCAATACATAATCGTTGTAACCATCTCCGTCTTCATCAACGAAAGTTGTAACTGTTTTTATTACATTGTTATTAGAATCAATTTTTTCGTCATAACGGGTTACAGAGGCAATCGTTTCTTTACCTTTTTTATCGACGTTATATTTTGTTTCTTGAAATAAAACACCGTTTGGTGATAGGTATTGTCGTGAAATTGTACCATCAGAATTATATTTTTCTTTTTCTGCAAATTGTGTACGACCAAAACATATTGGTCCTCTTTTTTTTGATGTGTTCAGCCCTTGAGACTGAAATAAATCTGTTGGATTTATCGCTCCAACATTACCTAATTTTTCAATTGCCATAGTAATTCTCCTTTCTTTTAACATCTTCGCGTTCACTATGTTAGTCAATAACTATAATTTACATGTTAATAAACGGTATTTTGATTTGAAAATTTACATATAGGCTAAAATTATTTACAAAAATTAACAGTTATTAGTAATTAAAAACAATCTAACAAACATTAGAAATCTGTTAATACAAAATTTATAATAGTTAATATGAAAAAGAATTTAGATGTAGAAAAAAGATTCGGAGCAAAACTTGCATATGTGAGAAAGTCAAAAAAACTTTCTCAAATGCGGCTTGCTGAAATGGTTAATATGAATTTCAACTACATCGGACAAATAGAGCGGGGAGAGGCAAACGTTACGATTAAAACAATGCACCTTATTGCAGACGCATTGGATACTGAATTAAAAGAGTTATTTGATTTTTCTTTTTGATTGTTCTTTTGTCAAAATTTCTTCAAAGCTATAAATAGGCTCCATTTTGTAACCGCAGTTATCCGATAATTTTCCGCCCATAGAAAAAAGTTCTTCTTGCGGGTATCTTCTGCAAATACCCGGACGCCAAAAATGTATTTTGCATTTTTTGGTTTCCGAATCAAGATTTTTACATTTAAAAACCAAACCCAGATCATCCTTATCAATAATTTCTAAATCGGAATAAAACTTAAATAAAAATTGGAGCTTTTTAAATTCTTCTTCGTCTTTTAATACGTGTTTAAAATGCTTTACATAAATATGTGTACAGCATTCTCCGCAACCTTTACAATTTCCGGTTCGGTAATAATGCTTTTTAAATATTTTTCCCAAAATAAATTTTTTTAATCCTAAAAGCATAATTTCATGATACTCCCCAAATTATATTGTTGCAAGAAATTTGGTTACATGATATATTCTTGCTATGGAAAAATTAGATTTGAGTTCTTTTGAAAAAGCAACAAAAAGTTTAAATGAAGTAATAGATGTTTATGAAAAAGATAAAAATAACGCTATTATTCGTGATTCTATGATCCAAAGATTTGAGTATACTTATTCTCTTTGTTTAAAAATGATTAAACGATTTTTTTCATATTCTGCTTTTGCTGATGAAAATATTGAAGGAATAACTTTTAATCAAATGATTAGAACTGCCAATAAAATGAATTTGATAAAATCTGATTTAGAAAAATGGAATGATTATAGGATTAAAAGGAATCTTACTTCTCATACCTATGATGAAGCTACTGCCGAAATCGTCGCATCTGTCGTGAAAGATTTTTATTTTGAGGCAGAATTTTTGTTGAATAAATTAAAAGAAAAGTCTATATAATGTTTGGTTTAGAAGAAAAACATATAAAATATATTATTAGCGTTTTAGATGAGAATATTGAAAACGGTGTCTATTATATTTTCGGATCGCGTGCAAAAGGTGATTTTAAAAAATATTCTGATATAGATATTGCACTCGATATTGATGGCAAAAAACTTGATAGTCATATTTTGAGTAAAATTTCAGCTATATTTGAAGATTCAACATTACCATATGAAGTTGATCTTATAGATCTAAATAGTATTAGTGAGTCTTTTGCAAATTTAATTAAAGATTCACTTGTCAAATTAAATTAAATATTAACTTTTGTAAATATTTACCCATAATCAGGCAATAAAAATTTTTGAGGAGTATTTGAAAAAGTGAAAATACCCCTTAGAATACAATAACCTATATACAGTTTTTATAACTGACATAATACTATAACATAACCAAAAATAACCAACCTGACCTCGATAATAGAGGTCTTTTTTTTTGAGCAGAATAATAAACTTATGAATTTAAGAATTTTGTTGCCTTTGCGATCAGTTGATTTTTTTCGTGGAAACCGACAAATTCTGATATTTTTTTGCCGTCTTTTAATAAAACAAAAGTCGGAAATCCTTCTATTTGATATCTTCTTGCAATGTTAGGCGATTCTTCCGCATCAACAATTCCAATCCAAATATCGGAATTTTCCAAATCAATCAATTCAATTCGCTGTCTTTTGCAATACATACACCAAGTTGTGTAAAATTCGATCAATTTCAGACCGTGCATAGCTTCTTTATCAAAATTTTTTTCATTTAATTCAACAATCATGTAAAACTCCTTTTACTTAAACATTAAACTAAATATAAAATATTTTTTATCAGCCGTCAAACCTAGTTATAATGAAGATTAAATTTATTAATCATCTAATGTAAAATTTTTGGGCAGTTCACATTCTATCTTTTTAATAAACTCAGAAATCGGAATATTAAAAGCATATGCAAGATTAAATAATGTTGTCAATTGAGGATCTTTTAAACCTCTTTCTAATGTGCTTAGGAGTGAAGTTGAAATATTATATTCAGCTCCAAGTAAATATTGGCTTTTTTCACCCCGAAGTTTGCGGGTTGCTTTTGCCAACGCATTTAAAATAATTTTCTTTTTATCGTCTTGCATATTTTTATTTTTTACTGTAAAATTTGTGTATCCTCTCACGAACAGGAGAAAATATAAAATAAGGAGAGAACGTATGAATGAAAAGAAAAATGGTTTTACCTTAGCAAAAAGGGATAAATTAAGGGGTGCTTTCACACTCGCAGAAGTCCTTATAGTCCTTGGTGCAATCGGTGTAATTGCAGCGTTAACTCTGCCAAGTTTAATAAGCAATATAGAAACTAAAGTTAAAGAAAGACAAGTTCAAGTCTTTGAACGCAAATTGAATCAAGGCACCGAACAAATGCA
>CAMNNA010000022.1 GCA_946545285.1 uncultured cyanobacterium | reverse complement strand
CTTATTTTGAAAATAAATTTGTTTATTATATTATAAATTTATGAATTTAGACAGCCGGATAGATAGTTTATTAGCGCCTGTTGCAAATAAGATTTCGGATATAATTTTTTCTCACGTGACAATAAACGGTGTTCGTGTTGAATTTTTAATTCTGTTATTAATCTGTGCTGCGATTTATTTTACTATAAGAACAAGATTTATCGGGATTTGGGGATTTAATCATGCACTAAACCTTTTAACCAAGAAATTTCAACACGAAGATGTTATAAAAAGAAAGAAAAAAGGCGAAGTTTCATCATTTCAAGCTTTAACCGCAACTATTTCAGCTTCAGCCGGAATGGGAAATGTTGTGGGATCAGCGTTGGCGGTTTCTGTTGGCGGACCGGGGGTTATTTTTTGGATGATTACTGCCGGACTTTTTGCTATGGCATTAAAGTTTTCGGAAGTTCTTTTGGGTATAAAATTCAGACAAATTAATCCTGACGGATCATCTTCCGGCGGGCCTATGTATTATATTATAAACGGGTTAAAAGCACCTTGGATTAGACCTTTTGCGCCGACATTGTCAAAGACTTATGCACTGTGTTGTATTTTTGCAATGATTGGCGGATGGAATTTATTCCAAATTAATGCAATTACAACTCAAATAACTAATGTAACAGGATTATTTGAGGGTCAACGGTGGATTTTTGGTTTAATTGTCGCTGTAATTACGTATATTACGGTTATTGGAGGAATTAAAGCTATCGGAAAATTTACCTCAAAAGTTACTCCGATAATGTGCGGATTATATGTATTTAGTGCTTTTATTATTTGTTTAATAAATATTCATCATTTACCTCATACGATTGTACTTATTATAAAAGAGGCATTTAAACCTCAGGCATTAGTCGGGGGAGGAATGTTCGGGTGCATGTTATGGGGATTTAGACGCGCTATGTTTGCAAATGAAGCGGGTTTAGGAACTGCTCCGATTGCATTTTCCGCTGTTAAAACAAGTAAGCCAGTTGCGCAGGGTTTTATTGCGATGTTACAGCCGTTTGTAGATACTGTAATTGTCGGAGCTTCAACTGCTTTTATAATCGTTGTGACCGGCGCATACTTAGATTCAGGAACAATTGAGGGGATTGAACTTACCTCTCGGGCTTTTGGTTCTGTTTGTCCGTTTTTCCCGATATTGTTAACTTTTATGGCTTTATTTTTTGTATTATCTACAATGCTTTGCGGGTCATATTACGGCACAAAAAGCTGGAATTTTTTGTTCGGTGAATCCAAATTTTCAACAAGAACTTTTCAAATAATATACTGTATATTTATTGTTATCGGCTCTGCAATGAATTTAAAAAGTGTTGTAAATTTATCAGATGCGTTTACATTATTTTTGGCAGTTCCGAATTTGATTGCAGTATTTTTATTATCTGATATAATAATGAAGGAACTGAAAAGATACTGTAAAAAATATGGTGTCGGATATTTTAAGTAATATATAAATAAGAAAGAGGAGAGAAATGATTAAAAAAGGTTGTTTGGATATTTTACAATCAAAATGCGAAAATTGTATGGATTGCGTTTTAGGAAAAACTCGCCAAAACGTTGTGTTTTCTGACGGAAATCCTGAAACTGCAAAATTAGTTTTAATCGGTGAAGCACCGGGGCAAATGGAAGATGAAACAGGTAAACCTTTCGTTGGCCGTGCGGGGCAGTTATTAGATAAATTTTTGCAAGATGCGGGTATTTCAAGACAAAATGATTTATATATTATAAATACCGTAAAATGCAGACCGCCTGAAAACAGAGTTCCGACTGATGTTGAAAAAGCTATGTGCGAAAGATATTTGACTGCGCAAATTGATATTATGAATCCTCGCGCAATAATCTTTTGCGGTGCAACAGCATTAAAATCTTTCTATCCGGATAAAAAAATTCAAATATCCAAAGTTCGCGGAAAATGGTTCAACGTTGAAATTAACGGCAAAACTTATCCGGCGATGGCAATATTCCATCCTTCTTATCTTTTGAGAAATCATTCTATGGATGAAGGTTCTCCAAGACGCCTTATGCAGGAAGATTTGGGTAATATAAAATCAAAATATCTTTATGATACTGCTAATCCGTTTGAAAATGCCGTATTAGTTTAACTTTGGAGAAATAAAATGAATAAATTTGAATTGAATCTTTCTTTGGAAGAATTGCAAAAAAGGACTCACAAGGATTATTTGGTTACAAAAAAATTCTTAACCCCGGAATCGGAAGAATATTTAAATCTTAATGACGGGGATAAAAAAGCTTTGGCTCATTTAGTTAAAGCCGCAATGATTTTGGAAAAAATTAACATGGAAATTGATAATCCTTACAATTTGGGGTTTAAAGCTTTTTTGGAAGATGAAATTCAAAAGGGTAATGAAAAAGCAAAACTTACTAAAATTCTTTTTGATGCTCAAAAGGGTATAAATGCTATAGATACTATGTCTGAGCCGATAAGATTGGCAAAAGGTATTGATGAAAAATTGGGTAAAGGTGTTTATCCGCAAGATTTGTCTAAACAAGAGTTTCACATGGTTTTATTACGAATGCTAAAATCAGGTAAAATTGACAAAGTAAAAGGCATTCTTATTCAACGATCTATAGTTAAAAGAGATGGTGATGAACTTATCGGAATTGATTATGTTGAATATTTTAAAGATGATTTTGCAAAAATGGCAGATGAACTGGAATTGGCTTCAAAAGTTTCAACAGATAAGGATTTTAATGAGTATTTGAAATTGCAAGCAAAAGCCTTAAGAAAAGCTGATCCTATGTTAGATGCGTATGCTGATAAGAAATGGGCATCTTTGCAGGATACTCCGTTGGAATTTACAATTACAAGAGAAAATTACGAAGATGAAATGACCGGAACAATTGTCGAAAATCAAGAATTGACTGATCTTTTGGATAAGTACGGTATTTCTCCTATTCCAAAAGATTTTTTGGGGGCAAGGGTCGGTATAGTTAATAAAGATGGCACGAAAGCTTTAATGTCAATAAAAAAATATCTTCCGACATTGGCAAAAAATATGCCTTATAACGACGAATATGAACAGACAATAAGTTCTGAACAAGATGCTAAACAAACCATGGTTGATGTGGATATGGTTTATGCCGGCGGAGATGTCGGGGCTTATCGCGGCGGGATTACGCTGGCTGAAAATTTGCCAAATTCAGATAAATTGTCTTTAACAATCGGCGGAGGAAGAAGAAATGTTTATCATAGACAAATCAGATTTATTAGTGACATGTCTAAACTTCAGGAAAGATTAGATGCGATTTTAGATAAGGATCAGCATAAATATTATCTTGATGAAGCTGATCATTGGTTTACAATAGGTCATGAAAATGCTCATTCTTTAGGACCTAAAGAAAGTTCCGAAAAATTAGGAAAATACAGAAATATAATTGAAGAAAATAAGGCAGATATGGGGTCTTTGGCTTTTGTTGATTTGTTAACAGAACTTGGGATGTATACTAAAGAGCAAAGATTGCAAATTATCGTAACTTTTATTGCTGATAATTTCTTAAAATCCAAACCGACTTTGGCACAAGCTCACAGAGTTCGAACTGTAATGCAGAACAAATTTATGTTTGATAACGGTGCTTATTCTATCACTAAGGACGGGAAAATTCACGTAAATATTGATAAGGTTGTGCCGATAGCTTACAAAATGCTTGAACAAATTATAAGAATTCAAATTGAAGGTGATTTTAACAAAGCGGAAAAATACGTCAATGACCTTTTTGTTTGGACTGAAGAAATGGATTTGATTGCTCAAAAACTGCAAAAAGTAAGTAAAGTTTTAAACGGCAGATTAGAAACAAAACTGGCTGACAAATTGATAAAGTCAGTCTAAATTCTTACTTAACATTTTTTATAAAAACATTGAAATCTTACTATGTTGGTAATAGCATTTAAGAACGAGTGTTATTAGTACAATATTAGGTAAGGTTATGGCATTAAATTTTCAAGAACTTGTTTTTAATTTACAAAAATTTTGGTCAGATTACGGCTGTATAATTCAACAGCCTTATGATATAGAAAAAGGCGCATCAACAATGAATCCTGCGACTTTTTTAAGAGCTTTAGGTCCTGAACCTTGGTCAACCGCTATGATTGAACCTTGCAGACGTCCGACGGATGCAAGATATGGTGAAAACCCGAACAGATTAGGACATTATTTTCAGTTTCAGGTTATATTAAAACCTTCTCCTGATAATGCGCAGGAGCTTTATTTACAAAGTCTTGAAGCGATGGGAATCAATTTAAAAGAGCATGATGTTCGTTTTGTAGAAGATAACTGGGAATCACCAACTTTGGGGGCTGCAGGTGTCGGTTGGGAAGTATGGCTTGATGGAATGGAAATTACTCAATTTACATATTTTCAGCAAGTCGGCGGTGTTGAAGTAAAGCCGGTGGCGTTGGAATTGACTTATGGTCTGGAGCGTATTGCAATGTATTTGCAAAATAAAGAATCAGTTTACGATATTATGTGGAATGATACTTTAAAATACGGCGATATTTATTTGCAAAACGAAATTGAGCAATCTAAATATAATTTTGAGGTTTCAAATGCGGATGATTTATTTAAGGCTTTTGATTTATATCAAAAAGAAGTTGATAATTGTTTAAATTCAAAATTAGTTTTGCCTGCATACGATTATGTATTAAAATGTTCGCACACATTCAATTTACTTGATGCCCGCGGGGTTATCAGTAAAGATGAAAGAAACAATTTTATTGGCAGAGTAAGGACAATGGCATCTGCTGTTGCAAGATTGTATGTTGAACAAAGAGCGGAAATGGGATTTCCGTTATTAAAAAAGTTTGATAAGTAGGATAAGTTCGTTATGAATTTTAAAATTATAATTTTAAATAATCTTATTTAACATATTAAGTTTATCTTACAAAATAAAGGAAAAGAAATGGCTGAAAAATTTAACAGAGCAACGTTTACCAAGAATTTTTTAAAAAACATTACAAGGATAAAAAATCCTGATGAGATGTTAGAAGAAGCTAAATCTCAAGGATTAGAAAAAACATTGGGTGTGATTGATTTAATTATTCTTGGAGTAGGTGCGATTATAGGGTCCGGAATTTTTGCTGTTGTCGGAATTGCGGCTGCGGGTGCGCCTGACGGATCTACAATCGGTGCAGGTCCTGCGCTTGTAGTTTCTATGATAATTGCAGCCATTGCATGTGTATTTTCAGCGTTATGTTATTCTGAATTTGCAACTATGATCCCTGTTGCGGGCGGTGCTTACACATATACTTTTGCAACTTTGGGTGAGTTCGCGGCTTGGATGGTTGGCTGGGTTTTAATGCTTGAGTATGCAATAGGTTTTATTGCTGTTGCATGTGCTTGGTCAAATCATTTTATGCAGTTTTTGCAAGGTTTTTCTCATATTTTGCCGGCATGGTTGTCTAATCCTCCGCTTTGGCTTACTAATGATGTATTTACGGTAAGTAAAATGGTATCAGATAATCCGGGAATTCATGTTCCGACATTATTTGGAATTCCTGTTTGTATAAATATCCCTGCAATTGCGATTGTACTTTTAATAACTGCTATTTTGGTTAAAGGGACAAAAGACTCTGCGAAAATGGCAGGGTTAATGGTATTTATAAAATTAGCAGTAATTGCGTTATTTATAATAGCCGGAGCATTTTATATTACACCTGATAATTGGACTCCTTTTGCTCCAAACGGTGTTGAGGGGATTTTTGCGGGGGCATTTTTAATATTTTTTGCATACATAGGGTTTGATGCATTGGCAACTGCTGCAGAAGAATGTAAAAATCCTCAAAAAGATTTGCCGATTGGGATTATCGGTTCATTAATTATAACAACAATAGTGTATGTATTGGTTGCATTGGTTTTAACAGGGTTGATGGATACATCAGGTTCTGTTCCGTTGGAATTTTTAAAAGCGCCAATGGCATATTGTATGACGTTGGTTCATCAAAATTGGGCGGCAGGATTGATATCTTTGGGTTCTCTTGCCGGATTGACTTCAGTATTATTGGTTTTGGAAATGGCTGCAACAAGAATACTTTTTGCTATGAGCCGTGATCATTTTATATCAAAAAGATTTCAAAAAATTCATCCGAAATTCAAAACTCCTGTTTTGTTGACTTGGACGGTTGGAATTTTGGCTGTAATCGGAATTTTGACACTAAATTTAAACGTAGCTGCCGAACTTTGTAATTACGGAACATTTACGTCATTCATAATTGTATGTGTTGCGGTTTTAATTCTTCGTCATACAGATCCAAACAGAAAAAGACCGTTTAAAGTTCCGTTTTCTCCTGTTACACCGGCATTAGGAATAATTTGCTGCGCAGGATTGATGATTTATAAATCAATGCAGGCATCCAGTTCAGCTTTGTTATTTCCGGTTTGGCTCGGAATAGGCGCAATAATTTACCTGTTATACGGATTTATTAGAAATCGTGATAATGAAAATAAAATTCACAAACAAATCGTACACGGCAAGGAAATTAAATAGATGAATTTAGATAATATTCTTCAAAATATATTAAAAAAAAGAAGCATAGATGATTTAATTGCGACAAGCAAAAAAACAGAATTAAAAAAGACATTAAATGTTTTTGATCTTATAGTAATAGGTATTGGTGCTGTAGTCGGAACAGGGATTTTTACAATTATAGGAACGGCAATTACAGGCAGTGCTGAAACTGTGGGCGCTGGGCCGGCAATTGTAATTTCTATGGTATTAGCAGCCATTGCGTGTGTATTTTCAGCGTTATGTTATTCTGAAATTGCATCAATGATCCCTGTTGCGGGAAGTGCATACACATATACCTATGCAACTATGGGTGAATTTATGGCTTGGATGGTCGGGTGGATATTAATGCTTGAGTATGCTATCGGAAATATTACGGTTGCAAGTGCTTGGACAGGATATTTTATACAATTTTTGAAAGGTTTTAGAGGATATTTACCTGATTTTATTGTAAATTTCCCGATATGGCTGAGATCTGATTATCGTACGATGGCAATATTGTGTGATACAAACGGATGGGATTTACACGATAAAGTACCTTATATATTTGGGCATATTCCGTTTACAATTAACCTTCCGGCAATTGCAATTGTTTTGGTTTTGACTATTCTTTTAATTCGTGGAATTAAAGAATCCACAAGGGTTGCGAGTATTATGGTCGGGGTAAATATGTTTATGATTTTATCATTCATATTGGTTGGAAGTTTTTACGTAAAACCTGAAAATTGGACTCCGTTTATTCCTGTTGTGCATCCGATTCAGGGTATTTTGACCGGAACATTTTTAATATTCTTTGCTTATATTGGTTTTGATGCAATTTCAACAACGGCTGAAGAAACTAAAAATCCTCAAAAAGATTTGCCGATTGCGATTTTAGGAACGCTGATAATTTGTACGATTTTGTATGTTTGCGTGGCTCTTGTATTAACCGGAATAGTGCCTGTGAATAATATTGATATTCAAGCTCCGATTGCTCATGCTATGAGTTATGTCGGAAAAGATTGGTTTGCGGGGTTTATTTCTGTTGGGGCTTTGTGCGCGTTAACTTCTGTTTTATTAATTTATCAATTAGGAACTACAAGAATTTTGTATGCCATAAGCAGAGATAGATTTTTGCCAAAATCATGGAGATTAATTCACAAAAAATACAGAACTCCGCATGTTATGACTTGGATTTCGGGGGTTGTTGTAATTGTTTGCGGATTATTTATGGATTTGAATATTTCGGCAGCTTTGTGTAATTTCGGAACATTTACGTCTTTTGTAATTATATGTGTTGCTGTTTTGATTTTGAGAAAAACCGAGCCGAATCGTCCAAGACCGTTTAAAGTTCCGCTTTGCCCATGGTTTCCGATTGCGGGAATAGTCATTTGTTCGGTTTTGATATTTTACTCAATGAAAACATTAAAAACATCTTCAAGTTATTTTGTAATATGGCTTGTTGTCGGGCTTTTGATATATGCGTTTTACGGTTATAAACAAAAGCGTTTGGGTGAAATAAAGAAACGTTAAATAATTGTAACATTTTATAATTTATAGGCAATTTTCTCTGATAAAAATCTTTTATATATATGACGGAGATAATTAAGGGGAAAATAAAATGTCATTGCCTTGGGTAAATTTTACAATGCCAATGATTGGATTCTACAGCAATCCTTTTAATACTTTTAATACTTTTAATAGTTTGTTTTTCGGCTCAGGATTTAATCCTTTCATGCCAACAATGCCGTTTGCTCCTTTATTTAATTTTGGGGCAAAAATGTATGATGATTTTTCTCTGTTTTCAGGAATTTTAGATTTATCAACTCATAAAAAAACCTCAACACCGCAAAAAAGATCAATTGGAACCGGAATAGTTTCAAGTGTCAAATCAGGCGCAAAAAAAGTTCTTTCACTTGCTGCAAAGTATATAGGATATAATCATTCAAACGGGTCTTATAAATTATTCACGGGCGGGGTTTCCACAACTAAATGGTGCGCATATTTTGTGTCATATATTTTGAGAAAAACAGGTAAAGGTAATTTCCATTATAGTGCTGTTTCTCAGTATTTGGATTGGGCAAAACAAGATAAAGCAAAACGACTTTCACATTCGCCAAAATCAGGACAAGTAATAATATTTAAAGGCAAAAATGGCGACGGTAAATATTGGAACGCTAAAAAAGGCAGAATGTGTAATATTTCTCACACAGGTTTTGTTGAAAAAGTAGAAAACGGAATTGTTTATACAATTGAAGGCAACACAACAGGTCAAGTTGCAAGACGTAAATATTCAATCAATGATCCGCGAATCACTTGTTATGTAAATGTTGGTTAAACATAATCTATTTTATGTTAAAATCAACTTATGAAAGAATTTGATTTTTATATTGTGCCGACTCCTATCGGGAATTTGGGAGATATAACATTAAGAGCGATTGAGGTTTTGAAATCAGTCGATTTGATTGCCTGCGAAGATTCCAGAAATACTCAAAAACTTCTTAATCATTTTCAAATAAAAACCAAATGTTTTTCTTACCATAAATTTAATGAAAAAGAACGGGTTGCGCAGATATTAAATCATTTGCGTGACGGGAAAAAAATTGCACTTGTTTCTGATGCCGGAACTCCTTTAATTTGTGATCCGGGAAGTGTTATTGTTAAAGAATTAAAATCAAACGGCTTTTCTGTTACCTCTTTGCCCGGAGCTAATGCTGTTGTTACGTTTTTATCTCAAATTTCAAGAGAAAATGAAAATTTTACTTTTATAGGTTTTTTGCCTAAAAGTAATTCTCAAATTCAAGAAATTGTTACTAAATACAAATATGATAATCTTATTTTTTATGAATCCCCAAACAGAATATTAAATACTTTAAAAACAATTTCATCATACAGGCCAAGTGCAAAAGTGGCTTTTGGCAGAGAATTAACCAAAGTTTTTGAAGAAATTTATGAATCCGATATTGAAAATGTCATTTCTCATCTTGAAAATAATCAGGTCAAAGGTGAATTTGTTGTTATGATTTTTGCCGATGAAAAAAGTGATGTTGATTGCGAACTTGAATCAAGAGTTTTGGCTTTAAAAGCTTTCGGTTATGGGGCAAAAGATATTTCTTTAATTTTGTCCTCTTTATTTAAGTATAATAAAAATAAAGTATATAAATTCGCATCAAATATAAAATAATATGCCCGAATTTCTATACTAAAATGACAACATTTCTTTTTGTAGTATACTTTTTTTGTAGAAATTAATTAATTTTATAGAAAGGGACAAAATGTTGACTAAAAGTTCAAGTGTAATTACAGAATTTTCAGGAATTGATTTTAGTAAATATTCGTCTAAAATCAGCGAATTTGTTTCTGAATTTTCATCACGTGCTAACAAGCCGGGACAATTTTTGAATTGGGTAGATTTACCTTCTTTGCAAGCAAAAAGAGTGGATACAATTTATGATTTAGCATCAAAACTAAAATCTCAAACAGGTGTGTCTAAATTAACAGTTATGGGTATCGGCGGATCTAAACATACTGTTGAACACATGCTCTCAATTAACGGTTTGAATGTTAAAGGCGATTGCGTAGAATTTTATTCTGATGTTGATTCTTCAAGCTGGGAAAGATTTTTATGCCGATTGGATAATAATGTATTATCATCAAATTATTTAATAGCGTCAAAATCAGGATCAACTTTTGAAACAAAAGACGGTTTTTTGAGAATATTGAATCTTGTCAAATCCGCTTATATTTCTCAAGGGAAATCCGAATCTGAAGCGTCAAGTTTAGCAAATAAACATTTTATTGCCGTAACGGACGGAAATTCAGAAAAATCAGAATTAAGAAGAACTTCAAATGAAAATGGCTGGTTAGGCGATTTATTTATTCATGATGATGTCGGCGGAAGATTTTCTGCATTTGATGATCACGCTTTATTTACTTTGGCTTATGCCGGAATGAAAAAAGATGATATGGTTAAAATGTTGAATTCTGCTCAAAGTATTTCATCAGAATCATTGACTTCGGATTTAGATATTAATGATGCGCTAAAAGAAGGAATTTTCTGGGCTGATGCAAAATTGAACGGAATTGATGCTTCTGTTCATCAATATATGGGTTCAATTTTTGAAAATACTGTATATTGGCATGCTCAAATGCAAAATGAATCTGTTAAAGATACTCTAAAACAAGTTGCAAAAGTTCCGGATGCAATGCATCACTCTGCTGAAGCGCATTTTAATCCGGCAAATAAATTAGCATTCGCGCTTACAGTACCTTGCGATAACGGCGAATGCAGACAAAATGCTCAAAGTTATGTTGAAGCATTAACAAAAGCATACACAGTAACCGGTTCATTTTTCTTGGAAAAAGTTCAAACGCATGGTATGGGCTTGACTCCTGAAGCTGCAGGTGCATTGACCCAGTTGAGGGCATTTGCTACTGTTTATCAGGAAATTGTTACTAAAATTATGTCAGGAATTGAATTTCCGCAAGTTTTAGATAGTGTATTACAGCCTCACGTTGAATTCTATAAAAAGAATTTAAAAGGCGGAGTTGTTGTTCCCGGTAGAATTTCATAGCAAATTATTTGAAAATATAGTGATAAAAGCGACCGTTGAAACTTTTCAACGGTCGCTTCTTTTGTGTGTGCATATTATTTAAAAATTTATTATTCAACGTATTCTTCCAAACGTTTTTTGCGATTCGGGTGACGAAGTTTTCTCAATGCTTTTGCTTCAATTTGTCTGATACGTTCTCTTGTTACACCGAACAATTGTCCGACTTCTTCTAATGTTCTTTGTCTTCCGTCATCCATTCCGAAACGTAATCTCAAAACATCACGTTCGCGAGGAGAAAGTGTGCAAAGAACTTCTGCCAAATCTTCTTTTAAAAGTTCAGATGCAACCATTTTTACAGGAGCATCAGCTTCTTTATCTTCAATAAAATCGCCTAATCTTGAATCTTCTTCTTTACCGATTGGCGTTTCTAACGATAAAGGCTCTTGAGCAATTTTGATAATTTCGCGCAATTTTGAAATCGAAACATTCATTTCAGCTGCAAGTTCATCTTCGGTCGGTTTTCTTGACAGTTCTTGAGCTAATTTTCTTGTAACTTTTTTAAGCTTGTTAATTGTTTCAACCATATGAACAGGAATTCTGATTGTTCTTGCCTGATCCGCAATCGCCCTTGTGATTGCTTGTCTTATCCACCAAGTTGCATATGTTGAAAATTTAAATCCGCGTTCGTGGTCAAATTTTTCTGCTGCTCTGATTAAACCCAAATTCCCCTCTTGGATTAAATCCAAAAACAACATCCCGCGTCCGATATATTTTTTAGCAATACTTACAACCAATCTTAAGTTTGCTTGTACAAGTTTTCTTTTAGCGATAGCTCCCGGAGTTCCGCCTTCCAAAATTTTTCTTGCAAGTTCAATTTCTTCACTTGCTGATAATAATTTAATTCTTCCGATTTCTCTTAAATATAATCGTACAGGATCGTCTATAGAAACGCTTTTTGGAACATCTACAGGGCGAATTGCAGAAGAATGCATTACATAAATATCATCTTCAGAAACTTTTTCAGTTCCCATTTTTGAGGTAACAATATCTTCAATATTATCAGTTGAGATATCAACGTTCATGTAGTTAACGGGATCATTTTCCGGTCCCATCATTGAATCATCGCTAACTTCACCCATTTCCATAGATTCGTCTTCGTCAACTACACTAACTATTGAGGATCCTGCTTGTCTTTTTCTTGTCATCTAATTCATCTCCGATTTTTTTATTTTATTTCGTATTTTATCTCTAAGTTGTATTTGAATTTTTAATGCTTCCGGATCATCATCATCAATCCGTTTGTAAACTTTTCTGATTTGTTCAACTTCTTTATCGTGTCTGCATTTTTTTATCTTTGCGATAGTTTCTGAAATTACATTTGCAAAATCTTGTTCCTCTAACCCTTGGTAAGCTTCAGCCATTTGAACTAATTCAGGTAAAACGCTTTGTGCTTGCGGGTTTTCGACAAATTCTGTATACAAAAATGCTATTAATTCTTTCACATTATTTACGGTATATATTGATTTGTCAATTGTAGATTTTACAATATTTAATATTTCGTCATCAAATTGAACATCTCCAATCATTTCACTAATTTGAGCAAAAGTTAAACGACTGTCGGGAACTAGAAAAACGCTCAATAAATTTTTTTGCGCTTTTTGTAAAATTGTATCATTTTTTGTTACATTTTTAATAATTCGTTCAACCTGAAAAATATTTGCACGTTCAAAATTTTTCAATTCTGTTTGCAAAACAGAAGATTCAATTCCGAGTGTCTGCGCAACCATATCCGTATATTCAGATCTTATAATATTATTTTTAATTTCACTCAAAACGGGAACAATTTTACTTATAAATTTTGCTTTTTCTTGCGGGGTTTTGTATTCATCTTTAGTTTTCAATATACTGTTTATTTGAAAATCTATGAATAAAGGAGCGTTTTTAACATATTCTTTATAAGCATCAGCTCCGACTGATCGAACAAATTCATCCGGATCTTTACCTTCAGGGGGGCAGATGACTCTGATTTCGCAGGAATACTTATCACTGCTTGTCGGAATATAGCTTTCATCAAATTGTTTAATATCCCCTAAACCCTGAAATACTTCTTTAATTATTTGTGCTCCTCTTGCAGTTGCCTTTTGTCCGGCAGAATCAGTATCAAAAGATAAGTATATTCTTCTGGATTTAGTGTATCTTGAAAGCAGCTTAACATGATCTGTTGTCAGCGAAGTTCCGCAAGATGCGACACAGTTTTCTATCCCGTGAGCCTGAGAAGAAATCACATCAAAATAGCCTTCCATTAATATAGCGCCGTCTTCTTCTTTAATTGCGTCTTTTGCGTAATTTAAGCCGTATAATATTTTACTTTTGTTATATATAACAGAATCAGAAGAATTTAAATATTTAGGATTTTGATCTGATTCTAATGCTCTTGCTCCGAAAGCAACAAACTGTCCGTTCTCATTTTGTATCGGAATAATAACACGATTTCTGAACCGATCAATGTATCCGCCTTTTTCGCTTTTTAAAATTAAACCTGCTTGTTCTAGTATTACATTTGAAAAATCTTTTCTTAATTCATCATATAGTGTTGTAAAACTTTTCGGTGCAATTCCAAGATGGAATTTTTTAATAATATCTGTACCGATTCCGCGTTTTGTCAGATATTTTAGTGCAGTTTCGGCATTATCTGCCTTTTGTCTTAAAAGTAAGTCGTTATAAAACATTGCTGCAATTTCTGTAACTTTTAAAAGCTGTTGTTTAACTTCTTTTGATTCATGAGCTTTTGAATGTGAGTGAGGGGGTAGTTCCAGTCCGAATCTTTCAGCGTAATCTTCAATAACTTCTCGAAATTCCTGATTCTTAGTTTTCATAATAAAACTAATTGCATCTCCCGCTTCCCCGCAGCTAAAGCATTTGTAAATTCCCATACTTGGGGTTACGGTAAACGAAGGATTTTTATCTTTATGAAAAGGGCATAATCCCCAATAATTGTTTCCTCTTTTTTTTAACGCAACAGTTTGAGAAACAACATCAACAATATCAAGTCGTTCTTTGATCTGTTTAACTAATTCTTCCCATGTAGCTGCCATAACAAAATTGTATCATCAACATGATTTTTTATAAAAGGGGTAAATTGAAATTTCAATTTAAAATATTATAAATGTGTTTTCAAATTTTTAAATATTTTAAAATTGAATATAATTGTAATGACAACACTTGCATTTTAAAAATTATGTATTAGTATAGTTTTGGAGAAAACAGATGACAAAATTAATCCGACGCAGACATATTCATAATATAAAAGGCTTGTTTTAAAACAAACTTTTTGACTGTGTGCGGTTAAGAAATAATTTTAAAAAAAGCCTTTGAAAATGATTTTCAAGGCTTTTATTTTGTAACAAAAAGTAAAAAACATATCTGTTTTAAGCAATTTTAAAAATTCACAGAAATTAGAAATAACGAAAGGTAAAAAAATGAAAAATATTCGACGACATCATAACTTCAAAATCGCGAATGCCCCAATCGTGAAATTAATGAATTTGGTATGGGGCTTGTAATTTAGTTATGAGTCGCGGCATTTATTATAAGCCGCAGAAAAGGTTTAAAAATGATCCCAGCAATCAGCGCAAGCGCTATATATTCAAAATTAGGAAATAACAGTTCACTTGTACCTTTAGCAATAAAAGATATTGCTAACAGCTTAGGTTTAACGACAGCTTCTTATATGGCAGGTGATAAGTTTGAAGGAAAAGACAGATTTATAGATGAATTCGGAACTCAGGCAATTTGGCTTTGGGGAATTCCTGCTTACAAATTCGGTTTAAATAAGCTATTATATAAACCATTCGGGTTTGATTCAGAGATTGATGTAAGAATTTTAAAAGACAAAAACATTTTAAAAGAAGCAATTAAAAATGCACCGACAGAAGAAATTGGGCAAGCAATAGAAATTGCATCAAAAAATATCGGAAAATTCAAAGCTCTTTCTATGACAAGATTTATTGCCTCAACCGCATTGACTGCATTAACTTATTTAGGCTTAACAAAATTCAGACACAATTATACTGAAAAACAAATTAAAAAAGAATTTTTGCAAAAACAAAAAACTCAAACATTTGATTATGGAAAAGAATTACCTTTTTCCGGTGCATTTTCAGCCGTTCACAAATCAAAAACATCTAAAAATCCTACATTTACCGGCGGAATTCAAGATTTTATGTTTGATCCGGTTAAAAATCTTATGCTTGTTGACGGAACAATAACAACAGAAAGACTTACCCATTCCAGAAATCCGCAGGACTTTTTAGGTTATTTGATTAAAGAAGGCAGTTTCTGGGCATTTATGTACGGAGCAGGGCCTGTTCTATCAAAAGCTTTTGAAAAATACGCACAAACTCACTTTAATAAATCAATAGAACTTGATTCAAGAGTGATTGAATCCGATATATTGGAAAAATCTTTTGCAAACGGTTCTGTAAAAACTCATATTGATGAATTTTTGAATTCTTCTAAAACAGATGTTGATATGTATAAATTTGCAGTTCAGCAAAAAAATAAGAATTTGGTTATTGATTTTGCAAAAAAATCCGACATAATTCAAACATTAAAAGATTCAAATCTTGTTGATACAAGACAATATATTAATTTAGAAGAATTGAAAGGTGTCAGCAAAAAACTTGAAAAGCTTTATAATCAATATTTAACTTCGGGGCAAACTTCTGATGAATTTTTCAAACAACTAAGAAAACTTAAAAGAGGCGCAGTATTGAAAAATATCGGATCTTGCATTGGCGTTTTGGGTGTAATTGCTCCGACAATTATGCTTTTATCAAGAAAATTTGGCAAAAACACCGATTATCAAGTAAAAAAAGATGTTGAAGCTAAATTGCAATCTCAACAGGCTTAAGCAAAATACTAATTCCGATTTTCCCAAAGTCCGTGAATATTACAGTATTCATAAGCCGAAGAAGGGTTTTCGTGAACATCAAAAACCGGCATTTGTCCGGGGTGTAAAAATTTGATTGAAATTTCATTTTTATCTTTATAAACTGCTTCAATAAATTCAATATAATGTTCTCCGCTCATCGGGTGAAGTTCAGTCCCGACTTGGATTAAAATATTTCCGTCATCTTTCATAATGAAAGAGGGAACATGTTTTTCCGATGCGCCTTCATCATTTTTGTTTGAGGATAAAAATTCCATAGGCTTGTTGCAGCAAACTAATTCTCCGAATCCGGCATGAAAAACCTGCACAATATTTCCGCATACACTGCATCTGTAAAATCCCAATCTTTCTGACATATTAAATTCCTTTCATTTTCTTTTAATATTTACATATAAAAGGAATTTTAAAATAACCGATTTGGGGAATAATTAAGGTTTAACGATAGAAATTACGTATTTGTCGGAATCAAAACATTTTTGAGCACAATGTAAAATTTGCTCTGATGTTACTGCTTTTATTTGTTCTTTAATATCTTCAAAGTAGTTAAATCCGAGTCCTAATACTCCATATTTTGCATAAGTGCAAGCTTGTTGAATATTTGTTTCTGCAAACAGGTCATATTTTCCTATGATATTTGATTTTGCGTCATTTAATTCTTTATCGGAAACCGGTATTGATTTTATTTTTTCAATTTGTTCATCAAAACCTTTCAAACTTGTTTCAATATTACGGGGTTCTGTTGCAATATAAATCATAAAGTTACCGGCAAGTCTGAATGTTTCATAAGAACTTCTTACGACATATGCAAGTCCTTGTTTATCTCTTAGTTCACTGAATAATCTTGATGACATTCCGCTTGCGCCAAGTATTACATTTAAAAGTACAACAGCCGGATACTCTTGTTGCCCGTATGTCGGAACAAGCCAGCCTTTTATGATATGTGCTTGATTCAAATCTGATTTTATTATTTCGGATTTTTTTATTTCATTTAATTCCGGCTTGTCAATATGAAAATTATTATCGGTTGAAATTGGGAGTTTACCTATAGTATCTTCAATTTGAGGAAGAATTTCATCCAAATCAATATCTCCGACAATTGCTAAACTTTTTTTGCTGTTATTTAAAATGTAATTGTAAGAGTTTATAACTTCATTTTTTTCAATCGAATCGAGAGTTTCTAAAACTTTTGTTAAGGATGCTCCATAATAATGATTTTCAAATATTTTTCTGCAATAAGCATCTGATGCCAGTGCATGCGGTGAATCAAGTTCAGATGTTATTTCTCCCGCAAGTTTAATTTTTTCTTTTTCAAATTCTACAAAAGTTGAATTTTTAACAACATCATTTAAAAGTTCTAACGCTTTTGAAAAATCTTCATTTAAGCAAACAAATCTTAAACGCAAAAAATTCGGGAAAATTTCACTTGAAAATGCAATTGCGTATTTGTCAAATTCATTGGCAAGTTCTTCGGAATTATATTTTTTTGTACCTTGAAATAAAAGTCTTGCAATAAGAGAATAAACTCCTGACTTTGATTCCGGACGATTTATTGAAAAATCGAGGCATAGCGCAATTCGCGGAGTATCTTCATTTTTTTTGTAAATGTATTCGATATTATTTTGTAATTTAGCTATTTTCTTATTCATTTTATTTAACTTCCTTATACATAGATGATTTTATCATAATATTACTCAAAAGACAAATAATAATATTTGTGATATATTAGCCGTATGGTTAACAGAGTAAAAACAGGGGCAGTAATCGGTTTAAATGCTTATGAAGTTTGGGTCGAAACGGATGTAATAAATTCTTTACCCGCTTTTTCAATAGTCGGACTTCCTGATACTGCAATAACTGAGGCACGTGACAGAGTAAAATCTGCCATAAAAAATTCAGGCTATACATTCCCCTCAAGAAAACTTGTTGTTAACCTTGCTCCCGCTGATTTAAAAAAAGCGGGTTCGGCATTTGATTTACCTATAGCTGTGGGGATTTTAATTGAAGAAGAAGTTTTAACTCAAGATCAAACTCAAGACTACGCATTTGTCGGCGAATTGTCTTTAGACGGAATAATAAGACCTGCAACAGGAGTTCTACCTTTAGTTTTGGGACTAAAAGAGTCAGGGATAAAAAATGTAATAGTTCCTTATCAAAATGCAAAAGAAGCCGGATTAATAGAAGGTATAAATGTCTACGGCGCAAAGCATTTGGTTGATGTTGTGGGACATTTTACAGAAAACAGAATTCCGAAAACTGAAGTAGACGCAAGAAAATATTTGCAAGAATCAAGAGATGAAGATTATCCTTTTGACTTTAAAGATGTAAAAGGTCAAAAAAAAGCAAAAAAAGCGTTGGAAATTGCTGCTGCGGGCGGTCATAATGTTTTAATGATTGGCTCTCCGGGGTCAGGAAAAACTTTAATGGCAAAATGTTTTCCTTCAATTCTTCCTCCTTTGGAATTGGAAGAAGCGTTGGAATTAACGAAAATATACAGTGTTTCAGGATTATTAAAAGAAGATGAACCGCTTGTGACAAAAAGATCTTTTCGTTCGGTTCATCATACCGCTTCTGCAAACGGGATAATAGGCGGGGGAAGTAATCCAAAACCTGGAGAAATAACTTTGGCTCATCGCGGAGTTTTGTTTTTAGATGAAATGGTAGAATTTCCAAGACAAGTTCTGGAAGTTTTAAGACAACCTTTAGAAGACGGTGAAATTTCTATTTCGCGTGCATTACATTCAGTAAAATATCCTGCAAAATTTATACTTTTAGGTGCAATGAATCCTTGTCCTTGCGGATATTTTGGGGATAAAGAAAAAGATTGTTCATGTTCGGATTTCCAAATTAGCAGATATTTATCAAGATTGTCCGGACCATTGTTAGACAGAATTGATCTCCAAATTGATGTTCCTCGATTAACTCCGACAGAACTTATTAATTATAATAAAGAAGAAGAAACTTCCGAAACTATAAGAAAAAGAGTTGTAAAAGCACGTAAAATTCAAGTTGAACGGTATAAAAATGACGGGATTTTGACAAATTCCGAACTTACCTCAAAACTTATAAAAAAATACTGTCAAGTAGACGAACAGTCAAAGCAAATTCTAAAAGCTGCCGCAATAAAATTTCAACTTTCAGGCAGAAGATACGACAGAGTTTTGAAACTTGCAAGAACTATCGCTGACCTTAATGAATCGGAAAACATTACTGCAATTCACCTGACTCAAGCCTTGCAGTATAAAATGTTTAATATAGAAGAATATGGAAAATAATTAATCTTTTTTGTCTAAATTTTTTAGTGCATATTCACAGCACTGACGCACTAAATTATTTAATGATACACCTTTTTCCTGTGCTACAGAATACAACCTGTCTACCAATTTTAACGGTAGTCGAAATGTCTTGTTGATCATTTCTTCTTTTTCTAC